>CBFCYL010000013.1:0-50946 GCA_965602455.1 uncultured Thalassospiraceae bacterium | reverse complement strand
GTGTTGTGGCCAAACCACAGATTGAGAACTTCGTAAAACACACCGGCAAAATTCATACCAGCGACACAGATCGTGGCATTCTTGCCTTTGGAGTTATCACCGATATAGGCGGCCAACGTTGGCGACATGCCAACGATAATGACCAGAACAGACGCTGCGGCAAACGCAAGCAAGGCGACGGCTGTAAGAATCAGCCATAACAGAGTGGTGCTCATGGGTTTTTTTGCTTTGGCCATGATGTGCCTTCAGGTCGAAAAAGTCAGGGGCGGGAAAGAACGCAGTCTAAAAGTGCAGCCCCCATAGAGCAACCGTCATGTTCAAGCTGCCATCAGGCTAAGCACATGAGCCCTGACGCACGATGCCAGGGCGTCAACGTCATAGCCGCCCTCAAGGAAAGACACCACCCGCCCGCCGCATTGGGCCTCGGCCAGGGCCAGCAGCTGGTCCATCAGCCAGTCGTAATCCGCTTCCGCCAGCATCAGTTGTGCCAACGGGTCGCGGGCATGTGCGTCAAAGCCAGCCGACAAGATCAACAAATCGGGGGCGAAATCACGCAGTGCCGGCATGATGAAGCCATAGGCATCGCGCAAATCGTCGCCGCCGGCGCCCGGCGGCAGGGCGGCGTTGACGATGTTGCCAAAGGCGCCGCGTTCGCGCTCAGACCCGGTGCCGGGGTAACACGGCGACTGGTGGCTTGATGCGTAAAATAATGTTTCCTCGTTCCAGAATGCTTGCTGGGTGCCGTTGCCGTGGTGGACGTCAAAATCAACCACGGCCACGCGCTCGATGCCTTCAATTTCGCGGGCATGAAAGGCGGCGATGGCGGCGTTATTGAACAGGCAAAACCCCATGGCACGGTCACGCTCGGCATGGTGGCCGGGCGGGCGCACGGCAACGAAGGCGTTTTTGACCTCGCCCGCCACCACGGCGTCCACCGCCCGACATGCCGCACCGACGGCGAACAATGCCGCCTCGCCGGAACCGGGCGACAGCACGGTGTCGCCATCCATGCTGGCGAAGCCGCTTTCGGGCACCGCATCGAACACCGATTGGATGTAGGCATCATCATGCACGCGCTTGATATCCCACACCGAACCGCGCGGTGCGGTGTGGCGCACTAAGGCGTCAAAGGCGGGGTCATCCAGCGCCGTCAGCACGGCTTTAAGGCGGCGGGCGGACTCCGGATGCCCGGGGCCCGTGTCGTGCTCAAGGCTGGATGGGTGGGTCATGAAAAGTGTGGTCATAATAAACAATAATAACCTCTAGGTACATGGAGGCGAAGCTGGTTAAATTAAAACGTTTGGCGGTGGCCTATCCGGCTCCGCGCAATTAGGAATTCAGCCATTGAGGCTTTATTACTCCGATATTTTGAAGTTCGACATTGCCGAAATTGACAACGGCCATGAGCGTATCATCTTGATGTTAAACGAAATAGATGACTGCCTCGTGTCTGGCAATTTTGATTCCGCATGGCGACAGGTCATTCACCTGATCGCCGTAGAGCGAAAACACGCCCGCTTTGAAACGAAATTATTGGAACAGCACAACTATAGCCAGGTCAATGAGCATAGCCGGTATCATGCCGCTCTGAGCGAGTCGTTAAATGAACTCATGGATGCGCTGGGCGCCGAGGACGGCGAGCGGGCCATCTGGCTTCACCAGGAGCTATGCGAACTGTTCCTCGATGACCTGCTGAAGGCCGACCTGCCCTTCAAGTCACTGATGCATCACGCGATTCTCAACCGCTGAGGGGCCGCCCTTCCACCTTGCAGCCATTGCAATCCGGTTGCCACTTCGGGGGTTTCGGCATAAAGTCCCCCGATAACAATGTGTTGTTGCGCCGACCGGAAAGCCTTTAAAAATACAAAGCCAATACGCTCCGGGCCGGGCCGATGGGAGCCCCAGATGCGAACCGCCAACCTCACCCACCGCTACAATCCGTGGGCAATGCTTTTTGTCGTGATGGCGTTTGCCACAACGGACGCCATTACGCATTCGCCTGCGCATGCCCAAAAAGCCATGGATGGCGCCCGTGCCGCCGCCGTGGGCGTCGATCGTGTGCGCCAGGAAATCACCAGCCAGACCGTGACCGTCATCGGCCGGCTTATTGCCGGTCAGGCGGGCGTGGTCTCTGCACTGGTCAAGGGTGCAGTTGAAAAACTGGAAGTGCGCGTTGGCGACCGGGTCAAGGCCGGTGGCGTCATTGCGGTGCTGGCGACCGACAGCCTGAAATGGCAGGTCGAATTGCGCCGCGCCGAGGTTATGGGCGCCAAGGCGCGCATGGCAAGTGCGCGCGCCAAGGCCGACAAGCGCCGGGGGGAACTGAAGCGCCTGGAAGACCTAAAAACATCCGCCGCCTTTTCCCCGGCGCGCTTTGAAGACGCCCGCCAGGAAGTCGCCATTGCCGAAAGCACGGCTGCCGATGCCGAGGCCCAGTTGGCCCGGGCGCGCGCCAACCAGGCGCTAGCCCAGATTGATCTTGCCAATGCCCACATCAAGGCGCCGTTCGGCGGCGTGATTACCAGTGTGCACACCGAGGTCGGCACCTACTTAAGCATGGGCCAGCCGGTGATGAACATTCTCAATGATAGCGACCTGGAAATCGAAGCAGACGTTCCGGCTAACCGCACGGCGGGTCTCAAACCCGGCACCAAAACCGGTTTCACCCTGGCCGATGGCTCCACCGGCAAGGCGATTGTGCGTGCCGTTATACCTGATGAAAACCCGTTGACGCGCACCCGCGCGGTTCGCTTTGTTCCCGATGGTGGTGTTATCACGGGAATTTTCGCCGCCAACCAGAGCGCCAGCGTGCGCATCCCCTCCGGCCCGGAAGCCGAGGTCGTAACGGTGCACAAGGACGCGGTACTGAACAAGGGCGGGCGCCGGGTTGTGTTTATTATTATCGACGACAAGGCCGAAATGCGCCCCGTTCAATTAGGCGATGGCGTGGGTCAGCGCTTTGTTGTGTTGCAGGGATTGGTTGCCGGTGACACCGTGGTGGTGCGCGGCAACGAACGCCTGCGCCCCGGCCAGACCGTCAGCGTAAAGAAATCAGCCCCATGAACCTGATCCGCCTTGCCATTGATCGGCCAATTGCCGTCATGTCGGCGGTGTTGATGGTTATCATGTTCGGCCTGCTGGCCATGCAAACCATTCCCATTCAGCTAACACCCGATATTCGCAAACCGGTGTTGAATGTAAGTACCAACTGGTCGGGCGCAGCCCCGGCGGAAATAGAGCGCGAGATCATCAACCGCCAGGAAGACGCCCTGAAAGGGCTGGAGGGGCTGGACGAAATCTCCAGCCGTTCGCAACGCGGGCGCGGACGCATTACCCTGCAGTTCAATGTTGGTCAGGACATGGACAAGGCGTTGCTGTTGATTGCCAACCGCCTTGACCGTATTTCCGATTACCCCGACGAGGTGGACAAGCCGGTTATTTCGTCGCGTAACTCAGACGACCGCCCCATCGCATGGTTCACTCTCAAGCGCGCCAAGGACAACACGCGCGACATCCACACCTATGGTGATTTTGTCGAAAATGTCATCCAGGACCGCATTGAGCGTGTGCCCGGCATTGCCGGTATGAACGTTTACGGCGGCATGAACCGCGAAATGCGCGTGATCGTAGACCCCCAGCGCATGGCCCTTTACGGCCTTACGGTGCCACAGGTGGTGGCTGCGTTGCGTGCCGCCAATTCATCGGCCACGGCGGGCAACGTGGATGAAGGCAAGCGACGTTATGTGGTGCGCACCGAAGGCGAACTGACATCACCCGAACAGGTCGGTTCCGTCATCCTGCGCAGCCTGACCGACTCTGCTAGCGGGCGTGTGTCGCGCGTAACCGTTGGCGATATCAGCGACATCGAATACGGCTACAAGGTGCCATCGGCCATGATCCGCCGCCTGGGCGAACAGGCGTTGGCCCTGAACGCAGTGGGTGAGACCGGCGCCAACGTCATTGATACCATCGCCGGGGTGAAGGTCGCCATCAGCGAACTGAACGCCGGGCCCCTGCCCGCCGCCGGGCTGGAGCTGATCCAGATTTACGACGAAACGATTTACATCAATTCCGCCATCGACCTGGTGCAGCAAAATATCTGGATTGGCGGCCTGTTTGCAGCAATCGTGTTGATGCTGTTTTTGCGCTCCGGTGCCGCCACCCTCATCATATCGGTAGCCATTCCGGTTTCAGTAATCGGCGCCTTTGTTGCCATGGCGGCCATGGGGCGCTCCATCAATGTCATCTCGCTGGCCGGTATCGCCTTTGCCGTTGGCATGGTGGTGGATGCTGCCATCGTGGTGTTGGAAAACATCTATCGCCTGCGTCAGGAGGGGAAACCGGTTGGCGAAGCGGCCTACATCGGCGCACGCCAGGTGTGGGGCGCAATTTTAGTTTCAGCGCTGACCACGGTTTTGGTATTTGCACCTATTTTGGCCATGCAGCTTGAGGTCGGCCAGTTGTTCCGCGATATCGCCGTCGCCATTTCGGTGTCCGTGGTGTTGTCGTTGCTGGTTGCCGTCACGGTCATACCGTCGCTGTCTAACCGCATGCTGGAACGCATGCCCAGTGGCGCCAGCATCAAGCATTTAGCCGGCATTGATGAATGGGCGGGCAGGGTCACCAACCTCATCGTCGCCTTTACCCATCGCGTCGCGCATAATAAAAAACTGGCGCTGGGGGTGGTCTCGACGATCATGGTTTGCACGGTTGCCATCACGTGGGCGCTGTTGCCGAAGCTGGAATACCTACCCGAAGGCAATCGCAATCTGGTCATCGGTGCCATCCTGCCGCCGCCGGGTTATAATCTGGAAACCACCATCGGTATTGCCCGCGAAGTCGAAAGTGAAGTCAGGAAGTATTGGGCATCGGAAACCGGGCCGGAAGAGCACGCCGACGGCACACCAAAAATGGATAATTTCTTTTTTGTCGCCCGCCCGACATCGACGTTTGTTGGTGCCAGTGCCGTTGACCCCGCCCGCGCCGGTGAATTGATCGACGTCATCCGCAAACCGGTGTTCCGGGAACCGGGAACCTTTGGTTTTGTGACCCAGCCATCGCTGTTTGGGCGCTCCATCGGCTCTGGGCGTTCCATTGATATTGATATCTCCGGCCCCGACCTCGAAGTGGTGCTCGCACAGGCCCTAAAGGTTACGGGCAAGGAGGGCACCATCCTGCCGCGCAAGGACGGTAACCAGTTGCGCCCCAAGCCGGGGCTGGAACTGGGCGCACCGGAAGTGCGCATCCTGCCAGACCCGGTGTTGCTGGCCGATAACGGGGTGACGGTACGCGAGTTCAGCCAAACGGTAGACGCCTTTAACGATGGCCTGCGCGTCGCCCAAATCACGGTTGGCGGTGAACGCATCGACCTGACCCTGACCGGCCCGGAAGCCGGCATTACCGAAACCCAGGGCATTGCCAATATTCCGGTGGTGACGCGCTCCGGTGCCATCTTGTCGGTGGGTTCGCTAGCCGAAGTGATAGTGACATCGGGGCCAACGGAAATACGCCACATCGAGCG
The DNA here is from genome assembly GCA_965602455.1 of uncultured Thalassospiraceae bacterium. Taxonomy (GTDB): domain Bacteria; phylum Pseudomonadota; class Alphaproteobacteria; order Rhodospirillales; family Magnetovibrionaceae; genus CBFCYL01. Next base: position 45,425 of record CBFCYL010000013.1, on the reverse strand, counting down.
CGAACGCACCGTTACCATTGAAGTGCGCCCGGCGCCGGACGTTTCCATGGAAGAAGCCATCGAGCGCATTCGCGACGAAGTGGTGGCGCCCATGTATGAAGAAGGCTTGCCCGAAGGCATGAAGATCAACCTTTCCGGCACCGCCAACAAACTAAATCAGGCATGGGACGCCATGGTGTGGGATCTGTTGATTGCGGTGGCCATTGTTTATCTGGTGATGGCGGTGCTGTTTGAAAGTTTCGTATACCCCTTCATCATTATCCTATCGGTGCCGTTGGCCACCGCCGGGGGTGTTATCGGACTGGGCATCGTCAGCCTGTTCACCCGCCAGTCGTTGGACATGCTAACCATGCTGGGGTTCATTATTCTGGTCGGTATTGTGGTTAACAACGCCATCTTGCTGGTGCACCAGACGCTTTATCATAATCGCAACGACGCCATGACCATGGAGGCCGCCATTGTTGCCGCCACCCGGAACCGCATCCGGCCAATTTTCATGTCTACGCTGACGTCCGTGTTCGGCATGTTGCCGCTGGTGCTGTTTCCCGGCGCCGGCTCGGAACTGTATCGCGGGCTGGGCTCCGTCGTGGTCGGCGGGTTGGCGCTGTCGGCGGTATTGACGCTGTTCATTATTCCGCCCCTGCTGACCCTGGTGGCGGACAGGCCCCGGCGACACGAAGCGGCCGACAAGGCCGCCCAGAAACCAGTTACGCAAGCGCAATAACCCCCCGCCGGGTGGGCATTTTGGCGCCAGCACCCCCATTCAGCGATAATTATACACTCTGAAATGGGCAAAAAGCTGGCCCTAACCCCTTCCAGCGGCTACAGTATGCGAATATTATGATATATTGAGTTAAGGGATTCAGGGGGGCCGGGCTCAACGCAGAGCCGCAGCCGAAAGTTCCTGATTTTAAGAAAGACCGTCAATAGGGGGGTGCCCGTGGTTTCCGATGAACGACTAAAAGCCATCCAGGACAATGCGCTTCGTGCCAGCACGCTGCTGAAGGCGATGAGCAACCAGCATCGCCTGATGATTCTGTGCCAACTGGTGCCGGGTGAAAAATGCGTCGGTGACCTGGAAGAAATTATCGGCCTTAGCCAATCTGCCCTGTCGCAACATCTGGCACGCCTGCGCCGCGACAACCTGGTTGCCACACGCCGCGAGGCGCAGACCATCTATTATTCGCTGAGCGGTGACGAGGCCAGCGCGGTTATCGAAACCCTTTACAGCCTATACTGTGCTGTGCCCGCGACCCTGAGCAGCAGTGAAGGCGCCAGCGCCGTGAAGGAAGCGATTTAAAGCCCGCGTTTTCAGGCGGCAGCGCTTTTTTTTGGATTGTTGTCTATTTATCAGTGAACGCTGCCCGGCTGCGGTTTCTTCGCCCGGGCACGTTTATTTTCTGCTTCAATATCCTGCTTCTGGGCCTCTTTCGCCTGGCGTTCCGGCGAGATGATCCAGCGCAACTCCTCCTTCAAAACCTCAATATGACGCGAAACAGGCGCCGTATTGACCGCAGCGATGATCCCCTTGCGGGTCGGTATGGGCAGGCGGTAAAAGTTTTCCAGCATCAGAAACTTGATTCCCGGGCGTACGGTTTCGGCCAGCAGCAAACTTGTAATCAGCTTTTGGCGGACATCGCTTTGCAGGTTTCCCGCTTCGGTCAACTCAAAGAACGAATGCACAAATGTACGCGGTGATAAGTCGCCATCGAGCAGGGATCTCAGGTTTTCCTTCAGCGCGCGGGCGTATTGCTCGCGGGTCTTGACGATAAACTGCGAGGTCTTCCCACGGATAAAGGCTATCGCCTTGGGATCAAAAGCGTTTTCGCTAACCAGGTGAACGGCCTTTTTGACCAGCGGGTGCTTTGTTTTTTCGCCCACAAGGCCGAACACGCCGGCAACCAGGCGGTTGTCCGAACCCTTGGGCGACATGCGCGTTGCCGCCGCCAGCGCCATGGGCGATTCCGGGTCGCGGGTCGCCATCATGGCCAGCGCCAACGGGTCTTCAAACGACGCAAGGTCAATGTCGATGTTAATCAGGTGTTCGGGCAGTAAAATACGCCCCGGGTCATCGGCCACACACACCGGCTCGCCGGTACGATAGCTGTTGCGTACCGAAAGTGCCGTCTTGAGGCCATCCTGGGTTATGCCCAGTTCATTAATCAACGTGCTCATCATGCCACATCCTTTTTGGCGACCGGTTCTTGGGCCGGTTCATTATTGGGTTCATGGTTGTCTGTCTTGAGCGGTGTTTTAAAGGCTTCAAATACCACGGCCTGCAGGTCCGTTGCCGCGCCCGACGCCCACCAGGCACGAAACAGTTGTGCGCCCTTTCGCACCTCAATCGCCGGTAGCGCCATGTTGAGGCCTTCCTGGATTTCCAGCGCCCGCAGCGCCGCCTCACCGCGCGGGTCGGTGCGGGCGCTCCAGTTGGGGCTCAGGGTGCCCCACTCAGCTTCGAGGTTGAGCATGGTGCGCAGGTCATCAAGCAGGTGCGCCAGCACCAGGGTTAAAAACGCCAGCTTGGGCCCCGGCACGTGAATCCGCCCCGAGCGCCACTTGCTGACCGTGGGCGGTGACACCCCGGCAACCATGGCAACATCGCGCCCACTCAGGCCTGCGCTTTCAAGACCATCGAGCACCGGCCATAACCGGGGCTTTGACGGTGCGCCTTGCGAATCGCTACCTTGCAATTCGGCCATTTTGATCTCGATGGCGCGCTTGGTGGTAATGGGGGCGGAAATGGCGGCGGTCTCCTTTATCGGTAATCGTGGTGCGCGATAGCCCAATGACCCCTACAGGGAGGGTTGCGGGCAACGCGGACAGGAACAATTTCTTGTGTATGGGAATAACCCAGGCACTACATGTAGTGGGTCATGGCCATAGCATGGGTACATCATGAACATCTTTGAAAACACTACCAAATCTTGAGGTAAACACCAGATCATGCGGTGCGGTTGTTGACACTACACTGGATATATTATAGTTAAGGAATGGTTACCGGGGCCCGGATTCAGGTCATCGGGGGGCCCAAAAAGGAATATATCCCCTGAAATGACCACCGGGCAGCCAACAGGGCGTTTAACAAGACACTGGCGCGAAATCGAAGCTAGGGGGCTTTTATGAAAAACCAGACCAAGGCGGCAAGCGGTGAGCCGGGAACATCTGAGCGCAGCTATACCGTGACCCACATCCGCCCCGGTGATGAAGAAGACATCGCCCGCGATGTGGTGTGTGCGCCAGGCCGGGCATCGGCGGCATTACGCGCCAAGGTCCTGTTTCCAGGCTCACGCATCCTGGCCATCCAGCCCCTGTCGGAAACCCCGAAAAAGCCTGCCATTGCCGGGGCTGCCGGGGTCACGCCCAGCCCCAATAAAACCGGAAAAAACTTAGCAAACGGCACGCACGGCGCACGGTTTATCCGTGGCCTGTTCCGCCCGGCGTTGTTCTGTGACGAGCGCGATATCGAAACGCTCCCCGAATAAGCCTTTCGCCAACGCCCCCACCTTAAACAGGCCTCTTAAGCATTAAGCAGGCCCTGCCGCGCGGCACCCGCACGACTTGCCGCTGATTGCCGCTGATTGCCACGGTCTGGCCCGGCGCTGCCCGGCAATAACTGCCTATTCGGCAAGTCTTGCCGCCCCACCAGAAACTTATCCCATTGATTTAACTGACTTTTTATTTGGCATGAAGATTGCCTCTTCCTTCAGGCAACCCGGCAGAACGTCGGGCGCTGAAAAAACCAGAACGGGGCCGTAAGTGCGGCCAGAAAGGCAAAAAGGAATAGAGCAAATGGGCAAGCTGATGACATATCCACTGCAACCGGGCATCGAGCCAAAGCTGGGGCCGAAGAACAAGCAAGGCGGCATGGTCGCATCGCTAATGGCACTGCGCGACCGCCTGGAGCGCGAACTTGATTCGTTCGACACCGACACGGGCAAGGAAATCCACTATGCGCTGGACCAGGCCATGCTGCAGGGCATGGGCGTGGAAAAGATGCTGTTTCAGCAGGAACGCCGTCTAACGGAAATGGAAAACCTGACCATTACCGATGAGTTGACCGGGGTTATGAACCGCCGCGGGTTCGAGCGTGAACTGAAACGCGTGCTCGCCACCGCCCATCGTTATGAGGAAACGGGCATTCTAGTTTATGTGGACCTGGATGACTTCAAGCCCATTAACGACACCTTCGGCCACGCCGCCGGTGACGCGGTGCTGCGTAAGGTGGCCGAATTGCTGAAAGCCAATACCCGCGCCCACGACACCGTGGGGCGCCTGGGTGGCGACGAGTTTAGCGTCATTTTGGCCCGTACCGACTGGGAAAAGGGTCTTGTGCGCGCCGAAATGCTCGGACGTATCGTCAATGAGGCCATGGTGCAGTGGAACCACTGCCCTATCACCATCCGCGCCAGCCTCGGCCTTCAAAGCTATGACGGCAGCGAAACGGCGGCCGACCTTATCCACCACGCCGATCAGGCCATGTATGAGGTCAAGCGTGAACGCAGCGCAACGGACCGCGCCCAGGCCAGGAAACTAAAAAAGGCGCAGGCATAAAACATAAAAAAATAAACAACAAAACGATCAATACGGCTCAGGACCAAGACCCGCGACAACGTGAAATGGAAAACGGTTAACCCCAAAAAATGCCCCTCCCCCAAAGCCCAAACTCGCCCCGCGCCACTTCGGTGGCCGGGGCACCTTTTTTGGTCGCGGTGGGTTGGCCGGGCATTGAGCGGCGAATATGAAAATTGATGACAGCACATCCTCGTTCGTACGGCCCGACGCCACAACTGACACCACGCGGCAACTGGTGGCGGTCAAGGACCCGCTGGCCCCCGAGGTTGTTGAGGGCAGTGGACGCACCCACACGGAAAGCCCACTTGCGCACATTCTCGACGGCGTCAACGCGCGCGCCATGACGCCGCGCCAGGTTTCCAACCTGGGCGATGACCTTTATTCGGCAGGCATTCTCGATTTTGATGAATACGCCGACATGGCGTTTCAGCCCGACTTGCATCCGGATTTTGCCAAGACCATCGGCGCGCTGACCGGCGACGTGGCATTGCCCGACCAGCCGCGCGATTACATCAAGCTGTGGGAAGAAAAATACGACTTCGCCTCGCGTCACCGCACGGAAGACTCAGACGCGCCGGAGCGTGCGCTGCATATTTTATCGGTGTTGCGCAGGCTGGATAACCCGACGAACGTCGAGACCTGACTATTCGCCCTTATCGCCACTCTTGTCGCCTTCACCACCATCACCCTTGTCCACCTTCGGCAAGGGCGCCAGCTTGAGGTGCAGTTCGCGCAGGTGGGCGGTGTCAACCGCAGCCGGCGCGCCCATCAACAGGTCTTGCGCCTGCTGGTTCATCGGGAAAGCGATGATTTCACGGATGTTGGGCTCATCGGCCAGCAGCATGACAATGCGGTCGATGCCCGGTGCCGAACCACCATGAGGGGGGGCGCCGAACTTGAACGCGCTTAACATGCCGCCAAATTCCTTTTCCACCACATCGGATGAATAACCGGCAATACCAAACGCCTTGTACATAATTTCCGGCAGGTGGTTACGGATGGCGCCCGATGACAGCTCCACCCCGTTGCAAACAATGTCATACTGGTAAGCGAGAACATCCAGCGGGTTGTCGCCTTCAAGGGCCTCAAGCCCACCTTGCGGCATGGAGAACGGGTTGTGCGAAAACTCAATTTTGCCGGTTTCTTCGTCGAGCTCGAACATGGGGTAATCGACAATCCAGCAGAACTTAAAGCAACCGCTTTCGCGCAAGTCCAGCTCGTCGCATATTTTCTCGCGCGCCAGACCGGCATACCGCTCGGCGTCCTTGACCGGCTGGCAAACAAAGAACACGGCGTCGCCATCAGCCACGCCCGACATTTCCTTAATAGTGGCAATGCGCTCAGGCTCAAGGTTCTTGGCGATGGGGCCCTTGGCCTCGCCATCGGCACCAAAAATAATATAACCCAGCCCACCGGCGCCTTCATCACGCGCCCAGCTGTTCAGCTTGTCGAAAAAGCTGCGCGCCTTGTCCGCCGCACCGGTGGCGGGGATGGCGCGAACCACGGAGCCCTTGTCGACATTTTTGGCAAACAGGCCAAAGCCGGAACCGCGGAACGGCTCGGTAACGTCTGATATTACCAGCGGGTTGCGCAGGTCCGGCTTGTCGGAGCCGTATTTCATCATCGAATCTTTGTAGGCGATACGTGGAAACGGCGTGTCGGTTACGGTGCGGCCGTTTGCAAACTCAACAAAAATGCCCCCCAGCACCGGTTCGATGGCATTAAACACATCGTCTTGTGTGGCAAACGCCATTTCGAAATCAAGCTGGTAGAACTCGCCCGGTGAACGGTCGGCACGGGCGTCTTCGTCGCGGAAGCACGGCGCAATCTGGAAATATTTGTCAAAGCCTGAAACCATCAACAGTTGCTTGAACTGCTGCGGTGCCTGCGGTAGCGCATAAAACATGCCCGGATGGTGGCGCGACGGCACCAGATAATCGCGCGCGCCCTCAGGCGAAGATGCCGTCAAAATCGGCGTTTGCATTTCAAGGAAACCCGATTCCGTCATGCGGCGGCGGATGGAGGCAATGACTTGCGAACGCAAAACGATGTTGGCGTGCACCTTCTCGCGGCGCAAATCCAGAAAACGATGGGTCAGGCGCATCTCGTCGGAAAACTCGGCCTCGCCCGCAACCTGCATGGGCAGCACGTCGGCGGCACTTTCCAAATGGTATTCGTCAACTACCACTTCCACCTCGCCGGTGGGAAGTTCCGCGTTTACCGTGTCTTGCGAACGCTTGACCACGCGCCCGGTTACCGTGACCACGCTTTCGGGCCTGGTTTTTTCCACCGCGTCAAAAAGCGGGCTGGATGAATCAATGACCGTTTGCGTAATGCCATAATGGTCGCGAATATCCACGAACAACAGGTTGCCGTGATCGCGCTTGCGGTGCACCCAACCGGAAAGGCGCACGGTTTCACCGGCATCTGATGATCGAATGGCGTTACACGTATGGGTGCGGTAAGGGTGCATGAACGTTCCTGTTGGCTGGCCTGTTGGCTGACCCGTTGGCGGGCCCGCGTTGCAAAATGGCGTGGTTGCGCGCAAAAGCACACTTTCGGGGGCCGTTTGTCAAGATTTAGTCTGATTTATTAGGGAAATGAGGCCCGTTTACGCTACCGCACGCTCAGGCGTGGGCAGTTTCATGGACAGGCTGACCCGAGAGCCAACGCCATCCTTGCCGGGGCCGATACGCAGGGCGCCATCAACCAAACGCCTTACTGCGGCCTGGGCGCTCAAGAGGCCGTTTCCGGTACCATCCTCGCGCGTGCTGAGGCTTGGGTCATAGCGGCCACTTTCCAGAACCCGGTGGATCTGGGTCAATTTTTCAGGAGCAATGCCGCTACCGTTGTCATTGATGTCGATCAGCAGGTAGCCTTCCTGCGTATAGGCATTCAACGAAACGGCGGTGGCCTCATGGTGAAAGGCGTTGGTGACCAGCTCATAAAGGGTGTCTTGCATTTCATGGGGCATGACGAGGTAGGATAGATCCTGAATATCATCGGCAACCTTCATGGCAACCTTGCCCTTGCCCAGATTCCCGGCCTGCTCGGCGGCGACAAGCCAGTCGCTCACGCGCTCAACACGAAGCTCTACATTGCGCTTGCCGGTATTGGCGATGGCAGAAAGTTCATCCAGACGCGCAGTAATTTCCTTGGCCGATTGGGCAAGGGCGACGCGAACATCGTCTACATCATTGCGGGTTTTAAGCACATAGAGAACCTGCAAGTGCAAAAGCAGATTCTTGATGCCGTGAAACATGCCGCGCACATCCACCCGTTCGCCAACTTCAAACACCATGTTGCTTTGCCAGCCACCATAGGGGCCGGGCCTGCCCCATGCATGGACAATGCTGCCATCCAGTGAAAACTGCGCCAGACTTGCCTCACTCTCCAGACGTTGAAAAAAATCCAAAGCTGTTTGCATGGAGTTCACTTCCACGTCGAGACAGCGCAACAGTTCCGCTACGGTTGAAAACTTTTTTTCCGCGTGCTTGCCATTAAGCACATAAATTTCTCCGGGTTGCGGCGAAATTATGAACGTGCTTTCCGCATTTTTGACGAAGTGATAGGCATTTTGTAGGGATTCGGCAACCGCACCCACCACCCCCAGCCGACCGTCGACACAGGTCAGGATTTGGTCTTCGATGGCGCTCCAGTCATCCACCGGGGATTCGTGCATCGGGATGTTGTCGCGCAGATTGACGACATGATCCTGAGGCTGCCAGTGGCTTTCGTCGTGCTGGTCTTCAATGGAGCGCAACAAGCCAACCATGCGGTCGCTGACCCGGTTCACGCGCTCGCTCATGGCTTCGGTCAGGTCCTTGATGGCTTCGTCATCATCCAGCGCAAACAGCTGCTCGAGATCCTGCAAAACGGTCTTGAGCCACACCATGGCACCATCACCGTCCTCGATGGGTGCCTCCAGCTTTGCCACCAGATCTGCCGCCATCCGGCGTGTGCGTTCTGCCGCTTCCATGAACGGGGTAACATCGTGCACCGAAACCTGAACCATATGCTCATGGGGCGAGCGGCGGCGGTGGTTATGCAGCCGGAAATGCCGCCCCCCGGTGCCCGCAACTGGCTCGGGCGATGATGTGCCTTCGCCGGGCTGCAGGTTGGCCATCCGGATCAGCATGTCGACCACGGAATCTGAATCGAAACCAAAATTGGAAAACAGTTTTTGGCAGGTATTGATGTTGCTGACGCAGCCGTTTTCGGTGTCGCCACACAAAAGGTCTCCAAACTCGGCACCGCCCGAACTCCACACCAGCTTGCCGGCATCAAGATCCAGCAGGGCGAAAAGTGGCCGCGCATTGGTGATGTGCATCAGGCATGCAAGCAGGTGATCCGACGTCGGGGTTTCGCCACCGGGCGGCAGGTCGCGGCCGACAATGTCGGCAATCGCCACAGGTGGTTGAGCTGCTTCCTGGTCCATGCTGACCTCCCCCAGAGGTCTCTATTAATACCATAGTATTCAAAACCTACCCCCGGTTGCAAATACGCCATTTGGGGGGGCCAGAAAAGAGAGATGGTCGGATTTGGACCTTCGGGCAAGGGGCAAACGTCAAGGCTATGATAGGACGACCGCCAATAGGGCCTTTTCCCTTTGCGGAATAATGGTGTATAGGTCTTGGCCCATGACCCTGATTACCCAATCCTCAGCGCTCGCCGAATTCTGCCGCACCCTTGAGGGTGAGGAATTCATCACCGTCGATACCGAGTTTATGCGCGAGAGCACGTTCTGGCCCATTCTCTGCCTGGTGCAGGTGGCCGGGCCCGACGATGCCGTGGCCATTGATGCACAGGCCCCTGGCATGGACCTTTCGCCCCTGTATGACCTGTTTGACGACACCTCGATACTTAAGGTTTTTCATGCTGGCAGGCAGGACCTGGAAATTTTTCATCATCTGGCGGGGCGCCTGCCCAAACCGGTGTTCGACACCCAGATCGCCGCCATGGTCTGCGGCTTCGGCGACCAGGTGGGCTACGAAGGCCTTATCGCCAAGTTGACCAAGGCGCGCATCGACAAGTCATCACGCTTTACCGACTGGTCACGCCGCCCCCTGAGCGACAAACAAATCCATTACGCCCTGTCGGACGTGACACACCTGCGCGATGCCTACCGCAAGCTGAAACACCAGCTGGAGCAAAACGGTCGCGAAGGCTGGCTGGTTGAGGAAATGGATATCCTGACCTCAAACGACACTTACGCCGCACACCCGGAAAACGCCCACAAGCGCATCAAGGCCCGTGGTGCCAAACCGCGGGCCATGGTTATCCTGCGTGAACTGGCGGCGTGGCGCGAGCGCGAAGCCCAACGCCGCGACATTCCGCGCAACCGGGTATTGCGCGATGATGCGTTGCTGGAAATTGCCCTGCATGCCCCAAAAACATCTGAGCAACTCGGTCGCACGCGGGGCCTGAGCGAACGCGTGGCGGGCGGCAACCAGGGCCGCGATATTCTGGCCGCCATTGAGGCCGGTCAAAAAGTGCCCGAAGCCGATTTACCCCAGACGGTAAAAAAGAAGGAAATACCCAAAGGCATCGGCCCGGTGGTCGACCTGATGCGGGTGTTGCTGAAACTGAAATGCGAAGAATCAGGCGTGGCGCAAAAGCTGGTCGCCTCGGCTGCCGATATCGAACAAATTGCCGCCTTCGGAAAAGATGCCAACATTGCGGCGCTGGAAGGCTGGCGACTGGACCTGTTTGGAGACGATGCACTGCGCATCCGTTCCGGCGAACTCGGCCTTGCCATTCGCGGCGACAAGCTGGTGTTGCTGGAAAACCCGAACGGGGATTAAGCCCCTCAAATAATCTTGCCCTTAAGGCCAATGCTCTTGGCCAGGGTCTTGAGGCGACGTTTCACCGCATCACTGACCAGTGCGTGCAGGTCGTCATTGGAAACCTTTAAAAACAGCTTTCCCTTGTCCGTGTCCAATTCCAACTGGGTGCGTATCAAAACGCCCGGCGCGCTGCCCGAAAGGGTGTGCGCCAAACGCAACGCCAGCCCCGCCTGGCTGGCCCACGCCACCTGCCCCTCGTCCAGCAGCCCCTTGGCCGCTTGCACCAGTTTATCCGTCACCTCGCCGTTGTAGCGAACGTAAACGGTCAACGCCAACAACGCGCGATCGGCGTGCATCAGGCCCGCATACGGCACGCGCAATACGCGCTCAAACGCATGCTGGGCACGGTAGTCGGGGTGTTCGTTCCAGCCGATATCGCTCATCAAACACGCTGCCTGGCGCAGGCGATTTTCAGCAATGGTTTCATCGTTAAATAAAGGCGCCATCCAGCCGGCAAGCTCGGGCCCGGAAATAGAAAAACGACCGGTGCGCGCCGCTACGGTGGTCAACGCCGATATCAGCGGATCGTGGTGTTGCACGGCTTCGGGCAATGCAGAAAGCAGCACGCCTTCGCGCATGCCAAAGCCGGTAAACTGCAAACGCCTGGGCCTGGTGCGTTCTAAAAGCCCGGCCAGCGCAATGGCGGCAAAGGAAAGCGTGTCGATGCGTTTTTTGTTAACGCCCAAAACCTTTTTTAACGATGGCATCCGTCCGCTGCTGAGCAGGGCCAGCAGGTCCATGGCCTGGTCGGTATCAATCCAGAAATTATCAATCATGTGCAGCGGGTGCTTGATCTGCTCCAGCAGCACGCGGGCAATGGAACGCCACGACCCACCAGCGGCATAAAACGTGCGACCCTTTATGGCATCCATCCACTCCAGCGCATCGAGTTCGCGCGCGACAATGGAATGGGCGCGCTTGGCGTCTCCCTTGGCCAGTTCCATCAAGCGCAGGTGGCCCAGCGGCAGGGTCGCAAAGGCGCCGTATTCACCTTTATTCAACGCCACCAGGTCGAGGCTGCCGCCGCCGAGATCGCCGATCAGGCCATCAGCCTTGGGCACGCCGGAAAGCAGGCCCAAGGCTGCCATCTTGGCTTCTTCCTCACCCGATAGGGTACGCACCTTGTGCCCGGTCAGGCTCTCGACTCTGGCGACAAAGTCCGGGCCATCGACGGCATCGCGCACGGCAGCGGTGGCCACCATCTCAACGCGTTCCACGCCCATGGCGCGACAAAGACCGGTATAACGCACCACGCTGTCGAGCGCGGGGGCAATGCCATCGGGGTTTAGCCTGCCGCTGGCGGCAAGGCCAAGGCCCAACGCGCACTGTGCCTTTTCATTAAACATGGGCACCGGAAGGCGGGCCGGTGCGTCGTAAACCACCAGACGCACCGAGTTAGAGCCAATATCCACCACCGCCACGCGGTCAACACCGTCAAGGCTTGGGTCTGGCGAGGGATTAGGCTTGGTTTTCGACATGGGGTTGTCCCTGTGAGCAGCTACAACAAAGCGCAATTAACGCTTACGAGCTTTTGTGCGGCTTGGCGTTTTCGCGGTGGCTTTCTTTTTTGTTGTGCCAGCGGTCTTTCGCTTTGACGACCCCTTGCCTGCCCCTTTGCCTAATCCTTTGCCGCGCCCGGAAAGCGATGGGCTGGTCATGAAATAATTCTGGGCGCTGAATATGCCATCTTCGCCCTCGTCATCATCAAGGCGTCGGTATTCGCCACTGCCCGTCAAAACCCAGCTTTGTTCTGTGTCCTTGAAGTTAACGGCCATGATTTCATCAAGAATCTGGCGATGCACCGTAGCATTTTCGATGGGAATTAAAGTTTCAACTCGCCGGTCAAGATTGCGCGGCATCCAGTCAGCCGAGGAAATAAAGATTTTAGCCTCGCGCGACGGCATTTCATGACCATTGGCAAAAACGATAATGCGCGAATGTTCAAGAAACCGCCCGACGATGCTTTTCACCCGGATATTTTCGCTCAAGCCCGTGACTCCGGGTCGCAAACAGCAAATACCGCGAACCACAAGGTCGGTTTTGACCCCGGCACGCGAGGCCCGGTAAAGGGCGTCAATCAGGGCTTCGTCCACCAGCGAGTTAAGCTTGGCGCATATACCCGATGGCTTGCCCGCCTTGGCGTTACTGATTTCCACCTCAATCAGGTCGAGCAGGGTTTTGCGCAGGTTAACGGGCGAATAAATCAGCTTTTGCAGTTTTTCCGGATGCGAATAACCGGTCATGTAATTGAAAAGCTGTGCCGCATCCTGGCACAGCGCCGGGTCGCAGGTGAAAAACGAAAGGTCGGTATAAACCTTTGCCGTGATGGGGTGGTAATTGCCGGTTCCGAAGTGAACATAGGAGCGCAGGCCCTTGCCCTCGCGGCGCACCACCAGGTTCACCTTGGCGTGGGTTTTTTTATCCATGAAACCGTAAATAACCTGTGCGCCGGCGCGTTCCAGGTCGCGCGCCCAGCGAATGTTGGCTTCCTCGTCAAAGCGCGCCTTCAGCTCAACCATGGCGGTAACCGATTTCCCCGCCTCGGCGGCCTCGATCAGGGCTTCGATGATGGGTGAATCGTTGGACGTGCGATACAGCGTTTGCTTGATGGCCACCACCTTGGGGTCGCGCGCCGCCTGGCGAACAAACTGCACCACCACATCGAAGCTTTCATACGGATGATGGACAATCAGGTCTTTCTTGCGAATGGCTTCGAACACATCACCGCCATAGTCGCGAACGCGCTCGGGAAAACGGGCGTTAAACGGCGCGAACAACAAGTCCGGCCTTTCATCAACAATCAGCTGCGAAAGGTCCGCCTGTCCCAACAGGCCGTCGAGGCGAAACACATCTTCCTCATCGGCGTCCAGCGCATTTACCACAAGGTTGGTCAACTCTTCAGGCATTTCGGCATTTACCGCAAGACGGATGACCGAGCCACGACGCCGCCTTTTCAACGCGCTTTCAAACGTGCGCACCAGGTCTTCAGCTTCTTCGTCAATTTCAACTTCTGAATCACGGATAACCCTGAAATGCGCCGCCTGAACCAGCTTAAACTCGGGGAACAGGCGTTCCATGAACAAGGTCACCATTTCCTCGATCGGCACAAAGCGGATGGATGAGCCCGGCAGGCGGATAAAACGATCCAGCAAATGCGGGATCGGCAACAGTGCGCGCAAGACCTCGTCGGTGCCCTTGCGCTTCAACAACATGACCAGTGAAAAACCCAGATTAGGAATAAACGGGAACGGGTGCGCCGGGTCGATGGCCAGCGGAGTCAAAACCGGAAACACATGACCCATAAAATACTTTTCAAGCCATTCGCGGTCTCGCGGCGAGATTTCACCACCGTTCAAAACCTTGATTCCAGATTCGGCAAGCTCATCGCGTAATTTCAGCCAGCAGTGCTGTTGCTCCGCCATCAGGTCGCTGGCGGCGGCATTAATGGCGCGAAGTTGCTCTGACGGGCGCAGGCCATCCTGGCTGAGCGTCTTGATGCCGGCGCGCACCTGACCCTTTAGCCCGGCAACGCGCACCATGTAGAACTCATCAAGGTTGGCTGCCGAAATGGAAAGGAAGCGCACCCTTTCCAGCAGCGGGTGTTTGGGGTTGGTGGCTTCTTCCAGCACGCGCGTATTGAACGCCAACCAGGACAATTCGCGGTTGGCGAAACGCTCAGTGGCGTCGAGACCGATCCGGGGGAAATCGATCCTGGTCATCGCGTCGGCTCCTCAAGCGGGGTTAAAACGAGCAGGCTACGCAACGCAACCTGCCAATAAGGATAGTCTAACCCCTTGGGATTCTTTTGTCATCCCGGCCCTTTGAACGGCCGCGCGCGCCTTAGTGCTCGTGGTTGACCTGCACATCGGCGGCAGAGACATACTCCACCGTGCCCATGGTGCCGTCGGGGTCGATGATGATGATGTCGCCAATGATCTGGCGCGTTTTGTCGGGGTTGGTGTTGAAGAAGTTCCAGATGAAACACGCCGCCAGCGCCTCGCCCGGCCCCTGCTCTATGTTTTCATCTTCATGGGCGCGAGCCATGAACTGATCAAGCAGCGTGCGAGCCTTCATCAGGTCGCCTTCGCCGTAACCGTCGATTTCGCCTTCGGCTTCACTCAGGTCACGGAGAAACTTGTCAAACGCCTTGTCGGTCAGCACAAAATCAGCTACCAGGCCGATACTGAAATAGGTCACTTTACGCAAAAGATATTGTTCCTTTGGTGTTCTAGAACGTGCCGGGGTACGCCCCGCCATCAATCAGAATGTTTTGCCCGGTAATATAACCGGCCTGCACCGAGCAGACATAGGCGCACAAATCGCCAAATTCATCCGCCTGTCCGAAACGCCGGGCCGGGTTGTTGGTTTTGCGGGCCTCGGCAACGGCTTCGACGGTGGTGCCTTGTGCCTTGGCCGCGCCTTCCAGTGTTGCCTTCAGTCGATCGGTTTCAAACGGGCCGGGCAACAGGTTATTGATGGTGACGTTGCGGCTTACGGTTTCGCGAGAAAGCCCGGCAATAAAACCCGTCAACCCGGCGCGCGCACCATTGGAAAGACCCAGCACATCAATGGGCGCTTTCACCGCGCCCGATGTAATGTTGATCACCCGCCCGAAACCACGATCCATCATGCCATCCACGGTTGCCTTAATCATGAAAATCGCCGACAGCATATTGGCATCGACCGCCTTGATCCAGTCGTCGCGGTCCCAGTCGCGAAAGTTTCCGGGCGGCGGGCCGCCAGCATTGTTGACCAGGATGTCGGGGCTGGGGCACGCCTTCAACACGGCCGCTTGTCCGGCTTCGGTGGCGATATCGGCAACAATGGGCGTAACCTCTACGCTGGTTGTTGCGGTAATGACTTTCGCCGTTTCCATCAGCGCTTCTTCGCCGCGCGCAGAAATCACCACGTTCACGCCTTCCTTCGCCAGCGACAACGCACAAGCACGGCCAAGGCCCTTGCTGGCGGCCGATACGATGGCGGTTTTTTCACTTAATCCTAAATCCATGAGGGGTCTCCTGTTGCTTTTTTTATTGTTGGTGGCTTATCCGTTTTCCGGCTCAGTTTCGTCAAATACCCGGCGCACCAGCGGAATGGTCACGGCACGCTTTTCGCTTAACGCCAGCCGGTCTACCTGCTCAACAAGGTAGCGCGCACCTTCGAACGAACGGGTCATGCGCGATGTCATGTAAGCGATAACTTCCTGGCTAACGGCAATTTGTCGGTCACCGAACTGCTTGACCAGCAAGGCCGCCAGCAAGGCGTCATCGGGCGGGTTGATCGTCGCCACCGGGGCAGCGTTGAGGCGTGATGATAAATCCTTCAGGCTGAGACGCCAGCGTGCCGGTGGCGTCAGTGCCGTCAGCAACAGTTTTACATCGGCTTCACGCGCCAGGTTATAAAGGTGCAGGACGGCCTCTTCAAGGGCCGGGCTCTCGGCCACCACGGCATCAAGACCGTCAACCGCCAGCGCGCGGGAATCACCGATCACGGTGTCAATATCATCCGCCGCTATGGTATCGGGCCCAATTAAACGCCCGCGCGTTGCTTCCAGGAAAACGTTGACCAGATGGGTCTTGCCCGCGCCCTCGGCACCACAGATGACCATGGCCGGTGCTGGCCAGTCAGGCCAGCGGTCAATCCACGCCACGGCATCAGCATTGGGCGCCGCCACCAGGAAATCATCAAGCCCCAGCGCCGGTCGATGCTCGAACGGAATGGGAATCTGCCCCGAAGCGGGTTTGGAAGGTTGGTTGGAAGCTTGCACCTGGGTTAACGTTCCTGGCCGCCGTGTTCGTTGTGGTAAAAATCGCTTTCAAGGTATCGTGACGTCAGGAAACGAACCAGTACACCAATCATGGCCGCCGTCGGCACCGCCAGCAAAACCCCGGTGAAACCGAACAGCGTTCCGCCGGTCATCAGGGCGAAGATAATCCATACCGGGTGCAGACGAACCCGCCCGCCCACCAGGTTGGGAGTCAGGAAAGCCGCATCGAGCGTTTGGCCAAACCCAAACACGGCGGCAACCATCAGGAAATCCGTAATTTCGGTGAACTGCATGGCGGCAACACCCAGCGCAATAACGGAGCCGATCATCATGCCGACATAAGGCACAAACGCCATCAGCCCGGTGCCGATGCCGATTAAAAGGCCGAAGTCGAGCCCCACCAGCGTCAACCCGGTGCCGTAAATGGTGCCCAACGTCAGACAAACCAGCGCCTGGCCGCGCACAAAACCGGCCACCGTGTTGTCCATTTCCTTGAATTGCCCACGAATGGTTTCGGCAGACCGGCGCGGGAACAGGCTGTCGACCTTGGACACCAGCTTGTCCCAGTCGCGCAACATGAAAAACGCAACCACAGGCATAATCAGCAGCAACGACAGCGTGTTGACGAAGGCGCGCCCACCGATGAACAGGTTTTTCAGGATTTCGGCAATCCAGCTGACCGCCGATCCGGCATAACCACTGGCGGCATCTTTAATCTGGGTAATCTCGGCTTCGTTGAGTTGGCTTTCAAGGCGGGCGATATAGGGCTCTATGGTGGCGCGCACGCCGTCTATGGCTTCCGGGGCCCATGCCAGGATACCGGCAAACTGGGCCTGCAACAGCGGGAACAGGGCCACACCAAGGCCACCAACGGCGGCAAAAAAGGTCAGCAGGATTATTGCCGTTGCCAGCGAGCGTGAACGCACCACCCCCTCAACCCGGTCGGTCAGAGGGTCGAGGAAATAAGCCACGGCAAGACCGGCAACAAACGGCAATAAAACGCCGCTCAGGACATACAGCAGCGCCAGCGTGACGCCGAGGCCGACCAGCCAGAACCATATTTCGCGCTCACGTTTTATCATTCTTCATCCTCTTCCGTGCCATCCAACAGCCTTACCCAAAAGACCGCATATGCCAAGCCTGACGCTATCGTCGTGCCTGCCGTCAGGGCTATGGCCACTTCCAGCGCGGTGTCCAGCCGACCGGCAATCACCGGGGCATAGGCTGCCACGCCCAACGCCCCGGCAGCATAGACGATTTGCATGACCGTGTTGACCTTGCTGATATAGAGGGGGCGCATGGTCAGGTCATGGGTCAATGTTTCGACCAGCAGGGCGCCGCCGATGATAGCGACATCGCGGAAAACTACCAGAATCGCCAGCCAGCTGGGGATAATGCCCGCGATACCGGCGGCCACAAAAACCGAAACCAGCAGCGCCTTGTCGGCCAGGGGGTCGAGAAACTTGCCGAGCTCGGTTTCCATGTTGAAGCGCTTGGCGATAAAGCCATCCACGCCATCTGAGACGCCAGCGGCAAAAAATACCCAAAACGCCGCCACGACCCGGTTTTCCAGAATCAGCCACACAACCAACGGCACCGCCGCAATGCGCAGCAGCGAAATCAGGTTTGGAAGATTCACTGGATTTCCCTGTTGCCGCTTTCGTCGCCATCCTTGGCGGCAACATCGCGGCGCAAGCCCATGTGCCAGTTCCCTGCCTCGCCCCATAAAACCAGGTCGGCCTGATCGAGGGAAAGGGCAAGCTGTTCGGCATCGCCAATGAAATGCAGGTTGATTTGCACGGAAGTGCGCGAAAACAAGGTGACTTCCGCATTGCGCACCACGGCAACGCCGTTCAGGCGGTCGCGAACCTGCACCCAGTCTTTCAACGAAGCTACCGGAACGCTAACCGTAAGGACTGCCGGTTCGGCGTTGCGGATCAGGTTGTCCTGTTTCCAGTTATCTTCAATCTGTGCCGTCAACTGGTCGGCTGCGCGCAACAACAAGGCTTTGGTATCCGTTCCCGCTTCGGCGGTAAAACTTTTAACCACGGTGTGTTCCTGAAGGGCGGAACCAAAACGGGTCATGTAAACTTCCAACTCGGGCAGGCCGCCAACGGAATCCATTCGCAGGATTCCATGAATGACGACGACATCACCGGCCCGGTAGCGTTTGGCAATTTCCTCAAGACGTTGAGCGTCGCCTTCAATGGCTTGTTCGGCACCAATGGTGCGCACATCCGCCAGGTCCCCCTTGGGCATGATGGTCGGCACCAGGCCGGGAATCATTTCAGCGCGCGCACTCCAGGCATCGCGCCACATATTCGGCTCATCCCACAACAGCAGCGCACCCGCTGACTGGAAAACCGGCAACACAACCACGGGCTTGCTTTCAGTCTCGGCAAACGGGATTTTGCTGGCATCAAGAAGGGCGCGCACCTCGTCAGCCTTGAAACGGTAGTTTAGCTTGGCGATATAGCGCACCCGCGAAGTCTTTTCGTCGGAGACGTCAAAATCGACGATCAGTTCCGTAATCTGGCGGCGGTTCAGTTCGGGCAGACGGTCGTGATAAGCCGCCAGTGTCAGGCGTTCCAGCATGGCGCGAAAGGCCGTTGTCTCAGCCGCAGCCAAGGCCTGGGCGCGCGCCTCGGCGGCGGATTTGGCAGTAACATCAACCCGCACCCCCGTAACCTCAAACGGGTTGGTGCCCTGGGCGTGCGCCAGCGCACCCGTCAGGGTAAAGACCACCACCAGCGTAGCCGCCAACAGCCTGGCGAACGTTCGGGTAAATCTGGATGGGAGGCTGTTTTGGGTCATTGCAAAGCGCTCTGGATCAAGTATGTTTCCCCTGTTCCGGCCCCGGTTAGTGCCCGGTCTGATCAGGAAAGACGTTTTAGCACGTCCGCCTTCAATGCCACAGGGGGTTAAATGCCCCCACACGACTTTATGCAGGACTTTATGTGGGCTCCGGCCTCGAGGAGTAAGCCATTTCCAACCGTTCTTCCAGTTCCGGCGCGAGCTATAAACAAGCCGGTGTCGATATCGACGCCGGAAATGCCCTCGTCAAGGCCATTGGCCCGGCGGCCAAATCGACCCTGCGCCCGGGTGTCATGGCGGGCCTCGGCGGTTTTGGCGCCATGTTCGACCTCAAGGCGGCGGGCTTTACCGACCCCATACTGGTGGCCGGTACCGACGGTGTGGGCACCAAGCTGAAGGTTGCCATATCCATGCAGCGTCACGATACCGTCGGCATCGACCTGGTGGCCATGTGCGTCAACGACCTGGTGGTTCAGGGCGCCCAGCCGCTGTTCTTTCTCGATTACTACGCCACCGGCAAGCTTGACGTTGATGCCGGCAGTGAAATTGTAAGCGGCATCGCCGACGGTTGCCGTCAGGCGGGCTGTGCGCTGATCGGCGGAGAGACTGCCGAAATGCCCGGCATGTATGGCGGCGGCGAATATGACCTGGCGGGCTTTGCCGTTGGTGCCGTGGAACGCGATGCGGTCTTGAGCGGCGATGGCGTGGCCGATGGCGACGTGGTGTTGGGGCTGGCGTCTTCGGGTTTGCATTCCAACGGTTTTTCACTGGTGCGCAAGGTGGTCAGCGACGCCGTTATCGGCGGCGAAGCCGATACCCGGCTGGAGGCCGCGGTGCGCGACCATATTGTTGAAAAGGCGCGCCTGGCTTACCACGGCGACGCCCCCTTCCAGCCCGGCACCAGGCTTGGTGACGCCCTTTTGGTGCCAACGCGCATTTACGTTAAAAGCTGCCTTGCTGCCATCAAGGCGGGTGGTGTTAACGCGCTGTCGCACATTACTGGCGGTGGACTGCTTGAAAACATCCCCCGTGTTTTGCCCGATCACCTAACCTGCGAAATTGACGCCACCGCATGGCCGTTGCCGCCGGTGTTCAAATGGTTGCAGGGTGCGGGCAACATTGCGCATGACGAAATGGCGCGCACCTTTAACTGCGGAATCGGCATGGCAGTTGTCGTCAAGGCCGATCGCGCCGACGCCATCAAGGCGGTGCTGGAAGGCGAAGGCGAAACCGTTTTCACCATCGGGCACATCGGCCAACGCAGCGGCGATGATGGCTGCACGGTAACCCACACCGATAGAGCATGGGGCTGAGGTGCTGACACCATGAAAGTTGCGGTGCTTATATCCGGGCGCGGTTCCAACCTGCAGGCGTTAATCAACGCCACGGCGGGCGATGACTTCCCCGCCGAAATCGTACTGGTGCTGTCCAACAAGGCCGAAGCCGCTGGACTTGAGCGCGCTGAGGAGGCCGGTATCGCCACCGCCGTGTTAAGCCCGAAAGATTATGAAGACCGCGAAGCGTTTGACGCCGCCATGACCGACGCCATCGAAGCCGCCGGGGCCGAGTTCATTTGCCTGGCCGGGTTCATGCGCCTGCTTTCCGATACGTTCGTGAAACGCTGGCGCGACCGTTGCATTAATATTCACCCTTCCCTGCTGCCCGCCTTCAAGGGGCTGCACGTTCACGAACGGGTTCTGGAATCAGGCGTCCGGTTTTCCGGTTGCAGCGTTCATTTCCTGCGCCCTTCCATGGATGAAGGGCCGATTATCGCCCAGGCCGTGGTTCCGGTGCTGCCCGATGACACAGCGGACACACTGGCGGCAAGAACCCTTGAGCAGGAACACATTATTTACCCCATGGCGCTGCGCCTTATTGCCGAAGGCCGGGTGCGCCTTTCCACCGAGCGGGTACTGATTGACGGTCATGAAACGCCTTCCGGGGCGCTCATTAACCCTCAATCGTGAACCAGCGGCCCCGGCACCTTTAAATCATGTCATAATAGGCTTCGACGTCCGGAGCATTGCGACCATGTCCACAAAACGCATCGTTATCATTCTGGTTCTGGTTGGCGTTTCCGCTTTTCTCGGTTGGCGGATGGTGCGGCCCATGAATATCTTTGCCGTCACCCCGGCGTTCGAGCGGCCCATGGATACAACTTCAAAACCAGCGATGTTTTCATCGTTAAGTGCGAAGGAATGCGCCACCTGCCACCAGGACTTTTATGACGAGTGGTCAACATCCATGCACAGCAAGGCGTGGACGGATCCTTATTTTCAGGTTGATTTTGAATTTGACGGCTCACAGCAGATTTGCCTGAATTGCCACATCCCGCTGGACAACCAGCAGGAAAACCGGGTGCTGGGTTTCCACGACAAGGCCAAGTGGGACCCTGTTTTGGAACCTAACCCGGATTTTGACCCTGAACTGCAACAAGAAGGTGTCACCTGCGCGGCGTGCCACCTTGATGGTGACAAAATACTCGGCCCCCGCGGTGGAGCAGAAGCACCACACCCGGTGAAAAAGCTGCAAAACCCCAACCAGATTTGCGTGCGCTGCCATGTGGTCGGTGGTGAGGCGTGGGATACTTTTTTCCGCTTCCCGCCGTGCGGCACGGTGGCCGAGATTACCACCACGAAACCAAAGATGACACCAAAGCCGGAACAGCGTGGCGCGTCAGGCGAGATGACGGTTGGCGAAATTGCCCAACTGGGTTGTGTCGGTTGCCACATGCCGCTGACCCAGCGCAGCGTGGTCAAAGACGGCAAGGTGCGCACCGTGCGCCGCCACCTGTGGCGCGGTGGCCACGACCCCGATATGGTCAAGGGGGCCTTGAATTTCAACTTGCGCGAAGCAAAGGCACCACCCGGACAAAGGCGCTTTAGCCTGACCGTGACCAACATCGGCGCGGCGCATTATTTGCCGACCGGCACCCCCGATCGCCACCTGACGGTCAGCCTGCGCCTGCTTGACGAAAAAGGCGGCGCCATCGACGAAGAAAACCACATCCTGAAACGCACCCTTATGTGGCGCCCGTTTATTGTTGATTTGTGGGATACCCGGTTACCGCAATTTGAACCGCGCACCTATGAGATCGGCTACGGAACATCGGACACGAACACCCCCACCCATGTTGAGGCGGTGGTGCGATATTTCCTGGTCGATGAAAAGCGCCGTCTTCGCATCGGTTATGAAAACCAGGAAGCGACGTCGTATGAAGTCTACCGACAACGCATCGGGGTCGCACGATAAACACATAATAAAAAAGGCCGCCCGGAAAGTCCGCTGCGGCCTTTTGAATAATGTGGGCTGGTATTTTAGCCGACGATATCGGTAGCGGCAAAAAAGAAGCTAATCTCAATGGCGGCGTTTTCGGGTGAATCAGACCCATGCACCGAGTTGTTCTGCACATCGATAGCAAAATCCTTGCGGATGGTGCCTTCGTCGGCATTGGCCGGGTTCGTTGCGCCCATGATTTCGCGATAATGGGCAATGGCGTTTTCGCCTTCAAGCACCTGTGCCACGACCGGGCCAGAAATCATGAATTCTACCAGCTCGCCGTAGAAGGAACGTTCATTGTGAACGGCGTAAAAGGCTTCGGCCTCGGCGCGGGTGAGGTGAAGACGCTTTTGCGCTATGATGCGAAGCCCGGCGGCTTCGATGTAGGAATTGATCTTGCCGGTGAGGTTTCGTTCGGTAGCGTCCGGTTTGATGATCGACAGTGTCCGTTCAAGAGCCATGCTGTTGGGGCCTTCTAAATGGTTGCGTGTGTGTGGTTTCAATGTTTTTTGTTGGGCCACGGGGGCCGAAGTCGGCGGGTTATAGCTGCGACGCCCCGGCTTGGCAAGCTTCGGGCGCAAGTTCCGCCAGCATTCAGCCGCCACCCCATGCCGGGCCGCCGGAGCCGATATGCTAAGGAATTGATTTTAAATGCTTAATATGCGATATGATTGGTTCCAGGCGGTGAGGCCCCCCCGAACCCATTGAGGGCTAACGATTTATTCACCTGAATACCTGACGATTAAGTCAACCGGCGCCATGCGGTGCAGATGAACCTAAACCTATCGTCAGGTGCCGGGGCAGCACGAACGGCGAGAAACTTGGACCTTGGTCAAAAGATGGATTTAGAAAAAGCATTCCTGGATGTCATTGCTTCTTTCGGCTTTGAGAGAGAGCGCGATTGGGTGCTCGTCCTCAGTTTTGTTTTTATTGTCGCCAACTTTATTGGCGGCATGATATCGGGGCTGTTTATTGTTTATTCGTCATCCCTGCGCCGTCCCAAACTGAAAACCCGCATCTCGTTTCGCTTGTTTATTGTCGGTGAAGCGATGCTGTTCATCTTTGCCATTTACTATCAGGTCTTCGTCGCCGAAACGCTAAGCCTCGCCCACTTCATTTATTGGGTTGCCATGATGATGATCATGCCGCTGCTGGCCATTATCGGCGCCCAGACGATGTACATTGCCTTCATGGCCAAGATTAACGCCAAGGAAAGGGCCGCCCAGAAAATAGCACGCAAGAAACGCCATGACCGCACCGAAACCATGGAAGTGGATCACACCAAAGTGGTAAAGGGTGACGGAAAAAAACCGGCCTGAGGCGAACTGCCTGAGGCGAATTAAAAGTCCTGCTTTGACCAGCCGCCGCCATCGCCCTGCTGCCAATAGGCCAGATCAAACCCACAGTCCTTATATGCTTTCCATTGTTCGCGCGCGAGCGTCAGGCTGGCCTCATCGTGGCCGTCAAACAACTCAAAGCAGCGTTCAAAATCCGCCATGTGGTCGGATTTGGCACCGTCGATCAAAAACAGGAAGGTGGCACCGCCCGGGTTTTCATCTTCCGTCGTCAGCCAGACGGGCTGGCCTTCACCATCGCCCATATCCTTGATGCTGGCGTGCGGCAGCCACGATGCCGGGTCATGAGTCCAAAGGGCGGCGTTCAGGTGCTCGACCCGTTCGTTTGAGCCTGCCATCACCACGGCGCGCTTACCATCGGCCAGCGTTTTTTCCAACAACTGGGGCAACACCTGCCCCAGGGTTGATCGGCTCAGGTGGTAAAAGGCAACTTCGGTCATGGTGCCGCTCGCCCCCGCCATCAGCTTTCGTAATGGTCGGCCACAAGACGGTCGAGCAGGCGAACGCCAAAGCCGGTGCCGCCCTTGGGCGAAGTGGGCTTGCCTTTTTTATCCCAGGTCACGCCTGCAATATCGAGGTGCGCCCACTGGGTCGTGCCGACAAAACGTTTCAGGAATTGTGCCGCCGTTGTGCTGCCCGCGCCACGGGCGTTGGATATGTTTTGCATATCGGCGGCGGGTGAATCGATCATCTTGTCATAGGCGGTGCCCATGGGCATGCGCCAGACCTTTTCACCGGTATCCGCGCCCGCCTTGTGCAGGTTTTCGGCCAACTTGTCGTTGTTGGAAAAAAGCCCGGCGTATTCACCGGCCAGCGCAACCACAATGGCGCCGGTCAGCGTGGCAAGATCAATCATCACGGAAGGCTTGAACCGTTCCTTGGTATACCAAAGCGCATCGGCCAGCACCAGGCGGCCTTCGGCATCGGTGTTGAGCACTTCGATGGTTTGTCCCGACATGGAAGTAACAATATCGCCGGGGCGCTGTGCGGTGCCAGACGGCATATTTTCCACCAGGCCGACCACGCCAACCGCATTGACCTTCGCCTTGCGTCCGGCCAGCGCCTTCATCAGGCCAATCACCACACCGGCGCCGCCCATGTCATATTTCATTTCTTCCATGCCACCCGATGGCTTGATCGAGATGCCGCCGGTATCGAACGTTACACCCTTGCCAACGAAGGCAATGGGCTTTGCTGGCTTGGCCTTGGTGCCTTTGGGGCCACCGTTCCAACGCATGATCGCCATTTTTGGCTCATGCGCGCTACCCTGCGCCACGCCCAGCAGCGCACCCATGCCCAACTTGGTCATCTGCGCCTTGTTCAGAACCTCTACCGTCACGCCCAGCTTTGAAAGCGTCTTGGCTTCGGCGGCCAGCGTTGCCGGGTAAAGAATATTGGAAGGCTCACTGACCAGGTCGCGGGTGAAGAACACGCCATCGGCCACCTTGTTCTGGGCGGCAAATTCCTTCTTGGCACTGGCTGAGCCTTCGCAGGCAATGGTCATTTCCTTGAGCTTCGGTTTTTGGTGGCCGGTTTTCTTGGTCTTGTATTTATCAAACCGGTAACTGGCCAGCCGCGCACCGATGGCAATATGCACGGCCATTTCGGCGGGCGACAAATCGCAACCGTCCAGCGCGTCCACCAACACCTGCACCTTGTCTTCAGTCGCCTTGGTGTGGCTGTAGATGCGCCCGCCCAATGCTTCGAGGTCATGCGCATTCAACTTGCCCTTGCCCAGACCGGCGCACAACGCCGCCTTGAGGCGCGTGCCGGTGGGCGTAACCAGGTTAAGCATGTGGCTTTTCGAGCCCTTGAAGCCCGCGGCCTTGATCGCCTTGGTAATTGCCCCCTTGGCCCCTTTGTCCAGCGCCTTGGCGCTGGCGGTAAGCTTGCTCCCTTCCAAGACGCCGATGACGGCGATACCGCTGGTGGGTTTGGACGGATTGGCAAAGCTGATTTTCATTGGGGCGTCTCCTTAAGACAGATTAAGACAGGGGGGGTTTGGTATTCAGGTTGGGCACACTCTAGCAAGGCCCATCATAAATAAAAGAGGCAAAGAACGCAGACCTACCCCTTCGTTCCCGGCGAGGGGCCGCGCTCGGCGCTTTTGACCCAAATAACGCCACCGGGCAGGCTTGAGAGCGCCAAGGCGATGCCAAACAACAGCGAAATAGCCAGTGCCGCATCGGCCGGTAGCGCCACCAGGGCGAAGATTTCCACCATGGCGCCTTCGCGCACCCCCCACCCGGCGATGGATATGGGCAGGGTCTGCAACAGCACCACCAACGGAAACAGCATCAGGGCATCGGCAAAGTTCAGGTTTGCTGCTACGCCAAGGGCCAGCACCCACATGATGGCCGTCAGATTCACGTGGCCGGCCAACGACCACAGTAAAATGACCGCAGCGCGCCGTGGCGCCAGCAGGACGCGGCGGATATCGGCGGCAAACCCGGCCATGCCATGAACGCCCGGCAAGTGGGTGAAGCGCGCCGGGATACGGTCCAGCAACATCAAAAACCCGGTGCCCGCAAGCCCAATGGCCAGCAAGCCCCATACGGTCAGGCTGAAAGCATCGCCCGATGTGCCGAGGCGCACTGCTGCCAGTGGCGTCATGGCGGCAACCAGCACCAACAGGGCCAGCACCGTAATGACCCGGTCGATCAGCACGCCGCCAACGGCAGGCCCAAGGTTGATGCCGGAACGGTGCGCCTTGTAAACGCGAACCGCATCGCCGCCAATGGTCGACGGCAGGGCCTGGTTGAAAAATGCGGCCATGTAAAAGAAACGAAAATAATCGGTTAGCCGGAGTTCATTTTCGTTTTTGTAGCCACCCATCACGGCGCGCCAGCGCAGCGCGCCAATGAAGACTTGCAACAAGCACAACGCCAGCGCCACCACAAACCACCACGGTGAAACGGTCGCCATGCGGTCCATGGCGCGCTCAAGGCCGACACTGTTCAGCAGCCAGCCAATTAACAACAATGAAACGGCCCCTTTCAGGGCCAGCAATAGAACCTTACGTGTGCTCATGCGCTTCCTATTGAATTCCTTTTAAGCCGTCATGCGAACCGGCTGGCGCCTGGCGCCCCAGTTTCCCGCCGGGCCGTCAAAGACACCGGCGCACGCGGTGCCACATTTTTTACAGTTGCCCGCATCGTCAAGGTTCCAGGTCGAAAGTTCATACCAGTCCCGGCCAATCAGGGTCTCGCCGCACGAATGACAATAGGTGCTTTCGCCTGCAAAGTCATGAACATTGCCCGTGTAGGCATAGCGCACGCCGTTTTTCATGGCGATTTCACGCGCCCGGGTCAGGGTCTCGGTGGGCGTTGCGGGGTTGTCCATCATTTTCCAGTCAGGGTGGAAGGCGGAAAAATGCATCGGCACATCGGGGCCGAGCTCCTTCACCACCCACTTTGTCATGGCGTCCAGTTCTTCTGCGCTGTCGTTCTGGCCGGGAATCAACAGCGTCGTGGTTTCCACCCACACATCGGTTTCGTGTTTCAGGTAAACCAGCGTATCAAGCACCGGTTGCAGATGGCCGCTGCACAGGTGCTGGTAAAAATCATCGGTGAAACCTTTTAAATCCACATTGGCGGCGTCCATATGGGCGAAAAATTCCCGGGCCGGTTCCGGCTCTATGTAACCCGCCGTCACGGCAACGGATTTAATACCCTTGGCCTTGCACGCCTTGGCCACGTCGACGGCGTATTCCAGAAAAATCACCGGGTCGTTGTAGGTGTAGGCGACGCTTTTGCAGTTGTGTGCGGCGGCAGCTCTAGCGATGGCCTCGGGCGAGGCGGCATCGGCCAGCACGTCAAACTCCCGCGCTTTGGAAATATCCCAGTTCTGGCAAAACTTGCACGTCAGGTTGCAACCGGCGGTGCCGAAACTGAACACCGGGGTGCCGGGCAGAAAGTGGTTCAACGGTTTTTTCTCGATGGGGTCGATGCAAAAACCACTGGAACGCCCGTATGTGGTCAATACCACCGTGCCTGCTTCACAGGCGCGCACAAAACACAGGCCCCTCTGGCCTTCGTGCAACTTGCACAGCCGCGGGCACAGGTCGCACTGCACGCGGCCATCATCCAGCGTGTGCCAATATCGGCCCGGATGGGTGGCGGCCAGCTTTTCGCTATCGTTGATGTGTTTCATGGGCGAGACATAAGCGCGTTTGCGAAGCGCCGCAATCGGGCTTACCCTTCAATGCATGATTATAACACGTCCACCCGCCGTTGCCGGAACCTTTTACCCCGCCAATGCCCGCGAACTGGCGGCCACGGTGCACGCCATGTTGGTCGCCGCGGGTGATGGGCGCCACGCTGCACCCAAAGCCATTATTGTGCCGCACGCCGGTTATGTGTATTCCGGCCCCGTTGCGGCCAGTGCCTTTGCGCGGCTTGCCCCATTAAAGGGGCGCATTGAGCGCGTGGTCTTGTTGGGCCCGTGCCATCGGGTGGCGGTTTCGGGCGCCGCGCTTTGCAGCGCCGATGCGTTTGAAACGCCGCTGGGCGCCATTCCCGTTGATCACACGCTGGATGCTGCGTTGCTGGGCCTTGGAGGTGTGCAGGTGTTTGACGCCACCCACGAAGATGAGCATTCCCTTGAGGTGCAGTTGCCGTTCCTGCAACAGGTGCTGGGTGATTTCCAGTTGCTGCCGCTGGTTGTTGGCGACATGGATGCCCATGGCGTCGCCGATGTGCTCGATGTCGTATGGGGCGGGACCGAGACCCTGATCGTCATCAGCTCAGACCTTACCCACTATCTTGACTACACAACCGCGCAGCGCATTGATGCGCAAACCGCAAAGGCCATCGAAAGCCTCAGCGCCGATGCCATCGCCAACGACGATGCCTGTGGGCGGGTGCCGGTCAAGGGGTTGCTGGTGGCGGCAAAGCGCCACGGCCTGAGCGTCGAAACACTGGACCTGCGCAATTCCGGCGACACCGCCGGGCCCCGCGACCGGGTGGTCGGTTACGGGGCATGGGCTTTTATTGATGGAGCCGGTTGATGGAAACCCGCCAGCTGGTCGAAACCCACGGCGCCTTGATGTTGTCCATGGCCAAGCGTGCCATTTTACAAGGGCTCGACGACAACACCACCAACCCGGCACCACAACCCGCGCTGTGCGAACCGGGGGCGTGCTTCGTAACCTTGAAGCTGGACCGTCAATTGCGCGGCTGTATCGGCTCGGTCGAGCCGTGGCGGCCATTGGCTGATGATATTCATGACAATGCCCGCCGCGCCGCCTTTCATGACCCGCGCTTTGCACCCCTCACGGCAGATGAAGTGGATGAAAGCCTCGCCCTTTCCATCGCCGTGCTCAGCCCCAAAAGCCCCATCGACGTTGCCAGCGAGGGCGAGCTGCTGGCAGCGCTTAAGCCCGGCAGCGACGGCCTGATTATCGAAGACGGCACACACCGCGCCCTGTTCCTGCCGGCGGTATGGGATCAACTGCCGGAACCCGAAAGCTTTCTTGCCCACCTCAGGGCCAAGGCCGGGCTGGCGACGGATCACTGGTCGGATACGTTTAAGGCGTGGCGTTTTTCCAGCGTCGATACCAAAGCGCCGTGGAATGACATTGAAGCGGAGTAAATAACCATGGAAAAGAAAGCATTGATTGTTGGCGTGACGGGCGGTTTCGGCGGTGCCGTAACCGAAGCCCTGCGGGAGCATGGTTGGGCGGTTCGCGCCCTGCACCGCAACCCCGATAAAGCCCGCACCCTGGTTCGTCAGGCGGATGGCATCGACTGGGTGTCGGGCGATGCCATGAACGTCGATGACGTTTTGGCGGCGGCAAAAGGTTGTGCCGTCATTATTCACGGTGCAAACCCGGCGGGCTACAAGAACTGGCGTGGCCTTGCCATACCCATGCTCGACCATTCCATTGCCGCCGCAAAAGCCAATGATGCGCGGCTGGTTTTTCCGGGCAATGTTTACAACTTCGCCGCCGATGCAGGCCCGGAAGTTACCGAGGACACGCCCCAGCACCCACAAACCCGCAAGGGGAAAATCCGCGTCGAAATGGAACAGGCCATCCAGCGTGAAACGGGCACCGGCACTGGCAATGGGCTGAAGGCACTGATTATTCGCGCCGGGGATTTTTTTGGGCCCCGCGCACCGGGCTCATGGTTCGGTGCCGCCATGGTCAAGCCCGGCACGACGCTGCGCAAGGTTATCTATCCGGGCGAACACAACGTCGGTCATGCCTGGGCCTACCTGCCGGATATGGCTGAAACCGTGGCAAGGCTTTTGGAACACGAAGAACGGCTTGAGCCCTTCGCCGTTTTTCATTTCCGTGGTCACGCCCTGCAACGCGGTGTGGAAATGGCCGAAGCGGTGGTGCGGGCAGCAGGCGGTGACATTCCCATCCGCGCCCTGCCGTGGCCTTTCCTTTACCTTGCGGCGCCGTTTGCCGAGACGTTTCGAGAAATAATTGAAATGCGCTACCTGTGGAAAGTGCCGATCCAACTGGACCATTCGAAACTTGTTGCCTTTCTTGGCGATGAACCGCACACACCACTAAACGATGCCGTTCGCTCGACGCTTCAGGGTATGGGCTGTCTGGGGCAAAAAGAATAACAACGGTTGGTCGTGCAAACGCTTTCATTTAGGCTTTAACCGCAAATACGATTCGCCCTCATTTCGGGAATCAATCATGACCGTCAATATTTCCATCGCCCTGCTCGATGAACTACACATGCTGGCGCTGGAGGCCGGGCGCGCCATCATGGAAATTTACAACACCGATTTCGAGGTTGATACCAAGGCAGACAGCTCGCCGGTAACACAAGCGGACAAAATCGCCGAAGCCATCATCACCCGGGCGCTGATGAAAGACATCAAGACGCCGTTTCCCATTGTCGGTGAGGAAGCCTTTGCCGACGGTCACGCCCCCCACGTGGGTGACGGGCCATTCTGGCTGGTGGACCCGCTGGACGGCACCAAGGAATTCATCAGCAAGAACGGCGAGTTCACCGTCAACATTGCGCTGATTGATGCCGGGCGTCCGGCACTGGGCGTGGTGCACGCCCCGGCGTTGGGCCACACCTACATGGGCAGCCCACACGGCGCGGCAGCCGACCTTGACGGCCACGGCCCCAAGCCCATCCAGTGCCGCCACCTGCCGCGCATTGGTGTTACGGCGCTGGTCAGCCGCCATCACAAAGGCACCGAGGTGGACGCCATCCTCAAGGATTACAACGTCAGCCATGAAATCAGCGCCGGAAGCTCGCTCAAGTTCTGCCTTCTCGCCGAGGGTAAGGCCGACCTGTACCCGCGCCTTGGCCGCACCATGGAGTGGGATACCGCCGCCGGACACGCGGTGCTAAAGGCGGCCGGTGGCACGGTCCAGGACCTGGAAGGCCGTGAACTGACCTACGCCAAGGCGGGGTTTGAGAACCCGCACTTTATTGCGCACGGCAAACCGGCGCTTTAAAAAATCAAGCACGCCCGGGAGCGCGCCAGACCGGACTTGCTGAACTTACTGGACTTAAACTGGACTTGGACGCGCTTTTGCGCCAAAAATCCCCCTCACCCCCCTTTCCCTTTGACCGGGCAGCAGGCCTTATACCCTTTATGTCGAACTCAGGAACCGAACCGGCGCGCGCACCAAAAATGGTCGACGCCTCAACCGAGACCGTCAGGCAGGCCGCCGATGTGCTGGTGGCGGGCGGGCTGGTGGCGTTTCCCACCGAGACCGTCTATGGGCTGGGCGCCGACGCCACCAACGATGTGGCGGTGGCGAAAATATTCGCCGCCAAAAAACGCCCGACTTTTAACCCGCTGATTGTTCATGTGCTCGACGCCGGGCAAGCGGCGCTTTATGCCCTGTTCGATGCCCGCGCCCAAAAGTTGGCCGAACGTTTCTGGCCCGGCCCGCTGACCCTTGTTTTAAAACGCCGTGATGATTGCACCCTTTCGGAGTTGGTCTCGGCGGGGCTGGACACCGTGGCCTTGCGGGTGCCCGCCCACCCGGTGGCGCGTGCCGTTCTGGCCGCCGCGCGCTTACCTTTGGCGGCACCCAGCGCCAACCCTTCGGGGACCGTCAGCCCGACGGCGGCGCTGCACGTTGCCCTGGGGCCTACCGGTGGCCTGCACGATGAAGTGGATTTGATTGTCGATGGCGGCGGTTGTGTGGTGGGCATTGAAAGCACCATCGTCGACCTTTCGGGCGATGTTGCCCGCGTGTTGCGCCCCGGCGGCATTGCGAACGAAGCCATCGAAGCCGAAATCGGCCCGCTTGGCGAGACGGAAGCAACACAAACCATAAAGGCGCCCGGCATGATGCAAAGCCATTATGCGCCGTCCATTCCGCTGCGCATGAACGTGGCGCCCGAAGACCGCCTCAAGGGCGAGGCCTACCTGACCTTTGGCCCCACCGCACCCAAACGCGCAGCACTGAACCTTTCGCTGGATGGCGACCTGGTGGA
This sequence comes from uncultured Thalassospiraceae bacterium, assembly GCA_965602455.1. Lineage (GTDB taxonomy): Bacteria > Pseudomonadota > Alphaproteobacteria > Rhodospirillales > Magnetovibrionaceae > CBFCYL01. The sequence goes on along the minus strand of CBFCYL010000013.1, from coordinate 13,360 downwards.
AGCGACCGCGAACCTGTTTGCCATGATCCGCGCACTTGACCAACCGGGCATTCGCGGCATCGCCGTCCAGCCCATCCCCGACGAAGGGCTGGGTCACGCCATCAACGACCGTCTGACCCGCGCCAGCGCGCCGCGCGAAGACACCGCTGGGGCGTCGTGCCCCGGTGCGGTGGAGTTGCCGGAACCACCATCATGAGTGCGGAAAAAAAAGAAACCGCCATCACTGCGCTCAAGGATGCGCTCGGCCCAAAAGGCTGGTCCGACGACGCGCAGGATATGGCGCCGCGGCTGGTGGAAGAACGCGGCCTTTACCATGGGTCAAGCCCGTTGCTGGTGCGCCCGGCAAACACCGATGAAGTTTCGAAGGTCATGGCCCTGTGTCATGAAGCGGGCCTTACCATTGTGCCCCAAGGCGGCAACACCGGGCTGGTTGGCGGCGGTGTGCCCGATGGCGACATTATCCTTTCGCTGGAACGCATGAACCGGGTGCTGGACGTTGACCCGGTCAACCTGACCTTGAGCGTCGAGGCCGGGTGCGTGCTGGCCAACGTGCAGGAAGCGGCGCTGGAAGCCGGTGCCTTTTTCCCCCTGTCGCTGGGCGCCGAGGGTTCGTGCCAGATCGGCGGCAACCTTTCCACCAACGCCGGTGGCGTGCAGGTATTGCGATACGGCAACGCGCGCGACCTGGTGTTGGGCCTTGAGGTGGTGTTGGCCGATGGCCGGGTATGGAACGGTCTTAAGGCCTTGCGCAAGGACAATACGGGTTATGACCTCAAGCAGTTATTCCTTGGCGCCGAAGGCACACTAGGCGTGATTACGCGCGCCGTTCTGCGCCTGTTTCCAAAACCAAAAGTACAAGCCACGGCATTGGTGGGCTGCAAAACCTATGCCGATGCGCTGGCATTATTTGTGCACGTTCGCGATAACACGGGTGAGCGCCTAACGGCGTGCGAAGCCATGAGCCGCTTTTGCATGGACTTGTCCTTCAAGCACATGGAAGGCTGCCGCGACCCCTTTCAAGAACCGCACGGGGTTTATGTGTTGCTGGAACTCAGCGCTGCGGATGCGGGCGCAAACCTTGATGATGACCTGGAAGCGGCATTGGCCGAAGCCATGGAATCAGGTCTGGTTGATGACGCCGTGATTGCCCAGTCCGAAACCCAGCGCGATGAATTATGGCGCCTGCGCGAAGCAATTCCCGAAGCGCAGAAAAAAGAAGGTGCTTCCATCAAGCATGATGTCTCGGTGCCGGTAGCTAAAGTAGCGGATTTTATAGACGCTGCCATAAAGCTGGTCGAGGCGGCCCTTCCCGGCGTGCGCCCGGCGCCGTTCGGTCATTTGGGCGACGGCAACATCCATTTCAACCTGACCCAGCCCGCAGGTGCCGACGCTAAAGCGTTTTTGGCCCAGTGGGACGCCATCAACCGGCAGGTTCATGACCTGGCAGTTGCCATGGGCGGCAGCTTTTCAGCCGAACACGGCATCGGGAAACTGAAAATGGACGCGTTGGCGCACTACAAATCCCCCGTCGAGATGGATCTTATGCGGGCGCTGAAACGTGCCCTCGACCCCACGGCCACCCTGAACCCGGGAAAGGTTCTCGGGCGTGACGGCTAGGGGTGCGCCTAGCGCTGGCGAATGCCCCTCAAACGCCTTTAAAAGACCTTGATTTCCTTGAATTTTTCCTCCACCCCCGCCTTGGATAGCCTTGATTTTACGGGGCGAATCCCGCACCTTGAACGGAACCCTGCCGTACGGCCCCTCTGCACTGAAATGAGATGCCGGTGGCGGGCCGGGGAAGCCTGAGCATGAACCGCCTCTCAAGATATATATTCTGGCAACTGTTCGTTGGCGTGATGCTGGTGGCGGCAGGAATCAGTTGTGTGGTGTGGCTGAGCCAGTCGTTGCGATTTGTCGATATGATCGTCAACCGCGGTCTCGGCGCCGGGCTTTTCGTCACCCTGACCGGACTGATGCTGCCCAATTTCCTGACCACCATTTTACCGCTGTCGCTGTTTATCGTTATTGCCTTCATTTACCACAAGATGATTATGGATCGTGAATTGGTGGTGATGCGATCTGTAGGCCTTAGCCAGTTTGCGCTGGCCAAGCCAGCCATCTTTCTGGCGATGGCAATGGTTACGGTCGGTTATTTCCTTTCCATGTATGTGGTGCCGACGTCTTACACCAAGTTTCGTGAAATGCAGTGGGATATCCGCTATAACTTATCGCACGTTATGTTGCGCGAGGGTGCCTTCAACGAAGTCACCCGCGGCATAACTGTTTATGTGCGCAAACGCTCACCGGATGGGCAGTTGCTTGGCATTTTCGCCCACGACACCCGCGATCCTAAAAAGTCCTACACCCTGATGGCTGAAAGCGGCGCCCTTATCCGCACCGAAGAAGGGGCGCGGGTTGTTATGTCAAACGGTAACCGGCAGGATTTTGACCCCAAGACAAAACGTGCATCCTTCTTGTATTTTGACAGTTATGCGTTTGACCTGAAAACTTCTCCGGCCACCGAAGGTAACCGTTTCCGTGAAGCACGTGAACGCACCCTTGATGAGCTAATTAACATCGGCCCGGAAGTCACCCGTGGTCGTGGCAAGATAACGGTTGAGTTGCACCGCCGTTTGGCCCAGCCCCTGAGCGCGCTGGGTTTCGCCTTGATACCGCTGGCGGTTCTGATATCGGGCGGTTTCACACGCCGCGGTGAAGGCGGGCGGGTTATCGTTGCGGCCGCGCTTGCGGTCACCTATCAGGTCGCCCTGCTGGCAATTATAAGCGCCGCGGCAAAGCGCCTTGATCTGGTTCCCCTTATTTACATCATCACGCTATTGCCCAGCATCATTGCTGCAGTGGTGTTGTTTCGTTACCGCACATCCGGCCCCGACCAGGCCGGGATTGCGGTAAATGGCGTATGAGGGGGGGATCATGAGGCTTTCCGGAACGCTTTCTTTTTATATTGGCAAACGGTTCCTGTTTTCGTTCCTGGCCTTTTTCATCGGCTTGCTGGCCATGATCCTGCTACTCGACAGCGTTGAGCTGCTGCGCCGTGCCGGTTCGCGCGCCGATGTCACCGCGGGTATGGTTTTTGAAATGGCATTGATGAAACTGCCGTTTATGGGGATGTTGCTGTTTCCGTTCGCAACGCTGTTCGGCGGTATGTTGGCATTCTGGCGCCTGACCCGTTCCAGCGAGTTGGCCATTACGCGCGCATCGGGTATTTCAGCGTGGCAATTCCTGCTGCCGGCCCTGGTTATCGCTATCTCGCTTGGTATTGCCAAGGTCACCATCATAAACCCGCTGGCGGCCGTGACGCTGGAACGTTTTCAGCAACTGGAAGCCGTGCACCTGAAAGGCCAGAAAAGCTTTTTGGCACTTTCCGGTTCCGGTTTGTGGCTTCGTCAGGGTGATGCCAAGGGCCAGTCCGTGATTCACGCCCGGCGCATTCTGCAAACAGACGCCGGCATGGAAATCAGCCCGGCTATCTTTTTTCTGTACGAACAGGACGATGTTTTTATCGGCCGCATCGATGCAGAAAGTGCCGTTCTTAAAGAAGGGTTTTGGCAGCTGAAGGACGCCTGGGTCAGTTCACCGAACAAGCCCGCCCAGATGGAGCCGGTTTACCGGATAGAAACCCAGCTTACCATTGCCAAAATCCAGGATAACTTTGCACCGCCGGAAACCATGTAGTTCTGGGACCTGCCGGCCTTTATTAAAACGCTTGAAAAAGCCGGCTTCTCAGCGGTTCGCCACCGCCTGCACTGGCATTCGCTGCTGGCTTCGCCTTTGTTGATGTGCGCCATGGTCCTGATTGCCGCAACCTTTACGTTGCGCCACGCCCGCAGGGGGACGCCGGTTTACGTCATTGCCAGTGGTGCAATGACGGGGTTTTTGCTGTATTTCATTACCGACGTTATTTATGCGCTCGGCATTTCGGAAAGTGTTCCGGTGGCCCTTGCTGCCTGGACGCCATCAGGCGTCGCCACCCTGTTGGGACTGGCGATGCTGTTCCATCTTGAGGACGGCTAAACATTATGAAACTGTTCGCCGCTGTCATGGTTTCAACGCTGCTGTTTGTTATGCAGCCAGCACTCGGTGCCGAGGTAACAGAAAATACTGACTTGCCGGTCACCTTGAGTGCCGATGAAATATCCTATGACCAGGAACGCAACACCGTAACCGCGCGCGGTAATGTCGAAATCGTTCATGATGAGCGCACCCTGTTAGCCGATTCGGTTATTTACGACCAGGAACGAGATGGCGTTAAGGCATCGGGGAAGGTTGTTTTGATGCTGCCCACCGGTGAGGTTATTTTTTCTGAGTACATGGCTGTATCGGGCGACCTGAAGAACGGCATCATCGATGATTTTCACGCCATCATGGCCGACCGATCGCGTTTTGCTGCCAAGCGCGCAGAACTGGTCAACGATGAAACCATGACCTTGAGTAACGCCGTTTATTCGCCCTGCAAAGCGTGTGAGAAAGACCCGACCCGCCCGCCCCTGTGGCAGGTCAAGGCGGTCAAGGTTATCCACGACCGCAAACGCAAAATGGTTGAATACAAGGACGCCTGGATGGAGTTTTACGGTGTTCCGGTGGCCTATATTCCCTACCTCAGCTACCCCGACCCCACGGTCAAACGCAAAACGGGACTGCTGCCCCCCAGCTTCGGTGGGTCTTCGGATCTCGGCTTTACCGTTCGTCAGCCGTTTTTTTACGTCATCGATGACCAGCGCGATATGACCTTCACACCCATACTGACTGCAAAAGAGGGTTCGGCCATGGTTGGCGAGTATCGCCAACGTATGGGTGACGGTGAATATAAAATCGGTGGCAGTTATGCCAAGGAAGATACATCGGGACGTAACCTCGGTCATGTTGCCGCCTACGGGCGGTTTGATATCAACGATACATGGCGCTGGGGTGCCGATATCAATCGTACCTGGGGCGACACCTATATGCGCCGTTATGACCTTGGCGGGCAAGATACCCTGACCAGCCGCGCCTTTGTCGAAGGCTTCCGTGGCCCAAACTACGCCCGCGTCGAGGGCATTGCCTTTCAGGGGCTGGAAGAAGACGACAACCCGAAGACGACACCAGTCGTTTTACCCTTGGCCGAATTCAGCCATCAGGGTGAGCCGGGTAAGTTTGGTGCGTATACGAACTTCGATGTCAATATCGCGGCGCTGACGCGCGAGACGGGAACTAATTCAAGGCGCGTCTCTCTGGGCGCGGCCTGGTCGCTGCCTTACATCGCACCTAAAGGGGATATCTATAAATTGACGGCTTCGGTCAGGACGGATGTTATCCATGTTAATGATCAGCCTTATGTCAAGGAAGCCGATGGCACTTTTAATGGTGCGATGGCGAGAATCTATCCGCAATTGGTTATGGACTGGCGCTGGCCACTGGCCAAGAAACGGGGGCAGACAACCGAAATCATCGAGCCGATTGCTCAAATTGTCCTCAGTCCCTATGGAGGGAACAGTCCAAAAATACCCAACGAAGACAGCCAGGCGTTTGATTTCAGCGACACCAACCTGTTTTCACCCAATCGCTTCACCGGCTACGACCGGGTTGAAGGCGGCCCGCGCATAAACTACGGCGTTAAATGGGGCCTGTATGGCAATGAAGGTGGCAGCACCAACATCATGCTTGGCCAGAGCTATCGTCTTAAAGTCGATGATACCTTTGGCGTAGGAACCGGTCTGGATGATCATTTTTCTGATTATGTCGGCGTTCTCAAGGCTTCACCTGGCGATTACCTCAACCTGCTGTACCGCACAAGGCTGGATAAAAATTCGCTTGATTTCAAGAGAAGTGAAGTTGGGGTGAGCGGTAATATTTCAGTATTCAACTATAGTTCAAACTATGTATTTTTCGACCGTCAGGCCGAAAGTGAGTTTTTTGGCCGCGAGGAAATAAACTATAACCTTGGCATGAAGCTGAGCGATACATGGCGCACCAACCTTCACGGTGTGCGCGACCTGGCTGCAGACGGCGGCCAACGCCTGACCCAGCTTGGCTTCACTTACGAAGACGAATGCTTTGTTTTTACAACAGCACTAAGCCGCACCTATTATTCCGACCGTGAGGTCCTTCCCACCGACAGCATCATGGTGCGCATGGTCTTTAAAACCCTTGGTGAGGTGGGCGGTAATATTGCCGCCCCTGGAGGCGGATAGAATTTGATATAGCCGCTTTTGACGTCTCAGGGGTCATGGCGCTTGCTGAAACCGGGCACATTCCATTAACCTGCCCCATCCGTGGTCATATTCCTGCCACCCTTAGGCTTCATAACCTCAAGTGATAATAAGGCTATAACCGGAGACACAATGCAGTTAAATCCTACCGTCGCTACCAGCATGAAAAGTACGCCCACTACCTTTCGGCAGGTGGCCTTAAGCGGGCTTGTGGTCTTGCTTGCGTTTGCCACCATAGCCATGACCACCGCCTCACCGGCACGCGCCCAGTCGGGGCTGGGTATTGCCGCTGTGGTCAACGACGAGGTTATTTCGATACTTGACCTTGATGCGCGAATTTCGCTTTCCATAGCACTTTCAAGGATCGAAAACACACAAGAGACTCGCCAACGCCTTGCGCCGCAGGTGCTTCGCACCCTGATTGATGAGAAGCTTCAACGGCAGGAAGCAAAGCGGCTGGAGATTAAAATATCCTCCAGCGAAGTCACCCGGGCAATTGGCTTCATTGAAAATCAAAACAAAATGCCCCCCGGTGAAATCGAAAAGATTGTCGCATCGGCTGGCATTCCCATGTCGGTCTTTGCCCAAAAAACAGAAGTCGAAATCGCGTGGCAAACGGTTGTGCGTAATGTTTTATCGCCAAGAATTCAAGTTGGAGCGGATGAAATATCAGATGTCATTGAGCAAATTAAAGCAAACGCCGGAAAGCCGGAATATTTGCTGGCTGAATTGTACCTGCCGGTTGACCGGCCGGAAGATGAAGAAAACGTAAGAAAGACTGCTGTTCGCCTGCTGGAACAAATTAAGAGCGGTGCGCCGTTCCAAAATCTGGTCAGGAATTTTTCCGGGTCTCCATCGGCAGCCATTGGCGGCGACATGGGCTGGGTTCCCAAGGAAGATCTGGACCCCGATCTGGCAAAAGTTATCATAACCCTGTCTCCGGGCCAGGTAACCATACCGATTCGCGCGCTGGGCGGATATTACATCATGCTGTTGCGCGATACCCGCAAGGGTGAAGGCCTGGGTGACAAGACAACCCTGAAGCTTTCCCAGTTTCATAAAACACTTGATCCCAATGCAAAAAAATCAGACCACGAACGTGTTGCCGAGAAGTTAAAAAAGGAAGCCAGCAACCTGACGACATGTACACAATTTGAAGCTGCCGCCAAAAAAACCGGATCCCAACTTTCGGGAAGCCTGGGACAAATTGAAGTTTCAGTCTTGCCTGAAGATATGCGCGCTGTGCTTGAAGACCTGCCTTTAAACCGTTCAAGCGAACCGGTTAAAACCGGTGGCGGTGTTGCCGTATTGATGATTTGCGATCGCAAGACTGAAGAAGTTGATATGGAGAAGGTTAGACAGAGCATCAATAAACGACTGATCATGCAGCGCCTGCAAATTTCCGAACGGCGCTATTTGCTCGACCTCCGGCGTGCGGCATTCTTGGATATCCGCCTATGACCATGGCGTTACCCCTGGCGTTGACCATGGGCGAGCCGGCCGGTATCGGCGGCGAGATTGCGCTTAAATGCTGGGCCGGTCGCAAGGCGTTGGGTGTGCCGACCTTTTTTATGATCGATGACCCAGAGCGCCTTCGCACGCTGGCGCGCCACTTGGGAATATCGGTGCCCATAAAGGAAATTCGCTCGCCGGAATCTGCTGCCAAAACGTTTGACGAAGCCCTACCCGTGTTGACCGAGGCACTGGCGGTGCGAGCCAAACCGGGCAAACCCGATGCCAAAAATTCAGGTGCCGTTATCCGTTCCATCGAACGCGCCGTCGAGTTTGCGACCACCGGGCGGGCCGGAGCCGTGGTGACCAATCCGATTCATAAAGCGGTCATGATTAAAAGCGGCTTCAAGTTTCCCGGTCACACCGAGTTTCTGGCCCATCTGGCGGGTGGCGAGCGCGAACCGGTCATGATGCTTGCCTGCAGCCAACTGCGCACGGTGCTGGCGACCGTGCACCTTTCCCTGAAGGATGCCATCGCCTCACTGGATGGCGCTGCCATCGAACGCGTTGCTCGCACCACCCATGATGCCCTGAAGCGCGACTTCTCCATCAGCGCGCCGCGCATCGCGGTTGCCGGGTTGAACCCGCACGCCGGCGAAGAAGGCCTCATGGGAACCGAGGAAATACAAATTATTGCCCCCGCCATCGAACGCCTGAAGGCAGAAGGCATAAACGTTTTTGGCCCGGTTGCACCGGATACGCTTTTTTCCGCCAAAGCGCGCGAAACATACGACGTAGCGTTGTGCATGTATCACGACCAGGGGTTAATCCCCATCAAGACGCTGGATTTTGACGGCGGGGTTAACGTTACGCTGGGGTTGGCGTTCGTACGCACATCACCCGACCACGGCACAGCGTTGGGCATCGCCGGTACCGGTACGGCATCGGAAGCCAGTCTCGCGAAGGCGTTGATGCTGGCCGGTGAAATGGCTCAAAACGGTGCGGGCTGATGGCCCGGAACGAACAGCGACAGGATTTTGATGGCCTTGAGCCGCTGCGCGATATCATCGCCAGCCATGACCTCAGGGCGCAAAAGTCGCTGGGCCAGAACTTCCTGATGGACCTCAACCTGACCTATAGGATCGCCAAATCAGAGGGCGACCTCAGCAACACCACCGTTATTGAAATCGGCCCCGGCCCCGGCGGTTTGACGCGCGCCATTCTCAAGGCTGGCGCCAAACGGGTTATCGCCATTGAGCGCGACCCGCGGTGTTTCAAGGCGCTTCAATACATTGAAGACGCCTACCCCGGGCGCTTTGATCGCATCGAAGGTGACGCGCTGGACATTGAGTGTGCAACACTGGGCGAAAAACCCCGGCGCATCATCGCCAACCTGCCCTACAACGTGGCAACACCGCTGTTGATTGGCTGGCTAAAAACCATTTCGGCGTTTGACGGCCTGACCTTGATGTTCCAGAAGGAAGTTGCCGACCGCCTTGTGGCCGAGCGTGGCACCAAGGCCTATGGGCGGCTTTCGGTCATGACCCAATGGCTTTGTGATACCAAACGCGAACTCAATGTTGACCGCAAGGCGTTCACGCCAGCGCCCAAGGTCATGTCGACGGTGGTGACGCTGACGCCCCGGCCCGAACCCCTGGCGCCTGCCGCGTGGGCCGATATGGAGCGCGTCGTGCAAATGGCGTTCGGCCAGCGGCGCAAGATGTTGCGCCAGTCATTAAAGCCGCTCGGCCTCGATCTCGCGGCGCTGGGCATCGCTGAAACGGCGCGGGCGGAAGAATTATCGGTTGAAGATTTCGCCACCATCGCCCGGACACAAGATAGCACACCCTCATGATTGGCGTGTTCGTGCAAGGGCTGGGTCTAGGCGCCGGGCTGATCATTGCCATCGGTTCGCAAAACGCCTTTGTGCTGCGCCAGGGCCTGAAGCGCCAACACCACCTCGCCATCGCCACTTTATGTGCGTTCATCGACATGGCATTAATTGCTGTCGGTGGGCTCGGCGTCGGCACGATGATCGCCACCAGCCCCCAGCTGGCCGACGGCGCCACCGTTTTCGGCGCGCTTTTTGTCAGCGCTTACGGGGTGCTGGCACTCAGGCGCGCGCTTAAGGGCGAGCACATGGCAACCAACGACAGCCACGCATCCGGGCAATCGCTAACCGTGGCGCTGACAACAGCACTCGGCTTCAGCCTGCTCAACCCGCACGTCTACCTCGACACCGTGGTGCTGCTGGGCTCCATTTCCGGGCAGTATGCGTGGGGTGTGCGGGTGTGGTTTCTGGCCGGCGCCATGACGGCATCGGTGGTTTGGTTTTATGCCCTGGCGCTGGCGGCGGCAAAGCTGGCACCACTGTTTCGCAAGCCCGGAACCTGGAAGGCGCTGGATTTTGCCATTGCCGCTATCATGTTCTGGATTGCCGCATCGCTGATCGTGGGCCGGTTTTTTTAGAAAAATTTCTGATTGAGCCACGCGCTTTTGCGGGCAGCTGATCAATGCCCGTTCAACTTCAATTCCTTTTGTTTTTTCTTTGTCAAACCCAATGAAACAATTTTGTGAGAGTTCTCGATGTATTCTCTCAATTCATCGCCGGGTAACCCCGGCTTGTCGTAATGCTGAATCCATTTCATACCGCGAGACGCAAGATACGGGGCCGGGCGCAGGCCGGGTTGGTCTTTCAGTATTTCATATGCGATATCAGAAACCTTGAAGGTGATTCCCAACTCATCATTCTTGTTCCAGCCGCCAACTGCAAACATCTTGCCGCCCACCTTCCAGACGTGTGAGCCACCCCATTGAACCACATAGGTGGTGGCAGGAAGAGAACCACAGAATGCATTATATTCATCCGCTGTCATCTTCGATTTGTCCTGGGCTTGACTTAAATCACGTTTCTTCGCCACTGAGCACGCCGACAAAGCTGTGCAGGCCTTCGCGACGGGCTTTCTTCAGGCGCTCGGCAGTCAGGATCGACTGCACCTCGGCAACGCTTTCTTCGACATCAACGTTTACGACAATGTAGTCGTATTCATCGTAGTGGGACATTTCATCCGCTGCTTTAGCCATGCGCTTGGCAATCACATCTTCGGGGTCCTGGGCGCGGGTGTGCAAACGGCGCGCCAGCTCTTCCTTGGATGGTGGCAAAATGAAAATGCTGACTAAATCAGCAGGCGCACGGCCACGCAGTTGCTGGGTGCCCTGCCAGTCGACGTCAAACAAGACATCACGCCCGGCATCCAGCGTTTCCTCCACCGGGCCACGCGGCGTGCCGTAGGAATTTTCAAACACCGTGGCGTGCTCAAAAAACTCTTCCGCCTCGACCATTTGCTGGAACTTGTCCTTGGTAATAAAGAAGTAATCCTTGCCGTCTTCCTCGCCGGGGCGCGGGGCGCGGGTGGTCGCCGAAACCGACATGGTCAGGTCCGGCTCGCGGGTCAGCAATTCGCGCGAAATGGTGGTCTTGCCCGCCCCCGATGGTGACGACAGCACCAGCATCAACCCGCGGCGCTTGATATTCTCGTTAATATTCTGCGGATCACTCAATGTTTTGCACCTGTTCGCGGAATTGTTCGATCGCGGCCTTCATTTCCAACCCGACGCGGGTCAGGTCCACATCCGACGACTTGGAACACAGTGTATTCGATTCGCGGTTAAATTCCTGACAAAGAAAATCGAGCCGCCGCCCCACCGCGCCGTCCTCGCTCATCAGGTCGCGGGCTGCGGCAATATGGGCTTCCAGACGGTCCAGTTCCTCGCGCACGTCGGCCCGGGTCATCAACAGCGCCGCTTCCTGTGCCAGGCGCGCCTCGTCCAGCCCCTGGACATCGGCCATCAGGCTTTCCACCTGCTCCCTGAGGCGGGCGCGGATGGCGTCCGGCTGGGTGGCGGCCAGCGTTGTTGCCTCATTGGTCAGGGCGGCAATGGCGCCGATCTGCCCGACCAGCACCACATCAAGGCGCACCCCTTCGTCGTTGCGGTTTTCGGCCAGCAGGTCGAGGGTCGCCTCAAGCCCAGACAAAAGTTTCTTGCCCAACGCATCGCGCGCGGCTTCATCAAGCGGCTCGTCTTCGGCTTGTTCCAGCACGCCGCGCAACGCCAGCACGCCGTCTGCTGTCGGCGGGGCCATTTCCCCCTTCAGGTCAGCCAGTGCACGCGTGACGGTTTCGAGGTTTTGGGCGTTGACGCTGATCCCGCCCGCCGCCTTGGCCCACGTAATATCCAGCGCCAGCGTGATGTTGCCGCGCTTGAAGCGCGCCGATGCCGCCTTGCGAACGGCAGCTTCCAGAAAATCAAAACCGCGCGGCAGGCGCAAACGCACATCCAGCCCCTTGCCGTTGACGCTTTTGGCCTCCCACGTCCATGTACAGGACGCTTCGCCTTCGCTGGTGCCTTCGGTGCGGGCAAACCCGGTCATGGATGAAATGCTCAAGACGCTGGTTCTCCCCTATTCATTTAGCTTGGCCGTTATTGATCCGCCGCCATTGTTGCACATTTTTGTTGTGCTCGGCCAAGGTGCGGGCAAACACATGGCCGCCGTCGCCACTGGCGACAAAATACAGCTCGTCCGTGGTGGCTGGTTTCAAAACCGACTCGATGGCGGCCCGGCCGGGGTTGGCAATCGGCCCCGGCGGCAGGCCTTTCACACGGTACGTATTATATGGGTTTTCGACCTGAAGGTCGGCGCGGGTCAGTTCGCGGCCAAGGAGCCCTAAGCCCTTGGTCAGGGCATAGACCACCGTCGGGTCCGATTGCAGGCGCATGCCCAGCTTCAAGCGGTTCAAGAACACGGCCGCAATGCGCGGGCGTTCATCGGCAACGGCGGTTTCCTTTTCAACAATAGAGGCCAGCGTCAGCACCTGGCGGGGGCTGGTCAGGGCGTGGCCTTTTCCATGCGCCTGCCACAACGTGGCGACCACGGTGTCCATGTCATCGGCCATACGCCCGACCAGTTCATCGCGCCCATCGCCCCATGCGTAATGATAGGTTTCAGGCAACAGGCGGCCTTCGCCGGGGCCGGTGCTGGTGCTAAGCGTGCCCGAAAGCCCATCGGCCGCAGCCACCAGCGCCAAGGCCTCGGCAGTGGTCAGGCCTTCGGCAATGGTCAGGCGGCGAACCACCGTTTTGCCGCTTTGCAAAAGAGCCAGAACACCATCGAGGCTTATGGCGGCAGGAAAATCATACTCACCCGCCCTAAGGCGGGTGTGCGCACCGCTCAGGCGCGCACACAGGCGAAAGACCATGGTGTTGCTGATGATGGCGTTCTCCACCAGCATATCGCCAATGGCGCGAACCCCAAGACCTGCGGGCACAACCACGCGCGCCGTTTCGCCTAGGGGGCCAGTGCGCACGGCTTCACGATCAAGCCACAGCCACGCACCGCCCAATGCTGCGGTGGCTGCCAGCGCCATCACAACAAGGCTCAGGAATACGCGCTTGACCAGCATGGAAGCGCCCTTCGTGTTATTCCGCTTTTTTGAAAATGAGCGACGCGTTGGTGCCGCCAAACCCGAACGAATTGGAAAGCGCGGCACGAACGGTGCGCTCTTTCGCGGTCTTGGCCACCAAGTCGATGTCGCAGCCTTCGTCGGGGTTTTCCAGGTTCAACGTCGGCGGCACAATGCCATTTTGAGCCGCAAGGATGGAAAATATGGCCTCGACCGCACCGGCGGCACCCAAAAGGT
>CBFCYL010000012.1:0-52578 GCA_965602455.1 uncultured Thalassospiraceae bacterium | reverse complement strand
CGCCACATTTTTCCGGTCTTGGCGTCCATCCAGAAAAGATTTTCAAACCGCCAGCCCAGCGTTTGAGCCGTACACGTTTCAATATAGTGCCGGGCTTCATAGGAAAGCTCGACAATCTCGATTGTCTCCACACCCATTTCTCGTATGGCACACTGAATATTGATGCCGTATTTACCGCCCGGTGAAAGATCGACCAGGCGTCCATAGCGTCGCGATGGGGAAATGCCGCCGCTAATATCGGCCACGGGGTCGGGAAAAAGAAAACGCACCGTCTTGATGTTTTCCTGCAAACCCCCGGTTTCCACCAAGCGCCCGGATCGCGTAACCATGGTCTGGCGCTCGGGTGTAACCCAGCGCAAGCCTGCCCCCTCAACAAACGCCAGCACCACCAGGGCGGCGCCCTGGCCCTCTATCTTTGCGTAAATGCTGGCATATGGTATATGGTCAACCTGTTCGCGCGTAATGGTTATTTCGGGTGAGGGCTTGAATTGACCCGCCAGCTCGGAGGAAATTTCGAGCAGTTGGGAATTGCCGCAGGCCGATAGTGCAAACCCTGATCCGGCAAGCAAAATGCCCGTCATGGCGGCACGCCACCGGCCGCCTGAGCGAACGAGAAAAGCTGTCAAGCCGTGCGGCCACAGAGAAACTTTTTGGGGATTGATAATTGTCATGGCGATCAATCATACAGTCATGGATCGATATTTTTCAAAATCACTATTGGTGTTTGTGGCCGCAAGCGCAAGTTTGCTGATTGCTGCTTACGCCAGCTCAGCCTTTGCCCAGACGACATTGTCCGCAGACGGCCAGCAAACGCCAATTAATTCCACTGAGGTTATACCCCCCCTTGGCCAGAACAATGGCAACGAAGCTAAAATAACCAGCGAGGGTGAGCCGGCAGTCAAGGAAAGCCCCTCCCGCCTGGAGATGGATTACCGCGCACGGCTGGAGACCATTCGACCACGAACGGGAACCGCGAACCCGTTAGGCGCCGTTCCGCTGACGGAAACGCTTGATCAATTTGGTTACAACACATTGTCACTTATGAGCGCCCCAACCGGTGGCCTGACCCTGGGTGGCGCCAATGACCGCTACGTCCTTGGTGTTGGCGATGAGGTTGTGGTCACGCTGCGCGGCCTCAAAAGCGTCTCCTATCGCGCCCGGGTCGACCGCGAGGGCCGGGTTATCCTTCCGGAATTTGCGCCTATTGCAGCAGCTGGGCGAACGTTTGGTACATTTCGAAACGATATAGAAATCATGGCCGCATCGGCGTTGGCGCGAACGGATGTTTATGTATCGCTCGGCACCGTGCGCCAGATATCCGTGTTTGTGCTGGGCGAGGTCAATAGCCCGGGCATTCATCAGTTATCGGGGCTTTCATCTGTCCTGCAGGGCATTATTACCGCCGGTGGCGTTAAAAAAACCGGCTCCCTGCGCCAGATCAAATTGATTCGAAACAATCAGGCGTTACCGATAGACCTGTACAGCCTGTTCCTGACCGGGCGCCTGCCCGGAGATGTTGCGCTGACGGATGGCGATCGCATCATGGTGCCAACACTGGGCCCGACCGTTGCCATCGGTGGCGAAGTCCGCAGACCCGGTATTTTCGAACTAACCAGCACCAGCGAGCAACTTTCCATGAAGCAGGCCATACGCCTTGCCGGTGGTTTTCTTCGCCCCAGTGGCTATCGTCACGTTCGCATCACCCCCGATGCCCACGGGCGTGATGTGTTAAGCGAAGCCGTTGACCCGGATGTCGAAGCCATATCCGATGGTGACATTTTGCTGGCCATCAAAAGCCAGAGCACGCAAGTGGGCAGTTTTCGTGTCGAGGGTCATGTAGCGGTGCCGGGTATCCGCTCGCTGGGGGTATCGCCAACCTTGAAGTCGCTGCTTTCAGGTCACGGCCTTTTTAAGGAAAGCCCTTACCTGCTGTTTGCCGCCATCCAGCGCACCGATGAAAAAACCATGACACGGCATTTTATTGCCGCTGACCTTGCACGGGTGCGCGATGGTGACGAAGACGTGCGGCTCGCCACACAGGATCGGGTGATTGTGTTTGGCCTTGATGACATCCGCTACCTGTCGTCAGTGGATGTGCAGAATGTATTGCAGGGCAAGCCACCGTCAAACACTGAAAGCTGTGGCGGCCTGAAATCCCTGGCACGGTTGGTTGCCGGGGTAAACGCGGAACGGTTCTCCATGGCCGTGCAGGCCATCAACGCCAATGCCCCTGTTGCCGCGAGCAATGCGGCGCCCTGCCCGCAGGTATTTGATGCCTACCCTGAACTGCTGGCGTTCGCCCTCGACCATGTGGTTTCCCTGCAAGGCGAGAGCCGCTCGCCCGGCGCATACCCGGTGGTGGCCGATGTTTCACTGGCGACACTGGTCGCGGCCAGCGCTGGCTTTTCCAGCGATGCCGATCTTTCCAATATTGAGCTATCGCGTTTCAGCGCAGATATCGTCGGCCGTGGCCTGCCGGTGGAAAGACGGGCAATAAACGCTAACACGGTTTCGCTGCTTGATGTCAGGCTTTCACCCGGAGACATTGTACGCATCAACCCCGCCTTCACCAACCGCGGTGTTGGCAATGTAACGTTGGCGGGCGAGGTCAGGCGGCCGGGCCTTTATAATATTCATCGCGGCGAGAGCCTGTCGGTAATTATAGCGCGCGCCGGTGGGTTAACGGATCAAGCCTATCCCCTTGCCGCCGTTATGACGCGCGAAAGCGTCAAGGCGGTCGAACGTCAAAACTTCCTGCGCGCGGCGCGCGATACCGAAACGGCACTGGCCGAAGCCCTGACTGGAAGTCAATTTCAAGGCAATTCACAAGGGGCCATTGCCGCCCTTCAAGGGCTTGCCAACACCTTGCGCAATACGGAACCGGTTGGGCGCGTGGTGGTGGAAGCCAACCCGGCGGAGCTTTTGCTTTACCCGGAACTTGATGTGATGCTTTCATCCGGTGACAAGATTTATATGCCCAAGCGCATGAACCATGTAACGGTTACCGGAGAAGTGCTGCACGGTGGCGCCCAGCAGTTTCGTTCTGGAAGCTCGGTAACCGATTATATCAATAAATCAGGCGGCATGAGCCAAACCGCCGATAGCGGTAGGGTTTTTGTGATTTTGCCCAATGGAACATCTCGTCCGGTTTCAGCCGCCTCGTGGAACTTTGCATCGAACAATATTCCGCCCGGAAGCACCATTGTGGTGCCGCGTGATCCGGCGCCGTTTAACCTCAGGCTGTTTATCAAGGATTTCACTGAAATCATCAGCAAACTTGCGATTACCGCCGCATCGCTGGCGGTCATCAGTAATTAATGAATAGCAAGAAAACACGATATGTCCGCACCGGGGGTGCCAACGGACTATGAATAAGAAAAAAACAATTTTTCGCGCGTTGTGCTGCGGGGCCTCCGTGTTGCTGGTTCCGGTAACGCCGCCGATGGCGGGTGATGATAACCACACCATCTCGCCATCAAGCGGCGACTGGGGCGGCATAGGGATTCTTCAAATGCCGAACGCACGCTTTCGCAAGGAAGGCGGTGCGTCGTTAGGTGTTACCAGTGTTAACCCCTATTTTCACGGCTACCTTTCCGTACAGGGCGTTCCCTGGGCCGAAGGAACAATCCGCTACACCACGCCGGAAAAAGTCAGCGGCAACGTTCCCGGCTCAAAATATCGCGACCGCGGTGTCGACCTTAAATTTCGCCTGCTGGAAGAAAGCGCCGCCCTGCCGCAAATTGCCCTTGGCCTGCGCGATATTGGTGGCAACGCCTTTTTCTCAAGTGAGTACCTGGTTGCATCCAAGCGTTATTATAACTGGGACTTCACCGGTGGTATTGCCTGGGGGAACGCCGGAACACGCGGCCATTTTAACAATCCATTGGGTTATTTGCACGACGGCTTCAACACGCGCCCCGAGAAAAATAGTTGGGGGCAACTTTCAACGGCCATGTTTCGGGGAAAGAACGTGGCGTTCTTTGGCGGCGTTGAGGTCCAAACATCGATTGAAGGCCTGAAGCTCAAGGCCGAATACGATGGCAACAATTACAAGAACGACCCCTTTGCTGGCGTGACCGGTATTAAATCATCAAGCCCGCTCAATTTCGGGGTTGAGTACGCACTTCAACCCTGGATCAATCTTGCTGCCGGCTTTGAGCGCGGCAACACCGTGATGCTTCGCAGCAGCATTAATTTCAGTTTTGATGAAAAAATTGATGTTAAGCCTAAGAAAAAACCATTGGCGGTAACGCCACGCAGCAGGGCGATACCGGTTTCGACTGCACCCGGACAATTTGGTGTTTTTACACCGTCTGGCGTTGGCAAAAAGATGGCGGTGCCTGTTCAGGTGGAAACGGCCATTGGCACCTTGTTTAGTGACTTTGATAATGCCGATATGGCGGTGCTGGATATTGAAATCAACGGCGCCGTGGCTACGATCACCCTTAATATTGATGCCAATCAACCCACCGATATCGAATTGGCCGATGTTGCCCTGGCGTTCGCGAATAACGGCAATATCGGCATCATTGAAAATGTGGCCTTTATTGCCATGGCGGAAAACCGGCAGGTTGCGGCCACCAGCTTCAACATCAAGGACCTAGCGCGATCCAAAAACCTGACAGGAAGCCCGTTGGCCCTGAACGTTAGGCCGGGCAAACAATGGCAGGCTGCGCTTGCCGCCGTCAAACCGCAGAGCGAAAAGCAACCCAGTCTTATGGAACTGGTCTTTGATGGTCTCGAAGGCGAACAATTGGGCGCACTTGATGTTTCCTTTAACAAAAACAACATCAACATAGTGCTCGATACCTTTGAAAAGCCGTCTGATCGCGCCACCATGGATCGCGTTGTGCGTTTTCTCAGGCGTAAGGGCGGCGACAAGGTGCAAACAGTCAGCTTTGTCATAAAGTCCGCCATTGCCGAAAGCGCGCAGTATGATTTCAGGCCCGGTGATAAGGCGTTACCGCGGGATGCAAAAAAGATTTTGGCGAGCAGTAACGTCACGGCCCCTCAATACGTTCCTCAATACACTAAAGAGGCCATCCGCACTGCCGCCAAAGCGGTGTTCGGCGAACTGAAGGATCAAGACCTGATCGGCGAAAGCCTCGACCTGCAAGGCAGGACGGCGGTTTTGCATGTATCGAACGATTCACTTTATCGAAATGCCGCGCTCGCAACCGGGCGCGCTGGTCGTATTCTGGCGCGGAACACGCCGGCGGAAATTGAACAATTCAAGATTATCCTCTCCAGCGAAGGAATACCCATTACCGAGGTTTCTTTATTGCGCAGCGACCTTGAAAAGGCAGTCACCCACAAGAGCAGCCCGGAAGAAATTTGGCAAAATACCCGCATCGATGATGGCAGCGCGGAAACTTCACCAACGGCCTTTGATAATGAAGCACGGTTTCCCGCCTTTAGCTGGGGGTTACAGCCACGCTTCAGGCAAATTTTTGGCGGTGCCAAGGTCTTTTATGCCTATCAGGGCTGGCTTGACCTGAACGCAAAGCTCAGCCTTGCGCCGGGGCTATCTGTTAACGGCTCTGTCGGGCGCAACCTTCACAACACGTTTGACAAACTTGATAACCAGGCCAAAAGCACGATGCCTCATGTGCGTTCCGATGCCGTGAAATACCTGCAGGGAAGCGATACATGGATTGACCAGCTTTATGTCAACGCCTGGGGAAAGCTGGCCCCCAACCTTTATGGCCGGGCAAGCGGCGGCCTTCTGGAGATGATGTATGGCGGTGCAAGCGGTGAAATCCTTTATCGGCAGCCCGAGGCCGACTGGGCTGTTGGGTTGGAGGCAAGCCAGGTGTTCCAGCGCGATTACCAGGGTGGTATTGGCTTTCTCGGCTATAATGTATTCACCAGCCACCTGAGTTATTATCAGGAAATCCCCTATTACGACATGCTGGGTACGGTTCATGTGGGGCGGTATCTCGCTGGCGATTCCGGCGTAACGGTGGATTTAAGCCGCGGGTTTGAAAATGGTTCGCGCATTGGTGTATTTGCGACGAAAACAAACGTTTCCGCCCGGGAGTTTGGTGAAGGCAGTTTTGATAAGGGGATTTATTTCTCTGTGCCGCTGGATTCAATCGTCGGCCGTCCATCAAAAACGGCCTTTAACACAACGTACAGGCCCGTTAGCCGCGATGGCGGCCAACGGCTGGCCTCGCCCTACCGTTTATACGACATGACAGACGGATACGCCGCAAAGCAGGTCTCATATGGCTGGAAAAACGTGCTTGATTAAGTAGCCCCTCAGGCTGTGAATACCCCGGCGCAAGCGCTTTCATGCAATTTCTAGCGAAAGTAATCCACCGCAGACCCCTGAAAGTCCCCAGATTTCTCATTTATAGTTGGAAAAGACACTTCTTTTCTGTCGCCAGCTGGCGATAATGGGCCCGTCAGGGGACGCCATGCCGCAAGAATCTTTTAACCAAACAGCAACACCAGCCATCGATGAGAATAAAATCATCGCACAGCCATTGCTGTTTACCGATCGCGTCATCAGGCGCCTTGGCGTTACCTTGTTTATGTTCACGGTTGATGTGCTGGCGGTAAATGCCTGCCTGGTGTTGTCTGAAGCCGTTTTCCTTGAAGTGCCATCATTACTATTGTTGCTCGGCGGCAAGATAACGATGTCTCAAAACGGTATGTTTGGGTATGTCGTCTTGTTCATGGGGATCAGTATCATTCATTTGCTGTCTGGTTTATTCCCCGGTTACGGAAAGGCCGCGGTTGACCGGATTCGTATTCGTTACTACACAGCGTTTTTCTTTTTCGGCTTGCTGTTCGTTATTAACTTTAGCGTGTTCGGTTCCGGGCCGTGGGCTGGTCCATTGCTGGTGTCCCTCTTCTTCGTGCTCATCTTTCCGGTTTTTGCCGAAATTATTGCCATTCGTATTCTTGCCAGAAAAAACCTTTGGGGAAGACCGATCCTGCTTTATGGCGCCGGTAATACCGGGCGCATTGTTGCGGGTGTCCTAAAAAGAGAGATTGACCTTGGCCTTATGCCGGTGGGCTTTGTTGATGATGATCCTGAAACCTGGGGCAAGGAAGTTGAAGGGTATAAGGTGCTCGGCGGCAAGGATCACGCAATATCGTTAAAGAGCCAGATTCCCGATGTTGCTGTTTGCATACCATCGGCCAGCACCGAGTTTCTTTCCCAAATTTGCCAGGAACTGCCGTTCAAAAATATTATTATTATTCCGGACCTGTTTGGCATACAGAGCGCATGGATTATGCCGCGTGACCTTGGTGGGATTGTCGGGCTTTCATTGCGAAAAAACCTGCTGCTCAGGTCCAATATCATCATAAAAAGGGTTATGGATTATATTATCGGAATTCCGGCATTTATTGTTGCCATGACCGTCATGGGGTTGGCCATGGCAGCGGTTAAACTGGCAAATCCGGGGCCGGCATTATTTATTCAACAAAGAACCGGCAAAAACGGCGTCCTGATAAACGTCTATAAAATCAGAACCATGGTTATGAATGCCGAGGCACACCTGGAACAACATCTTGATGAAAACCCGGATGCCCGCGCACACTGGCAGGCGCATTTCAAATTACAGAAAGACCCCCGCGTCATTCCCGTAATTGGGCATTTTCTCCGCCGTTACAGCATTGATGAACTGCCGCAACTGTGGAACGTTATCCGCGGCGATATGAGCCTGATCGGCCCGCGACCGTTTCCTGAATATCATTTGCAGGAATTCAGTTCCGATTTTCTAGCGCTTCGTAGAAGCGTCCTGCCGGGCGTAAGCGGTTTATGGCAGGTTACGGCGCGCAGCAACGGCAATATTGACGTTCAGGAAACCCTGGACAGTTACTATATTCGCAACTGGTCACTGTGGCTGGATATACACATCCTGATGATGACGCTATGGAGTGTTTTGCGCGCCCGTGGTGCCCACTAGTACGGCTATGGCGTATGTGGCTGCTTCATTACGCCATCAATAAACCCGCTAAACTTTTTCCTGAAGATTTCCTCTGAAAAGCGTTCGGCGTTTTTTCTTGAAGTTTTGGGATTGAAACGCCCCTTCTCGCTTTCAAAGCGTATAACCGCATCGGAAATTGCTGCGGCTGCTTGCTCATTAAAAAACATACCCGTGGCTTGCTCATCGGGATGGTCAATAACGGTTTCACAAACACCGCCCACACCATAGGCAATAACCGGCGTGCCGCAGGCCTGGGCCTCTATGGGGATAATGCCGCAATCCTCCAGGGCTGGAAAAACAAAGGCCTGACAGCGTTGAAGATGGTCTTTCAAAACGGCAAAGGACTGGTAACCCATGATCATGATATTGGGCGCACCCTTCGCACGTTCGCGCAAATCGCCAAGCTTCGGCCCATCACCAATGACCACCAATTTTTTTTTCGGCATGGATATAAATGCGTCAACCACAAGGTCAATGCGTTTGTAGGCCACCAGCCGTGATGCGGCCAGGTAAAAGGGTTCTTTTTCGGTTCCAATGGTGAAGCCGTCTACGTTGACCGGAGGAAAAATAACCGCTGCTTGCCGCTGGTAATATTTTTCAATGCGCTGGGCAACGAAATTGGTATTTGATATGAAATGGTCAACCCTGTTTGCCGTTCTCTGGTCCCACTTGCGCAGCCTTTCCAGAATATATGATGCAATCCATTGTTTAAGCCCGGACTGCATGCCATTGCCCGCAAGGTATTGTTCACGCATATCCCACGCGTAGCGCGCCGGGGAATGACAATAGCAAACATGGGTTTGGTGGGGTCCGGTTTTTACGCCCTTGGCAACGGCGTGCGAGCTTGAAATTACAAGGTCATAGCTGCTGACGTCCAGGCTTTCAATTGCCATCGGCCACAACGGCAGGTAATGACGGAAATATTTTCGGGCAAAGGGAAGTTTCTGGATAAACGTTATACGAACGGTCTTGCCCTGAAGAAAGCCGCGCATTTCAGCGGGCACAAAATCAACCAATGAAAAAATATCGGCCTCGGGATAGCATTTCACCATTTGCTCAAGCACCCGTTCCGCTCCGGCATAGACCTCCAGGAAATCGCTGACGATGGCTACGCGCATGCCTGAAAATGACCTTTTATGCGGGGTTTCAATTTTCTATATCCTGTCGTGATATAAGGATAATATTGCTTTAATGGTTATAGGGCGTTAATGCCATGCATTGTTGCAACAATGGTTTCGACGTTCAAGCTTAGGGACTACTTTATTTAACTACGGGGGCGTTGCGTGACCTTAAAAACCATCGTTCTTTGTCATGACTTTGCCCACATTGAAGGTGGTGCTGGCGATGTTTGCCTTCACAGCGCCATCGGTCTGGCACGTGCCGGACAAAGGGTCATCGTGTTTTCGGCTGTAGGGCCCGTTTGGCCAGAACTTCTAAAGGCTGGCGTGGAAGTTCACTGCCTGAACCAGCCCGACCTGCTGGACGAACCTTCCGTCATCAAGGCGGCCGTTCGCGGAATTTGGAACCAGTCAGCAAACCGGCAAATCAGGAAATTGCTTGCCGGACTTGATCCGGCGCAAACGGTGGTTCACATCCACGGTTGGATCAGAACACTCAGTGCCAGCATTTTTCCACCTGTATATGATTTAGGCTTTAAGATGGTTTTTACCCTGCATTCATATGAGCTGGCCTGCCCCACCGGAACATTCTTTGACCACGGCACGATGATAAATTGCCATCGAAATCCAATGTCGTTTTCATGCCTGTTTGCGCGCTGCGATTCCAGGAATTATCTGCATAAACTATGGCGTTACGGGCGCAACTGTTTCATACGCGCTTTCACCAGCGTGCCAAAGCGCGCCCAACATATAATTTATCAATCAAAATTCAGTAACCAAATAATTTCCCCACATCTATCAGCAAAAACGGAGTGGCACATAGTGCCACCACCCATCAAGATTATAAAAATGCCGCCGGTGAAAGTGGGGCTAAATAAGTCGGTTCTCCAGATCGGCCGAACTTCGAAAGAAAAAGGTGTTCTTCAGTTCGCCAAAGCGGCAGTGAAAATGGGTGTTGATGGTGTGCTGGTCGGTGATGGAACGTTGGCTAATGAAATTCGACGGCGATATCCAGCCATCCATATTACAGGCTGGCTAGATCTTGAAAACCTTAACGAATGGCTTTCCCGGGCGCGGGTCGTTGTTGTGCCGTCGTTGTGTTATGAAACGTTCGGCCTTGTTGTTCATGAAGCGCTCGCACGCGGTATACCGGTCCTTGTTGCCAGCGGTACTGCCGCCAGCGAACACATAGAAGACGGCGTTAATGGAATTATCTTTGACCACGATGTGCCTGGTGATCTTGAGTCCAAGCTGGCCTTGCTTTCCCACGACGATGACCTGGTGAAAAATATGGGCCAATGCGCCCATGATACCTACTGGAACAATCCATTAACGCCCGAGTTGCACACTTCGCGCCTATTGGCGACATATGAGGCGATGCTTGAGGGGGTCACGCCCGCGGCTTGATGGGGCAAATCCCCCTTTTCGGTCATGGGTTAACGGGTTACACTCGGCCAATCCAATAATGGCCCCGGGGGGAAGTTATGAGCATGTCAGGCGCGCCTGATTCTAAAGCGAGTCACAAAGCTGGCATTCCCCTGCGGGATGATGAAATTTCCTTAGGCGAAATTTTCTCTAAAATCCTGCGGCGTTGGTACCTCATTGCTATTTTTGGAGCCGTTGGATTAATGGTCGGAATCGGTGTTGCCAAAAACACCGGTTTTTATTATGACGCCTATATGCTTGTCATGCCGTCCCAGTCTGGCGGAAACCAAACTCAGGGTTTTGACTTACGCGACACCGTCACCAAAGCGCTCATAGGCAGCAACGGTGCTGCCAGCTCAAATTTTATTCTTTTCAGCGAACTGATGACGTCAACTACCGTTGCCGGACGTTTGCAGGAAAAATTCCAACTGTTACAGGAATTAAATGCCAGCCGATGGAATCCAGCCAGTAAAACCTGGAAACCGGCCCGGTATGACGCCGTTCAGGGTTTCAAGCTTTCCATCCTCAACTGGTTTGGCTATCCGGATTTACCTGAGCCATCCGTTCTTGACCTTTCCAGCTACATCGATGGCAGTCTTTCCATATCTCTCGTTGGTAAATCCGGTCTTTACCGCATAGAGTTTCGACATGGCAAACCCGAGGAAGCGCTGCGTTGGCTGAAGCTTGTCTATAACGAAACTCAGGAGCATATGCTTCAAACCCACAAAGAAACGCTTCGCAAGCAAATATTGTTTCTTGAAGGTGAGTTCGGTCGCACAACGGCGCTGGACCATCGTGCCGTATTATCAAGCACATTATCAAAACTTGTTCTTGAATTAACGATGCTGCAAAGCGGCTTGCCGTTTGTTGCGAACGTAATCGAGCCGCCCACCGTATCCGGCGTTCCAGACGGCCCGAGATTATTCATGATTATACTGACAGCCGTGGTGCTGGCGACGGTTCTGGGCTTTGTCTTTATTTTTGCAGTTGACCTGATTCCGCTTTTTCGGGGCAACAGAAAGCCGGGCAGGTAATGCAAACAGAAAAATAAGCCCTAAATAACGACCCGCGACCTGAGCAAGCGCTCGTATGATTTATTCTTCTTCGTCTCCATCCTCGTCGTCTTCATATTCCGCTTCGGCTTCTTTTATCGCCTTCTGGTATGCCGCCTCTGATGTGAAGGGTTCGCACATCGGCAGCTGGGCTGCGGTTATGGTGTCCATTCCCGCGCCCTTGGGCTTGATCAGGAAATATTCCTTGTTGCGCCCGATAACCGGAATGGACCTTTTCCAGCGTGAAAACACGCGGCGCATATTAGCCGAATGCTCGACAAAGACTTCGCGCTCTCCGGGGTCGTCCTCAAACAAGGTTTCGTAGGCGCGCAAAAATTCGTCAATAAAAGGCTGCTCAACAAGCTCCAGATTACTGATCACCCAGCAACGGTCCTCAAAATCCCAATAATAGGAAAGACCAATAATCTCGCCTTCCTTTGTGATGTAGGGAAAAAACGGAAACGTGCGGCAAGCCAGCGAGCGGTTATCGCGCTCACAGTTTCTGGCACCCTGGCATTCCACGGCCTTACACGTGCTATCAAGTTCTTCCACCACCTGGCGACCGGCGGCATCAACCGCCTTGAAACTGCGCCACATTTTAGTTCGGGACTTCAGTAGCTTCCATTCCGACATCTGCACCACCGGAATTGCATTTTCGGTGTCACAGCATACTGGCTCTCCGCCGTTGAGCGGTGCGCACTTATAGCCACAGTCCACGTGCATGACGGGAGCGTTAAAAAAATCAAATATCTTGCGGTAAGTGCCCCGCGTGGCTTCTCTTTTTTTCTTTGCCATAGGCTTCACATTTCTACTTATAACGAGCCCTTGGGGGGGCTGGATGGGCCAGGGAATCGAACGCGCCCCATATTGCGATGGTTGGAAGGTAATTTCAACGCCACTTCAACATCATTTATGCACCACAGAGCCTTTTTTCCATGTTCGTGACGGGGTTATTACTTAGCCGTTTGAACACCCAGCAACGGACCGGTATCATGGCCCATCATGAAAATTTCCCACTTATCTTTTATCCCAATTCGATCCCGGTTTCTGGTCGTATTCGCCTTTGTATCCATCTTTCCCGGGGTCGAAAGCGCGTCGGCGGCTGTGCAGGCATGCCCGTCATCGATGGAAATAAAGCCCACTGTGCGCGTCCACAAGGTGCTTTCAGACGCCAAAATGGTGCGCAACAAGACCCTTGGGGAAATCAACAAAATGGCAGCCAACCACAAACGCATGGGTGAAATGGTGCTGGGCCTGACCAACGCCAAATCAGTCGTCAGGGTTCAAATAAAGATGTTGTTCAAAAATATTCGCGGCGGCGTTTGTGCCGTGCCCAAGGATATTTTGGTCAAGGTTGGTTACACCGAGCAAACGGTATGGATTCCCAAAAAATACCGAACGGGAAGTTGCGAATACCAACGAGTGTATCGCCACGAAATGGACCATGTCGCCGCCCGACGCATTGAAATCAACAGCCGGTTTCCTGACGTACGGCACGCCATTGAAAAGGCGGGGCGTAAACTTTCCGGCGCTGGGCAATACAAATCAACCCAGGTAGCGCAGGATGACATGATCCAGTTTATTGCCAAGGTTGCGGAAAGCGCCATGGCCAATGTAAACGCTGCCGTTGACCGGCGGGATAAAAAAATAGACGACCCACGGGCCGTTCTCAAGGATCAGCAGCGCTGTCGTAACTGGTGATACGCCCTATAAAACAGGAGCCTTCAATACTGAGATTGTAATGGGACCTTGCTTCGGACCGATGTGCTGTATTGAACGCCACGTAAAGCCGGTTTCAACATCTCGCCAGAAATGATTGGTGAATGCCCATTTTATTTTCTCTGCCTCGCACTTTTCAATAAAGTGCATGGTTTTGTGAAGCACATTTTTAATTTTAATGGTTTCGATGATGTCTGGGGTTGAGTGGCAGACAACCAGAAAATCCCGTCTGCCATCTTCTTCCAGATTAACAAGCTGGCTATACCGACCACCTTCTGGTGTTTTTGCCATTGGGTCCTTGCTCAGGGCCTGAATAAAATTAAGGTTTCTTATAAAACCTTCCGTAGCGGTAAGTCTGCCATTCGTGGTGGAAATTTTGGTGTAATCAGCTGCAACCCAGGACAACTTATCTTCATCAACAAAAGGTAATGCGTTTATCTTGACCGTCTCCAAGACTGCAAAATATGGCGCCTTGCCTTCGGGCCGGAAACTGATGCTGGCATATGGAAGGGCGTTGATCGTGGAACGGGAAATGGCGAGTTTCATCTCGGCCTCGGCACCGGTCTTTCCTCTGGGCACAAACCCAAACTCAGCGCACGCCGAAAGTGAAACGCCGATCAGGCCCAAGACCGCCAGGGTGGATGTAAGACGCATGCCTCTATATCCCTCATCTCTCCCATTAATTGTGAATATTTGAAATCTTTTTGCCGCCCAGCGCAAGGCATTCAATGCCGGACCAGTGCAAGGCGTGCATACAGCGCCGTTTATGCGATGTCTGCTCACGTGCGTAATCAAGAACAGGCGTTTATTGTTCCCTAAAGGCACGGCCAAAGCTGTCGCCCAGCGGCGAGAAAAGGTATTCAAGAAATGTGCGCTCTCCGGTGTTGATCATCACTTCCGCTGGCATGCCGGGGTAAAGTTCATCGTCACCCAGTCGGTTAAGCTCGGCGGCTTCTATCTCTATGCGCGCCTGGAAATATTGAAAGCCGGATTGTTCGTCAGTTAATGCATCGGCTGAAATGCGCTCAACCCTGCCCCGCAGGCTGGGTGCCGTGCGCTGTTTCAACGCCGTCAAGCGGACAAAGGCCACCAGACCCGGGCGCACCACGTCAATATCCAGCGGGCTGATCCGGGCGTCGACGATTAATTTATCACCCTCCGGCACGATATCAAGAATAGGCGCACCCGGCGCAACAACGCCGCCGGCACTAAAATACCGCAGTTCTAGAACCTTGCCCGCTTGTGGTGCTATTACGTTCAGACGCTTGAGGCGCAACTGGTAAAGCGAAAACTTATCTTCGGCTTCGGTGCGATCGCGTTGCACGGTGCGCAGCTCTCCATCAACGGATTCGGTGCGCGAAGAACCAACATTGGTAATGGCAATCTCGGTCGCGGCAATTTCTTTTTTGGCTGAATCAATCCGTCCCTTTAAATCATCAATACGCAAACGCTGCGATGCTTCATCACGGCGCAGTTGCTGCACGCGGGATTTGCGCTCGTAACCCTGGGCCAGCAATTCATCGGCCTGCTTGATATCGGCTTTCAGGCTGGCAAGTTCCGTTTCGGTGGTTCTTAGCTGATTGGTGAACGATTTAATTTGCCCTTGTTGCTGGGCAATGCGTTGGCGGCGCAAGGCTACTTCACCGGCGCTGGATTGCCCACGGCTGGCGAAAATGTTTTGTTGACCAGCAAGCGCCTCGTCATAACTGGGTCTTCCTGCAAACGATTTCAGCGCCGCCAGCCATTGAATTTCATTCCTACCCGCTTGCTCTGAAAGCAGGCGCGATTCCTCGGCCAGCAGGTTAATCAGACGCCCTTCCAGCAGTGCGGCCTGGGCGCGGGTTTCGGCATCATCAAGGCGCAACAACACCTGCCCGGCGCTGACGCGGTCGCCCTCGCTGACTAACAGCTCGGAAATGGTGCCACCGTCGAGGTGTTGCACCGTCTTGCGGTTGGTATCCACCCGCACCGTGCCCTGGGCAATGGCGGCCGATGAGATAGCGGCCGTTCCGGCCCACATGAAAAAACCCAGCACGCCAACCACAATCACCGCCACTCCAGCGAGCACCAGGCCGCCGACCGGCGGTCGATCGCTTAAACCCAAAACCGGTGTTGTCGAGCCGTCCGGGGACAGCCTTTCGCTCGCCCAGTGACGTGCCGCCGTCAACAGCTTGTTCAAGAGGTTCATGGCGTGCCCTCCTTACTGGTAGCCTTGTCAGCAATGGGGCGGGCTTCATCGAGCTCACGCAGTTTCTTGATCACGCCTTCACGCGGCCCAAACAACGCCATCTGCCCTTCCTTCAGCACCAACATCTTATCGGCCAGCTCAATGAACGGCAGCCGATGGCCCAGCACCACCGTTGTCACGCCACGCGCCTTAAGCGCCGTCAGCGCCGCCGTCAGCGCCTTTTCGCCTTCGGCATCAAGGCTGGCGTTGGGTTCATCCAGCACCACCAGGCGAACCTCGCCCAGCAGGGCGCGGGCCAGGGCAATGCGCTGGCGCTGGCCACCAGCCAGCTTGCGCCCGCCATCGCCAATAGGCGTGTCGTAGCCCTTGGGCAGGCGCAATATCATATCGTGCGCCGCCGCTAGCCTGGCGGCATCGACCACCAGCGCTGGTTCGGCATCGGAAAGCCGGGCGATATTTTCGCCGATGGTGCCGTCGAACAATTCCACATCCTGCGGCAGGTAGCCCAAATGACGGCCAAGGTCAGAACGCGGCCAGGTAAACACGTCCGCGCCGTCGAGGCGCACTGTACCGCCAGCCGGTTTCGCAACACCAACCAGTAAGCGGGCCAGCGATGTTTTGCCCGAAGCCGATGGCCCCACCACGGCCAGCATTTCACCGGCAGGAAGTTTGAAATTGACCCGCAACAACGTTGGTTTTTCGGCGCCAGGGGGCAGGTAGCTCAGGTTTTCAACCTCCAGCGCGCCCTCGGGAATGGGCAACGCCATGCCTTCCTCGCGCAAACGCGGTGCGGCGTGTTGCACCTTTAGCCGCTTGAACGCTTCCCATGCCTGAAGCGCACCACGCCACGAACCGATGGCCTGTTCCAGCGGTGCCAGGGCGCGAGATGCAATAATGGATGCGGCGATAATGGCGCCGGGCGAAAGTTCGTCCTGTAACACCAAATAAGCGCCGCCGCCCAACAACACAATTTGTAACGCCATGCGGAAAAACTTAGACCCGGCGTGCAACATGCCCGATTGCCGGCCGGCTGCTTCAAGCTCACCCAGCGCTTGTTCGTTCTGGTTTGCCCAACGCATAGCCATGCGGTTTTTCATGCCCAGCGCGTCAACCGCTTCGGCGTTGGTGACGGCGCCTTCGGCGGTGCGCATGTTGGCGCCCATCTTTTTGGCCGAACGTCCCAACAACGCCGATGTCGTGGCATCGTTCACAAAGCCGATGGCAAACAACACCACCGCCCCCGCCAGGGCCACATGGCCGAGCATCGGGTGCAATATATAAATCACAAATAAATAGACGGGCACCCACGGTGCATCAAACAGCGTCAACGCCGCGGGCGCGGAAAGAAAGTTCCGGACCTCGCTGTGGTCGCGCAGAATTTGGGTTCTGAGGCCGGTGCCGACCAGTTCACCCTCAATAGCGCGCTCGAAGCCGACATGGGCGAGCTTACGGTCCAGCCAGATGCCGATGCGCTGCATCACCCTGCCACGCAAAAAATCCAGCACCGATAGAATAAACACAGCACCAACGGCAATAATGGAAAGATAAAGCAGGGTTTCCGTGCTGCGACTGGTCAATACCCGGTCAAAAACCTGCATCATATAGATGGATATGGTCAGCATCAGCAGGTTGATAACAAAACTGAACCCGCCGACGGCCACCAGCGCACCCCGGGCGGACGTAACCGCGCGTTCTATTTCGCCTTCGCCAGCGCCTGAAGTGGCGGCAGGGGTGGTGGGTGTGTTCACGTCGAAACCGTTCCTCATCCAGATTCAATGGCCATACATAACGCCGGAATTAATCCCGACAATTTTAACTAAAATGTTGATTTCTATGGTCTTCTTCAGTTTGGCTCAGCCTGGTGCACCCGTCAACCGGGCCCGCTTACTCAGCGCTCGACGTCTCGATACGCACCGGAACTGCGCCCTTCACATGGATGTCGCGCTGTGGGTATGGGAACTGAATATTGTTTTCGTGAAACAGGTCCCAGATGCGTAGGTAAATTTCACTCTTGATGTTGGAAAGCCCCTGTTCGGCATCCTCAATCCATATGCGAAGCTCCAGATCAACCGAGCTTTCACCGAACTCCTTGAGCAGGCACCGCGGTTCCGGTGTGGTCTTGATGCGCTCAAACTCAGAGGCGGCACTAACGGCCAGCTCTATGGCCTTGCGAACATCGCTTTCATAGGAAATACCAATCGCCAGGCGCTGGCGCACCAACCGGTTGGAATATGACCAGTTTTCCACCGGGCGGCTAATCAGTTCTTCGTTAGGAATCAGGTGTTCTATGCCGTCGCGCGTAATGACCGAAACGTAACGCGCGCCGATGGCGTTTATCCAGCCGTATGTATTGTTGATGGCAATGACGTCTCCGGGTTTAACGGATCGGTCCATCAGCAGAATGATGCCCGATATCAGGTTGGAAACCACCTTTTGCAGGCCGAAGCCGATACCCAGACCGACAGCACCGGAAAACACCGCCAGTGCCGTCAGGTCGATGCCAACCGAATTGATAGCCACCAAAATGGCGACGACAATCAGAACCACCCGGATCAGCTTGCCGAATAACACCTGCTGTGAAGGCGTTATTTGTTTAATGGCCCGCAGCCGTGCCTCTATGGCGCGCGAGGTGGCATTAGCCGCCCAAAGGAACGCCACCAGCGCCATCAGCGCCTTGATGACGTCGAGCATGGAAATACGCGCATCGCCAATGGTCAGGGCAAAGGAATTGAGAAACTCCACCGTCGGGTCGAGCAAGCCGATGATGTTCAGCGCCGCAATGGTCCACACCGTCAACGCCATGGCGCGCGACCACCACGGATCGGCGATAAAGTTGATGGCAAGGCGGATGATAATCCACGCCGTCAGCAGGCTGGTGCCGAATTCCAGCAAGCCCGCAGACAAGCCTAGCCTGCCTTGAACCAACCGGGCCATGCCCAACAATATCAGCCATACCAGCGGCAAAATCATGGGACGCAGGATTTGCCGCAACTTGGCGCGAACCTTGTCGGCCCACGCGCCGACAATGGCTTTCTCAACCAGGGCGTTAAAGGGCCTTTCCGAAAGCCTTGCCGGGATATAGGCCGCCACAACGATTGCCGCCTGCACCAGGGTGGATACCACCAGCACTTCGCGCAACAGCCACGTCCACAGGTTGCTCAGGGCGTCGTGTATTGCTGACGGGTCGATAAAGGCTTCCACGGGTATTCCCCCTTTAAATATGCCCCCAGCCTATGGCCTTTAGCCCATAACATAAAGGGCAATGCTTCAAAGCGGGCGGGAACTTCATTATAGTCCCTAACCATGAGCAAACCCGCAAACAGCCCTGCTGCCGACGCCGCTATTGGGTGCCTTGAAGCCCTCATCAGCCGCGACGTAGGGCGCAACATCGACGCCCTCATCACGGCCGCCCGTGGCGGGTTGCTGGGCGCTGCAACGGCCATTGCGGGCCACAGCAAGCCCCGGGTCGGCATCATCAGCGGCTTTTTCCTGCCCCATGCCACGCCACCAGCAGCCGAGAACGACGGCCCCGTCGGCGTCGCCCACCTGGTCGCCGGGTTTCGGGCAGCAGGTATCCCCTGCCGGGTTGCCACCGACACACCATCCGAAGGCGCGCTTAAAGCTGCGCTGGCGGTGGCCGGGGTCACGGACACGGTCGAGCTGGATATTGCCACGGTCGAGGGCGCCAACTGGACGGGCGGTAAATCCGTAGCGGCCATTACCGCAGCGTGGAAAAAAGCAGGCATTACCCATGCCCTTTCCATTGAACGCTGCGGGTTGGGCGAAAGCGGACGCCCGCACAACGCGCGCGGTAAAGACATCAGCGCCCACACCGCGCCGCTCGATCATCTTTTTACCGGCAGCGACTGGACAACGTTGGCGATTGGTGATGGTGGCAACGAAGTTGGCATGGGCTTCATCGATGCCGATATCATCAAGGCCAACATCAAGAACGGCGAAACCGTAGCTTGCCGCACGCCGGCTGACCACCTGATGGTTTGCGGCGTTTCCAATTGGGGCGGCTGGGGCCTGCTGGCGGCCCTTGCCCTGCTGTTGCCACATAAAAAAGATCAACTGACGGCAACACTCAACCGCGAAACGGACCTTGCCTTCCTGCGCCACATCAATACCTTTGGACCTTGTTGTGATGCCGGTGCGCTGATGGCCCGGGATGCGGTTGATAACATTCAGTGGGAAACCCACGCCGAACTGCTGGACCAGATTAACGAGGTCATCGCTTGAGCACTCACAGACCCACCACTTTCCGTTTTACCGAACGCGCGTTTGATGCCGCCAGCGGCACACTGACGCTGGGTTACGCCTATCCCGGTGCGCATACTTTTAACGAGGAAATTGTGTTTGGGCCGCCAACGCGCGCCCTTGATGGCGCCGATAAAGCCGCTTTGGAAAACGCCTTCCGCGCCCTGCACCTGGCGGCGGGGGTCAGTTACTACAAGGCGTTCGTGCCCGAAACCATCGAAGTAGACGAAGGCCCACTGGACGATGGGGCGGCGGATTTTTTTGAAGCGTTATATTTTGGTGGCCTTGGTGAATTTGCTTATCGCAACGAGCTGGACTTAACCGGCCGCATTTCCTTTCCGCGTGGTGGAGCGGCCCCGACCGCACCGCAATTAAGCCTGCCCCAAAACACGCTGGTGCCTGTGGGTGGCGGCAAGGATTCACTGGTCACGGTCGAGGCACTGCGAAAAACTGGAAACCCCATCACGCTGGCCGCAGTAAACAAAGCCAAGCCCATCACCCAGTGCATTGAAGAAAGCGGCCTCCCATCATTGTTCGTCATGCGGCGCGTTGACCCGGCGCTACTGGCACTCAATGACAATAAAGAACTGGGCGCCTACAACGGCCACGTGCCCATCACCGCCATCGTCAGTTTGATTTTAGTGTGTGCAGCCATTCTGCACGGTCATGATGCCATCGCCTTTTCAAATGAACGCTCAGCCGACGAAGGCAACCTTGAGGTCAACGGCCACACGGTCAACCACCAGTTCAGCAAATCGAAAGTGTTCGAAATGGCGTTGCGGGGCCACATCGAAAGCCACATCGCCAAGGGGCTGAGCTATTTTTCATTCCTGCGCCCGCTTTCGGAACTGCACATCGCCAAACTGTTCGCCGTTGAGACCCGTTACGACCATGTGTTCACATCGTGCAACAAGTCTTACCGTATTGAAGGCGCCATGACCGACCGGCGCTGGTGCGGGAAATGCCCCAAGTGCCGGTTTGTTTTTCTGGCCTTGGCGCCTTTCGTGGCACAAGCGCGCCTGCTTGATATTTTCGGCACCAACCTGCTGGATGATGAAAACCAAACCGAAGGTTTCCGCGAACTGGTGGGTCTGGGTGCACACAAGCCATGGGAATGCGTTGGCGAAACGCTTGAATCCGCCGCCGCCATGTGGGCATTGACGCAATATCCGCAATGGAAAGACGCCGCCGTGGTTTCCCACCTCAAGACTGAGCTGGCACCGGGTGCGGGGCCATTGACCGCGGCCATAGAAACGGCGATGACGCCTGCCAGCCCCGAGACCTTACCTGAACTTTTTCAAAAGGCCCTTGCCGATGTCGTCACCGAATAAACCCCTGCTGGCCGCGCTTGACGACGCCACGGCCATCGCCATCTGGGGCTTCGGGCGCGAGGGCCGGACGACGCTGGCGCACTTTCATAAACGCGGCGTCAAGGCCGACATCACGCTGGTCGCAGACCATGCCATCGAAGATGCGCCCACCGGTGTGGCGGTGCTGACCGGCGACGAAGGAAGCAAGGCCATCACCGATGGTCTGTTCGATGTCATTATCAAGTCACCGGGCATCAGCCTTTATCGCCCCGAAGTCACAGTGGCGAAAGAGGCAGGCTGTCTGGTTACGTCCGCCACCAACATCTGGTTTGCACAAAACACAGCAACCAAAACGCTGGCCATAACCGGCACCAAGGGCAAAAGCACCACCGCCAAGCTGGCGCACCACCTGCTGGCAGCACTTGGCGCCAAGGCGGAACTTGCCGGAAACGTGGGCCGCCCGGTACTGGATGTGGAAACCACGCCGGATGTTATGGTGATGGAGCTTTCATCCTACCAGATTGCCGACCTTCAATTCGCGCCCACCGTTGCGGTGGTGTTGAACCTGTACCCCGAGCACCTGCCTTGGCACGGTGATGTGGAAACCTATTACCACGACAAGCTTCGCCTGCTGGATACAGAGCCCGCGCCCATACCGGTGCTGAACGCCAACAGTTTTGAAACCAAACAACGCTTTAAAAGCTCGAAGGCCGCACAATGGTTTAATGAACCATCGTCCTACCATGTTCAGGGTGGCGCCCTGTGGCAGGGAAAAACGCAACTGCTGGCGAGCAATAATTTTGTGCTTAAAGGCGAACACAACCTTGCCAACCTCGCCGCTGCCATGACGGCGGTTGCGGCGCTGGGGTTTGACCCCGTTCCGGCGCTGGGTTCGTTGAAGAATTTTGAACCCCTGCCCCACCGCTTACAGGAACTGGGTGAAAATAATGGCGTGTTGTTTGTCAACGACAGCATTTCCACCACCCCGCAATCGGTACTGGCAGCGCTGGCGGCCTATCCCGACCAACCCAAGGTGCTGTTGCTGGGCGGCGAAGAGCGCGGGCTGGACTACATTGAACTGGCACAAAGCCTGATTGCCAAAAACGTGATGGTGGTTTTGACGCTGCCCGATAACGGCCCGCGCATTGCGCAAACCGTTCGCGAGCACGCACCCGCCGTGGTGGTGGTTGAATGCGAGGGCCTTGCCCCGGCGGTTGTCGAGGCGATGGTGCTGGCGACAAAAAATAGTGTCGTGCTGCTCAGCCCGGCGGCGCCCAGTTTCGGGCATTTCAGGGATTACGAGGAACGCGGCCAGCTATTCGCCCAGCTGGCGGGCTTTGACGAAGCCTAGTCGGCAAATTCGGCATTAAGGCGGTCGGTAATGAGCATGTGTCCCGGTTTATGGGTAATGCAAATTTCCGGCTTCGCGCGCTCGATGGCAACCTGCGGCGTCACTCCACAAGCCCAAAATGCCATCACCTCACCGGGGTATACATCCACGGCGTCACCAAAATCCGGCTGTTCAATATTCCCGATGCCGATATCGCCCGGCGCACCCACGTGCACTGGCGCGCCGTGCACACGGGGGAACCGCCCGGTTATTTCCCGAACGCGCTCAATATCGGCGCTGGCGAAAGGCCGCATGGAAACCACCATCTGGCCGCCGAACGTACCGGCGGCGGCGGTGTCTATGGTGGTGCGATACATGGGCACGTTGCGGCCCTGTTCCACATGGCGCACCGCAATGGCGGCATCCATCAGGGCTTCTTCAAAGGAGAACGAACAGCCCAGAGCAAACGTAACGAGGTCGTCGCGCCACAGGTCCTGGATGTCGGTAACATCTTCAACAAACACACCATCACGAAAAACCCGGTAAGCGGACACATCGGTGCGGATGTCGATACCCGGCCCCAGCTCATCCAGCGCTGGCTCGCCCGCACCTGAAATGGCCAGTAGCGGACACGGCCTGGGGTTGCGCTCGCAAAAGGTTTTGAAATCAGCCGCCATGGCCTTGGGCAAAATCACGATATTGGCCTGCACATAACCCCGCGCCAGGCCCGAGGTCTGGCCGGAAAACTGCCCATCACGCGCGGCGGCGCGTAACTGAGCCGGGGTCTGGTTCGCGCTGGACATCGTCATATCAGTCACTCATTTTTTTTAAACAGCATTTTCAAGCCGGTACCCTGACGGTCAGATATTCGGCGAATCGGCGTAAAGCCATATCGGGTCATGAGTGATGTCAATGAATTTTCATTAAAGAATTGAATATGAAGCGGCGGTGAAAACATATTCCAATCGGTAACGTTATCTGGAATCCGGTGTGATCCGATATCTGGTGTGGTGATATAAATCACCCCGCCCGGCTTTAGGGCATCGCGTACAAAGCTTACATACTCGTTGATATCGCTGACGTGCTCTATGACTTCCGATGAGAATATAAAATCAAAATCCCCGACGATAGACCTCAGGTCGTGAAAGGCACCGCGGTAAAACGTACACTTGGGAAAAGTCCGTTTGGCATAAGCGATTGCTTCGTTACCGATATCCAGGCCCACGACCTCGCGAGCGCCCATGTTACGCATGGCCTCAACCACGAAGCCGCCACCGCAGCCAATGTCCAGCACCCGACGTCGCCAAACGTAACGCCAGAGTTTGAACACATTGCCAATTGCCCGGCGTCGGCGCGAGGAGGCCTTGCCGTACTGAAACGCGTCGTCGATTTTGCTGTCATGACCATATATCTCGGCCAGATGGTCATTGGTCGGGCGTGGATGGCAAAACACATATCCGCAAGCATCACACCGCTGGAATGCATAGCCGTCTTTCTCGGCATATGGCACGGGCCCTCCCTCTCGACACACGGGGCAGACGTCATGATCACCCTGCTGACTGGCTTCTGGTACCAAGTTTTCAAGTTCCCTGAAATGATGTCTAGTCGTTATTTAGGTCGTGGCAACGTCTGAATTATAGCTTTTTACGGTCGATTGGCGTTATCTTATAGCCTTTCCTATATCATAGGCAAAGGTCATTAACGTGTCGACAGACGCCAGCCTAATTGAAATTGATGCCGCGACCGCCAAGCGGTGGATGGACGCGCGCGAGGCCGTGATGTTGGATGTGCGCGAGGCTTCCGAGTTCGATTTTGAGAATGTGCCCGGTTCTGTCCTGCTGCCGCTTTCGTTTCTCGATCCCGCTACGTTCCCGCCTCTGGATGACAAAAAGCTGATCGTGCTGTGCGCCATCGGCAAACGGGCACTGGCAGCACATCGGCAGCTTCAGGAATCGGGGTTAAAAAACCTATATACGCTGACCGGTGGCATTGATGCCTGGAAAAAAGCGGGCCTGAAAACCCAGGGCGGAAAGTTTGAAGCGCTGGACTACACCATCTGATATGAGTAACCGATCATCCCTCCCCGTCATCGAAACAGACCGCGATGCCTTTCGGCTTGGCGTGAAAGAAGCCGCCGGTATACCGGCATTGGTCATGGCGGCAAGTTTCATTGGTTATGGCTCCATGGTAAACGATGTCGGCTGGACATTCTGGCAGGGAACAGCAACCACGGTTTTGATGTGGGCGCTTCCCGGGCAAATTACATTGGTGGAAATGTTTGTTTCCGGCGCGCCATTAATAGCCATTACCATTTCCGTTGCCATAATCAACGCGCGGCTTTTACCCATGGTGGCGTCGTTGTTGCCGAAAGTACGCCGCCCCGGCGTACCATCATGGGCATATTATGTGGTTGCCAACATTATTGCCGTCACCAGCTGGGTTGGCTGCATGCTGCGCGCGCCCGACCTTAAACCCGAACGCCGTTTTTCCTATCTGCTGGGCTATGGCGGCTTTCTGTGGGTAATGTCCCCCATCGCTGGTGCGGTTGGCTACCTGGCGTCGGGACTGATGGCCCAGCCTGTTATTGTCGCTTTGGTGTTCCTCAATCCGCTGTATTTCATGTTGGTGTTCCTGCTCGACGTCAAAAAGCCGGGCAAGTTAATCGCTCTGCTGCTGGGCGCGGTCATGGGCCCGGTTTTATTTTTGCTAACCCCGGACTGGAGCTTGCTGCTGACCGGGCTGGTCGGCGGCAGCGCGGCTTATTTTCTGGGCAGAAGTGTTGAGCGCAAAAAGGGTGATGGAACATGAACGGGCTCTTGTCCGCACTTCCTCCATCGGCTCTACCGTGGGTCGCTATCGCGCTTGGTGCCGGGGCGACGTATGCGTCGCGTTATTTTGGTGTGCTGCTTTCGGGGCGCATTGCGGCGGAAAGCCGCGCCATTGAATGGCTAACTTGCGTGACCTACGCACTGTTGGCCGGGTTGATCGCGCGCATGATCATCCTGCCTTTGGGCTCATTGAATCAGGCCGATATGTGGATGCGCCTTGTCGCTGTGGGGCTTTGCCTGAGCGCCTTTTACGGGTTTCATCGCTCTGTCGCCGCCGGGGTATTGGCGGGCACGCTATCGATGGTAGCCATGCTGTGGCTGGGCGCGTAAGAGCCCGACCAGCTACCGTTAAGGAGTCGTTAGGCATAACCTTTCCGCGCCTGCACAGTGATTTCGGCTTACAGTTCAAACATTTAATAATTTGTTGATGATTTTAACCGTAATCTTCCACTGGGGCGCGCAGAAAGCAGGCTCGAGGAATATGGTTGGTGTAATCGGATTTATCGGTTTTTTTATCTCGCTCATTGCGCTTTTTGTCGTCAATGAGACCGCTAGGCGTGCGAACGAACGCCTGCTTGAGCTTGAAACCGCCTACTACAAACTTGTCGGACGTCTCCAGGCACTGGAAAAAAACCAGCTCAGTATGGAAGAAGTAACCGGCGCCACCCGCCAGCACATGCAGCGGCAGAAAGACACGTTGCTGGCGCTGGAAAAGAAAACCCGCGCTCACAAAGATGCCGAAGCCGTCGCTCGCGACACCACCGCCGACACAAGCGGTGGCGGCAAATACGTTCCTTCCAGTCAAATCAAAACCGGCTAAGTTTTCCCTTAACGGCTAAGCCCGCTTATGCCGTGCCTTGAAGCGCGCCTTATTCTGCGTCCGGCTGATTCTCAGGCCGGGCGTTTTCAAACGCATCCAGCCGCGAACATGCTTCCTCAATGCGAAGCAGGTTCGGGTATGGCGCCAGGTCAAGATTAACCCGCCGGGCATTTGTAATTTGCGGGATAAGGCAAATATCGGCCAGCGTTGGGCTATCGCCAAAAGCATAGGCCCCGGGGGCCTCAAGGGTCAGCGCTTCCAATGCCTCAAAGGCAGGGCTGATCCAGTGCTGGCTCCACGCTTCCACGTCAGCGTCTTCATGGCCCAACGTTTCTTTCAGGTATTGACCAACCCGTAAATTGCAAAGTGGGTGAATATCACACGCCACCACGTTCGCCATGGCGCGGGCGCGGGCGCGGGCAATGGGATCGACCGGCAACAGCGGTGGCTGTGGGTGGGTTTCATCCAACCATTCGATCATGGCCAATGATTGGATTAACACATCACCATCCGATGTTTCCAGCGCTGGAATTAATTGTTGCGGGTTAACCGCCTTGAACGCGTCCGTGAACTGCTCGCCCTTGCGCAGGTGTATATAGGCGGGATCAAAACCAAGGCCCTTCAGGCCCAGCGCAATGCGCACCCGATAAACGGCGCTGGAACGAAAATAGCCATACAGTTTCATAGTTCGTCTTCCCTGTTCATTCGCAGTTATCATTTAGTTTTTATGCCGGCTTTCGCAGAACCAGCGTCAACCAACCGTCTAATACTGAGCGCGCCTCAAGGTATACCCCTTGTTCTATATGCGGCGCCAGCACCCGGCGCTCGTCGCACTCAACCAGCCCGGAAAGCACGGCGCGGCCACCGGGCGCAAGATGGCGCGACAAATCCAGCGCCATGGCAGCCAGTGGACGTGCCAGGATATTGGCAATTATCAAGTCATACTTTGCAGGTGCCGGGCCATAACGAGGGTCATGCAACGCGCCATAGCCCCGGCCGGCGCGCGTTTCGATGCGTGTCGAAAGACGGTTGAGGTGTGCGTTTGCCCGCGCCACCGCCACCGCCTTGGGGTCGATGTCACACGCCAGCACCCGAGCTTGTGACAACCGGGCAGCGGCCATGGCTAAAATTCCCGAGCCGGTTCCCATATCAAGCACGCGACCAAAACGCTTTTTTTTAGCCAGCCGTTCGATGGCCTTGAGACAACCCGCCGTGGTGGCGTGCTGGCCGGTGCCGAAAGCGACCGATGCGCTAACCCGAAGCGGGATGCACGCGGCAGGTGGGCGGGCATGGATGTGGTCGCCATAGATATAAAAGCGACCAAGGTGCAGCGGTGGAAAGGTTTGCAGGTTCTCAGCCACCCAGTCGCGTTGTGCTTCCCGGGCGACGGTGCATTGCGGCGGCGTGATCCCTGAAAGTTCCGCCGCCCCGGCAATGGCCGCTTGCAGCAATTCGGGGTCGGGCCTTGTTTGCGCATAGCCTTCCATAGTCTGGATTTCGCACCTGTCATCCGCCGACCATAACAACGATTGCACCAACGGCTCCAGCGCCAGCTCAAACGCCGAAATGGCATGGTTGGGCAGATCAAGTGTCAGGTGGTAGATCGGTTTTTCCGACGTTGAAGACTGGGTCATCACCTTACTCATGGCCAAACGCCTTAAACCGTCTCTACGAAGCTGGCCATGACTTTTTTGGTGCCGGCTTTTTCAAAGGCAATTTCCAGTTTTTCGCCGTCCATGTTGTCAATCCGGCCATAGCCGAACTTTTGATGAAACACGCGCTGCCCCACCGCAAGCTCATTGGCGCTGACGCCGGTCGGTTGGGCGGCGAGCATTTCTTTTTTACGATTTCTTTTGGGGCGCGGCGTATAGGTGGGCGCCGCTTCACCAAAACCGCCGCTGCTTGTCGCGTCGCCGTCGTCAAACGAACGCTCAGTATGCTCCGGCGGCAATTCGTCAATAAAACGTGACGGCAACGCCGACTGCCACTGCCCAAACAGGCGGCGGCGGGCGGCAAAGGTAATAAAGGCAAACCGTTTGGCCCGTGTCAGGCCGACATAGGCCAGGCGGCGTTCTTCTTCCAGCCCTTCACTGCCGGTTTCGTCCAGTGACCGCTGGTGCGGAAACAGGCCTTCCTCCCAGCCGGGCAGGAACACGGTATCAAACTCCAACCCCTTGGCGCCGTGCAGGGTCATCAGACTGACCTTGTCGATGTCCTTGGCGCCTTCGATTTCCATGACCAAAGAAACGTGCTCGAGAAAGCCCTGCAGGTTTTCAAACGCCTCAAGACCGACCACCAGCTCCTCAAGGTTATCGACCCGCCCCGGTGCCTCGATGGATTTATCGCGCTTCCAATGCTCGATGACACCGGATTCCTTCATCACCAGCTCACACAGCTCGGCCGGGGTTTTTTCGATGGACTCAGCTCGCCAGCGAGAAAAATCGGCCAGCAGGGCGGCCAGCGTCTTGCGCACGGCGGGACGCAGCTCATCGGTGGTAACCAATTCGGCTACCGCCGCGCTCAAGGATATGGAACGTGCGCGGGCGTGAATGTGCAGCGTCTGCATGACCACTTCGCCGATGCCTCGGCGGGGGAAATTGATGATGCGCTCAAACGCCAGGTCGTCATCGGGTTGGGCGATGATGCGCAGGTAAGCTACGGCATCGCGAATCTCGCGCCGCTCGTAAAAGCGCAGGCCGCCGATAACCTGATAGGGAATGCCCAGCGTAATCAGACGTTCTTCAAACTCGCGGGTTTGCGCAGACGTGCGCACCAGCACCGCCATGGTGCTGAGCCTTTCGCCCTTGTGGTGGCGGGCGTCAATTTCATCGCCAACAAGGCGGGCTTCTTCGGTCGAATCCCAAACGCCCTCAACGCGCACCTTCTCGCCGGCGTCAACTTCGGTCCACAGGGTTTTTCCCAGCCGACCCTCGTTCTGGGAAATCAACCCCGATGCCGCGCCCAGGATATGGGGCGTGGAACGGTAATTGCGTTCCAGCCGCACCACCTTGGCGCCCGGAAAATCGCTTTCAAAACGCAGTATGTTGCCGACCTCGGCCCCGCGCCACGAATAGATGGACTGGTCGTCATCACCGACACAGCAAATGTTGGCGTGTTTCTTGGCCAAAAGTCGCAACCACAGATACTGGGCCACGTTGGTATCTTGGTATTCATCCACCAGGATGTAGCGAAACCGTTTTTGGTATTCGCTCAATACGTCCGGGTTCTCCTGAAGCACCTTTACCGCCAGCATCAACAGGTCGCCGAAGTCGGCTGCGTTAACCTGACCCAGCCGGGTTTGATAATCGGCGTAAATATCCAGCGCTTCACCGCCAACGCCATCGGCTGCATCGCCAGCCGGCACCGCATCGGGCATCAGGGCGCGGTCTTTCCACGACTGGATAACACTCAAAAATAGGCGCGGTGGCGAACGCTTGGCGTCAATATCGCGCGCAATCAATAATTGCTTGATCAGGCGCAACTGGTCGTCAGTATCCAAAATAGTATAATTGGGTTTCAGGCCGACCAATTCGGCATGGCGGCGCAATATGCGCGCGCCCAGCGCATGAAAGGTTCCCACCCACCAGCCATCGACCGAGGTGGATAGCATCTGGCCGACCCGCTCCTGCATTTCGCGTGCTGCCTTGTTGGTGAACGTCACGGCCAGCAATTCACCGGGCCGGGCCTTGCCCTCGCGCAAAATGTGCGCCAGGCGCGTGGTCAGCACGCGGGTCTTGCCGGTACCAGCGCCAGCCAGCACCAAAACCGGGCCGTCCACCGTTTGCACGGCTTCCAGCTGGCTTTCGTTCAGGCCGTCCAGATAGGGTCGCGGCCGCATAGGCGTTGACGCAGGAGCGGCAGCGGGGCTTTCGCCGATAATTTCAAATGGGTCGTTCATGAGGGTCTTTTTAGCACGCCTGTGCACTTAAACGTCATGCTCTTCGTGGCGGCTTTCCAGAAGGGCGCGGTTATAGGCGCTCATGACGCTGCGTTCGTCCACTGC
This sequence comes from uncultured Thalassospiraceae bacterium, assembly GCA_965602455.1. Classification (GTDB taxonomy): domain Bacteria; phylum Pseudomonadota; class Alphaproteobacteria; order Rhodospirillales; family Magnetovibrionaceae; genus CBFCYL01. The sequence goes on along the minus strand of CBFCYL010000012.1, from coordinate 22,582 downwards.
GCCTTCAAAATGCAGGGTCTCGACATCCCTGACCACGGCGATCAGCGATTCGCCGGTGTCGCTCATCAATTTCAGCGCTTTTTCCAGGTCATCGCCCGGCACCAGAATCGGTGGCCGCAGCCGGGCCACATCTCCGGCGTTGATCAAGTGGTCAAGGTCGGAATCAAAGGCCGTTTCGCTAAGGTCGGCCAGCGTAATGGTGCCGATCAGGTGACCGTCTTCGGCGACGACAAACAGTTCCCCGGTCAATGAATGTTGGAGTTGTGAGCGCAGCCTGGACAACGTGACCTCTGGCGGCACGGTCTCGGCCTGGGTGCTCATGATCTTGCCCACGGTGCTGGCGCGCAACAGGGTGCTTTCAAAACCACCCTTGAGGTCAAGGCCGCGACGTTCCAGTTGCTGGGTGAAAAAGCTGTGGCTGTGCAGTTCACGCGTGACGCCGGTGGCCACCACAACGGCCAACATCACCGCCATGGTCAATTGATAGTCGCCTGTCATTTCAAAAATAATCAGTGTTGTGGATATGGGTGCGCCCAAAACGGCTGCGGCCATTGCCCCCATGCCAACCAATGCATAAGCGCCAATACCGGCATCCAATGCCGGAAATAAATTAGCCGTCACAATTCCGTAAGCGCCCCCTAACATGGCGCCGATGACCAGCGCCGGTGAGAACACGCCACCGCCAAAACCAAACCCCAGCGAGATGGCGGTGGCAATAATCTTGGCAGCCAATACCGCCAGCAGGATGGCCAGCGTATAGTTGCCCATCAAGGCCTGCTCGGTAGCGCCGTAACCCACACCCATGACCTGCGGCAAGACCAGCGCCATCAGGCCGACCAGCAACCCGCCCAATGCCGGGCGCAGCCAGGTTGGGCCGGGTAATTGGCTTGCAACGTCCTGCGATCTGGCGATGGTGCGCATGGTCACGGTGGCCACCAGGCCGGCAATCAGGCCCAACACCATGAAGGCGGGAAACTCGAAATACGAAGAAATGGCATGGGGCGGTAATATAAAGGCCGGGAAATCGCCAAAATAAGCCCTTGAGACGGCGGTGCCGGTTACCGATGCCAGAACCACCGGGGCAAACGCCTTCAGCGCGTAATGACCGATCACCACCTCATTGGCAAACAAGGCACCGGCAATGGGGGCATTGAACGATCCGGCCACGGCGGCGGCAACACCGCAACCCAGCAGGGTTCGGGAAAGCGACCGCGACAGGTTCAGTCGCTTGGAAAACGCTGCGGCGATGGCGGCGCCGAGATGAACCGCCGGGCCTTCGCGCCCGACCGAAGCACCGGCGCCGATGGATAGCGCGTTGACCACTGCGGCCCGAAGGCCCGTCGTCAATGACATCTGGCCGCCCTTCAGGGCGCTGGCTTCAATCACATCGGCCACGCCTTGCGGGCGACCTTCCGGCAGCCCGGCCCTAACCAGAAGCCCCACTGCCAAGCCGCCCACCACCGGCGGCCAAAGCACCTGCCACCATTCAAGCGATGCGATTTGCGCATAAAGGCGTTCATTGGCGGTGCCGAAAAAAGCTTCCTGGAAAAACTCAATGGCTTCCCGAAACCCGATGACCGCCACCCCGACCAACAGGCCGACCACCAACGCCAACGCACCCAGCACCAACTGGTCGTTCTTGATAATCCGGCGAAGCTTTTCCGACCATTCGGAAAGGCGATTTGAAAATGGAAATGACGGCACCGTCATACCCCCCTTCATTGCCAACCATACTCGCGCAATTGAATGAAAAAACAATTGATGCCAATCCGGGAAAACCGAGATCAGTTAAACGACAGCTCACCTTTTTTCAGGTCGAATTCTGTTACCACCTGGTCACGGCCCCGGTTCTTGGCCGCATACAATGCCTGATCAGCTCGCTTGATAAAATCAGGCAGCGTTTCACCATATTCAAACTGGGCGACACCAACTGAAATGGTAATTGCTCCCAAGCTCTTTCCAGATTGACGGTTGACCAGTTTTTTGGCTGAAACGCGACCGCGAAGGCTTTCGGCGACCTTAACCGCATTGGTAATGGTGGTTTCTGGCAAAATAACGGCAAATTCCTCGCCGCCATAGCGCGCCGTTATATCAGAACCCTTAACGGTTTTTGCCATGGTCATGGCAATCAATTTCAAAACTTCGTCACCTACCTGATGGCCGTAGGTATCATTGAATTTTTTGAAATGGTCGATGTCGATCAGCAACAGCGAGACTTTCTCACCGGCTTCCATGGAATCGCGGGCAATGCGGCGCAATTCCATATCAAATAATTTTCTATTTGCTATGCCGGTTAGTGAATCGGTTAATGCCTCTTTGCGCATATCTTCTAAATCACCGCGCAATTGCGAAACCTCGGAATCGGAATCATTGAGTTTTTGTTCCAGCTGATGATTCAGCTCACTCATTTTTTGGGTTTCATGCATTACGCCGTTAACAACTTTCGATAGCGCATCGGCGTCCAGTTTCGTCCCCAGGCTGTCGGTAACGTTTTCCAGTGTCTTTCCGTATTCAGCAGCATTACCGCCAGCAGATTCAATGTATCCAAGAATCCGGCTCAACTCTTCGCTGATGCGCTCTGCCGTCTGGTGCAGGGAATCGTCCTCAATGCTGGATGTAAAAAATTTCTGGTAAAGATCGGCACACACGGCCCTGTTAAATTCCAGGCCGTTATCGATCAAAATCGCAATCATCCTGGAAAGCTCCGGATTACGACCCGAAACGTGATTATACCAAACTATGAAATTGTTCGGCGTTGGCACCACGGCGTGCTTTGTCATCTGCGTCAGCGCACTCTTGGCAAACGCCGACGACTGCTCGAAGCTATCTAGATCTTCGATTTCGGACATATTAAGCGCCTATTCACTGAAATGAGCATTTTCAAGCCTTGAGCATACCCATGCCCTAGCCCATGCCAAGAAAAAAGCGGTGTTGGCGCCATATGGGGCCAGATCATGGGCTTCGGCGCTGGAATCTGCCACAAATCAGGTGTAAAGCTATGCCCTGAGGTCATTTTTCAAGCCGTTGCCACTATCACAAAGGCGTGGTGACGGGCGGTGACCATAAGAAACAACATCTGAATTCGGTGAATATGCCCCATTCCAGCCCTTCCGCCTCATCCGTTTTTGAACTTGCCGTGGTGGTGCCGGTTCACAACGAAGCCGACAACATCCGCCCCCTGATCGAAGAAATCCGAGCAGCCGCAGAAGGGCTGTGCACTTACCAGATTGTCTACGTTGACGATGGCTCCACGGATGAAACCCCCCAACGCCTGGTCGACATGGCCGCAGAGCTGCCCAACCTTACGGTGCTGCGCCATATCAATTGCTGCGGCCAAAGCGCTGCTGTTGCCAGCGGCGTAAAAGCAGCCGATGCAACGTTCATCGCCACGCTTGACGGCGACGGTCAAAATGACCCGGCCGATATTCCAGCCCTGCTGGAAAAACTGAAAGCTGACGCAAACCCCGACCACCTGTTGGTTGCCGGTTGGCGCGCCAAACGCAAGGATACCGAATGGAAACGTTTCCAGTCGCGCATTGCCAACCGGGTGCGATCCGGCCTGTTGCGCGATGACACGCCCGATACCGGGTGCGGGCTGAAGGTCTTTACGCGCAGCGCCTTTTTGGATATGCCGCGCTTTGACCACATGCACCGTTTCCTGCCCGCGCTGATGATCCGCCGCGGCGGGCGCGTGGTTTCGGTGGCGGTTAATCACCGGGCGCGCGAGCGCGGGGTTTCCAAATACGGCATGTGGGGGCGGCTCAAGGTCGGGCTGGTGGACTTGCTCGGCGTCATGTGGTTGCTCCGGCGCGGTTCCAGGCCCGTGGTCGAGGTGGTGCGAAACGCAACCGGACCCGAAGGGGATTCCGCCTAATGAAAAGCGGCGTGCTTGTTCGCGGTATTTTGATGATCGCAACGCTGGTGTTGTTGGGCTATGGAGTCCGCCAAAGCGGGCTGGACGCAGCACTCGACGAAGGCTGGATAGAAACCAACATCATCGGCCAGGGCCTTGCCGGCGAAGCCTTGTTCATCGCCCTTGCGGCGCTGGCAACCGGCGTCGGCCTGCCGCGTCAGGTTATCAGTTTTCTCGGTGGCTATGCCTTCGGGCTGGTGCTGGGCTCCGCATTGGCATTACTGGGCACCGTGGCGGGTTGCGTTGGGGCTTTTTATTATGCCCGCCTTTTGGCGCGCAAACCCCTGCAGGCACGGTTTTCGGGTCGCATTCGCCGGCTGGATGACTTTTTGCATGATCATGCTTTTTCCATGACCCTGTTGATCCGCATGCTGCCGGTGGGATCCAACGTCGCCACCAATCTGGCGGCGGGCGTTTCCAGCGTGCGCCCCGGCCCGTTCTTTGGCGGTTCCGCCGCCGGTTACCTGCCGCAAACGTTGATCTTCGCGCTGGCCGGTTCCGGTGTGGCGGTCGACCCGGCCTTGCGCATCAGCCTCAGTGTTATTCTGTTCGTGCTTTCAGGGCTTCTGGGGGTCTATCTTTATCGGCACTTTCGCCACGGTAAATCGCTTGATGCGGGAATCGATGCGGAAATCGGCGAAACAAACGAAAACGAGGCCTGAACATTGTCATCTGATTCTTCTTCACGGCCTTCTTTATTGCGCGCACCCGAAACCCGGTTGATTGTTTTCGGCTGGCTGGCGCTGATGGCTGCCGCCTTGATGCTGCGCCCGCTGCTGCCCATTGATGAAACGCGCTACCTGTCGGTTGCCTGGGCCATGTGGAACGATGGCTCTTATCTGGTGCCGCACCTCAATGGCGAAACCTACAGCCATAAGCCGCCGTTGATGTTCTGGGCCATGAACCTGGGCTGGGCCGTCTTTGGAACCTCCGAAATATGGGCCCGGTTGGTGGCGCCCTTGTTTGGTTTGGCTGCTCTTGGGTTAACGGCCCTCATTGCACGCCAGCTTTGGCCGTCTGAACAGCGCATTGCCGCCACCGCACCGGTGTTGTTGTTCAGCGCCGTTTACTGGGCGGTGTTTTCAACCCTCACCATGTTTGACACCGTCCTCGCCTTCGCCGCACTGGTGGCGCTGTTGGGCGTGATCGGCGCATGGCGCAACATGGTGGATGGCGGCCCCGTCTGGCGCTGGGTATTGCTGGCCGGACTGGGGCTGGGCATCGGCGGTCTGGCCAAGGGCCCGGCGATTTTGTTGCACGTTTTGCCCGTCGCCCTGCTGGCGCCGTGGTGGGGGCCGAAGCTGACCGGTGCCAAACCCACAAGCTGGAAAAAATGGTATGGCGCTGTTGGGCTTGCCATACTTATTGGTTTCATGGTGGCGCTGGCGTGGGCCATCCCGGCGGCGATTGCCGGGGGGCCGGAATATCGCGATGCCATTTTCTGGGGCCAGTCAGCCGGGCGCATGGTGGAAAGTTTTGCCCACCGCCGCCCGCCATGGTGGTTCGCACAGTATTTACCCTTGTTGTTGTTACCGTGGTTTGTGTGGCCCCGGTTGTGGCGTGGCGTCGGCCTTCGGGCCGCATGGCGTGAAAAAAGAGGCCTGCGCGCGGCGCTGGATGACGGCGGCGTGCGCCTGCTGGTAGTGTGGTTCGGTTTTTCCTTCGTCGCTTTTTCCGCCATCTCGGGCAAGCAGCTGCATTACCTGTTACCGGAGTTTCCAGCGCTGGCCCTTTTTGGCGCTTTTGTGCTGAGCCGTCACAGCAATGCGCAACACGATACGGAGCACGAGGGCGGTGAAACCGCCCACCGCATTCCGGCGCTGGTGCTGGGCCTGCTTTCAGCAATCATCATGGCGGTCGGGCTTGTGTTACCGCTGCTGGAAGGGATCATCAAAAAAATCCCGCCCGGCTCCCTTGATGGCGAACCGTTGTGGATGGCGGTTCCGGTGGCGCTGGCGTTAAGCGTTGCGTTTTTTCGAATACCGGGCTGGGCGCGTAAGGTGCGGGTGTTGGCACTGATCACCGTGGTTAACGTTGTGTTTCTGCACGCCGCGAGTGCGGGCACGCTGGGTTATTCCTATAACCTCGGCCCGGCGGCGAAAAAGGTTGCCCACTGGCAGGCCCAAGGCCGCAAGGTCGCCTACGTCGGCAAGTATCACGGTGAGTTTCATTTCCTCGGTCGCCTGACGGAACCACTGGTGGTGCTGCCGTCGCGCGGCCAGGCGGCAGCGTGGGCGCGCCAGAACCCCACCGGGGTGCTGCTTTCCACCGTGCGCCATGCCGCTGAAATGCCGCCCCCGGCGCCAGCGCCCAGCGAGATCTGGCCCTATCGCGGGCGCCTCATGGGGGTGTGGGAAGCGAAGAACTTTCCGCGCTAGGCCCCGGTTAATCGCCGATTTTTATCGCCATCATCCGCCTGTCCCTTGACATGGGGCCAAAACAACCTTAAATCGCTAGCACTCACGAAGGGGGAGTGCTAGCACCCCCCGACATTGTTTTTAATTTCAACCACTTCAGGAGTTTCCCCAATGAAGTTTAGGCCCCTGCATGATCGCGTGTTGGTCCGTCGTCTCGAACAGGACGAAAAGACCGCCGGCGGCATCATTATTCCCGACACCGCCCAGGAAAAGCCCTCCGAGGGCATCATCGTTGCTGCCGGTTCCGGCGCACGAGGAGAAGACGGCAAAATTGTCCCGTTGGACGTTAAAGCCGGCGACAGCGTTTTGTTCGGTAAATGGTCCGGCAACGAAGTCAAGATTGATGGTGAAGACCTCATCATCATGAAAGAAAGCGACATCCTCGGCATCATTGAAACCGGCAAGAAAGGAAAGAAGAAGTAAGCCTTCTTTCTTTCCCGACTGACCGTTTTTGCGAACCGAAGTTAATTCAAGATTTTATAGAAGGATAAACACATCATGGCAGCTAAAGAAGTAAAGTTCGGTGCTGATGCCCGAACCCGTATGCTTCACGGCGTCGACACACTCGCCAACGCCGTTAAAGTGACGCTCGGCCCCAAGGGTCGTAACGTTATCATCGACAAATCGTTCGGTGCCCCACGCATCACCAAGGACGGCGTGACCGTCGCCAAGGAAATCGAACTTTCCGACAAGTTCGAAAACATGGGCGCACAGATGGTCAAAGAAGTCGCATCACGCACCAACGACGAAGCGGGTGACGGCACAACCACCGCCACCGTTCTGGCTCAGGCTATCGTCCGCGAAGGCGTCAAGGCCGTTGCCGCTGGCATGAACCCGATGGATCTTCGCCGTGGCGTTGACCTGGCGGTTGAAACCGTTATTGCCGACATCAAGAAGCGCACCAAGAAGGTCAAGACATCTGCCGAAGTCGCGCAGGTTGGCACCATCTCCGCCAACGGCGAATCCGAAATTGGCAAGATGATTGCTCATGCTATGGAACGCGTCGGCAACGAAGGCGTTATAACGGTTGAAGAAGCCAAAGGCATTGATACCGAGCTCGACGTTGTTGAAGGCATGCAGTTCGACCGCGGTTATACCTCGCCTTACTTCGTAACCAACGCCGACAAGATGACGTGTGAAATGGAAAACCCCTACATCCTGATCCACGAATCAAAACTTACCTCCCTGCAGCCCCTGCTGCCAGTGCTGGAAGCGGTGGTTCAGTCAACCCGTCCGTTGATCATCATTGCCGAAGACATCGAAGGCGAAGCGCTGGCCACGTTGGTGGTCAACAAGCTGCGCGGCGGCCTCAAGGTTGCGGCCATCAAGGCACCGGGTTTCGGCGAACGCCGCAAAGCCATGCTGCAGGACATTGCCATCCTGACCAAGGGTCAGGTGATTTCCGAAGACCTCGGTCTGAAGCTGGAAAACGTGACGTTGGACATGCTTGGTACTTCCAAGCGCTCGGTCATCACCAAGGATGACACCACCATCATCGACGGCGCCGGCGCCAAGAAAGATATCGAAGCCCGCTGCAATCAGATCCGTGCCCAGATCGAGGAAACCTCGTCTGACTACGACAAGGAAAAACTGATGGAACGTCTGGCCAAGCTGGCCGGTGGCGTTGCCGTTATCCATGTCGGCGGTGCTTCTGAAATCGAGGTTAAGGAACGCAAGGACCGTGTCGACGACGCGCTTCATGCCACCCGCGCCGCGGTTGAAGAAGGTATCGTTCCCGGTGGCGGCACAGCATTGCTGTATGCCACCAAGTCACTGGCCAAGCTGACCGGTGACAACAACGACCAGGACGTCGGCATCGACATCGTGCGCCGTGCCATTCAGGCACCGATCCGCCAGATCGCCGAAAACGCCGGCCACGACGGCGCGGTTATTGCGGGCAAGGTTCTGGAAGGCAAAGACGCCGACTTCGGCTTCAACGCCCAGACCGGCAAGTACACCAACCTGGTGAAAGCCGGCATCATCGACCCGACCAAGGTTGTGCGCACGGCCCTTCAGGATGCCGCTTCCGTGGCTGGCCTGTTGATCACCACCGAAGCCATGATCACCGATAAACCCGAACCGAAGGGCGACGCAGCCCCCGGTGGCATGGGCGGCGGCGACATGGGCGGAATGGGTGGCATGGGCGGCATGGGCGGCATGGGCTTCTAAGCTTATCCACCAACGCCTTAGTCCAAAAAATTGGGCCGCATCTTCGGGTGCGGCCCTTTTTTGTTCTCGACGGTTAGCGTAATGCAAGAGCGCGCCATAAGGCGCGGCAGTTATTTTTTTCCCGTATCAAGCCTCGGCGATCTGTTTTCGCAGCCACCCGCAAATATCAAACGCCGCTTCGCGTTCCTCTCCATTTGGCGAGGTCTGCATCTTGCCCAGTTTTTGCGAAAGCTCTTCAAAAATCACTTCGTAACGGTGGTTGAGGCTGCTTTCGATCATCAATTCCCGGGAAAGTTTCTGAACCTGAGCGCTGAGGTCATCTTCCTTGAACTTTTGTGAGCCCGTGCGGACGGACTGAACCGTGTTCTCACGCAGGATGCGAATGCGTTCCATCACCGGGTTGGTGCGGCCCAGCGTCGGCGCGATGCATTGCAACTTTTCATAATCTACCGTGCCTTCAAAGGCGTCAATACCGGCGGCGGCAAGACGCTTGTTTAAATCGCTGCGCGTCACGCCAAGGTCTTTGGCGGCCTGTGAAATGGTGGTTTTGTGACTCATGGTGGCTCTCCTCGAGGCAAAGTTGTCTCCTGCTTAGGTAGAGCTTTTTAAGCCAGAATACGAACCTTTTTTGCCAGCCAATGAGCGCAGCCAAATGAATTTGCTAATATGCATTTGTTTATGGGGTGTTGATGGATGCGCCTTAAACCTGCCCATCAATCAACTTGAATAGCCCCGAATGATCCAGCTCGCCACAACCCTTCTCAATCGCTTCATCGTAAAGGTCACGCGACAGCGCCGTCGCCGGGAGTTTCAAATCCACGCCCGCCGCCAGCGTCAACGCCTGGTCCATGTCTTTTCTTTGTGTTGTGCACTTTCCGCCGGGCTTGAAAGCGCCATCAATCATGCGCTGGCCGTGGACTTCGAGGATGCGGCTATCGGCGAAACCGCCTTTTAAGGCCTCGCGCACTTTCGCAGGGCTCACGCCCATGTGCTTGGCCAGCGCCAGGGCTTCCGCCACGGCGCCGATATTCAGCCCGACAATCACCTGGTTGGCGGCCTTGGCCACCTGGCCCGCGCCGACATCGCCAACATGGGTAACGCGCGCGCCCATGACATCAAGGATCGGCCGGGCGCGCTTAACGGCTTCGTCGTTGCCGCCCACCATGATGGTCAGTGAGCCATCAACGGCGCCGATTTCGCCGCCGGAAACCGGGGCGTCAATCATCAGCCCGTCTTTTTGTTCGACCGCGGCGGCAAAACGCTGGGCCTCGGTAGCCAGCGTGGTGCCCATGTCAATAACCAGTGTGTTTTTTCCAACCCCTTCAATGACGCCGAACTCGCCCAGCAACACGGTGTCAACGGCGGGCGTGTCAGCCAGCATCAAGATCACCACGTCGGCGCGATCAGTTACTTCCTTCGGGCTGGTGGCCGAAAACATACCCTCCAGCGCCAACTCCTCGGCCACAGCCTGGGTGCGGTTGTAGATAATCATTTCGGCACCCGCCGCCATCAGGTTGCGCGCCATGGGTTTGCCCATCAGGCCGAGGCCGATGAAACCGATGGTCATATTATTTAAAGGTGTCGCCATGGTCTGCTCCTTATCGTTCAGTCGTCTTTGTGCTCAGAAAGAAAATCGGACGTTTGGGAAATGGCATCTTTAAGCCCAAGGCGTACGACCTCAACCCCCTTTGGAAAGGCCGTATGCAGGCGCGACGGCAGTGCTGAGTCCAGCATCACGAATACACCACGGTCGCTGGCCCGGCGGATCAGCCGCCCATAAGCCTGTTTGAGCTTGAATCGAATTTGCATGTCATCAAACGCCCGCCCGCCGAATGCGGCACGCCGCGCCCGGGTCACGATATCGGGCCGGGGCCACGGCACACGGTCAAAGACAATAAGGCGCAGCGCGTTACCCGGCACGTCGATTCCGTCGCGCACCGCATCGGTACCCAACAGGCAGGTGTGTTCTTCGGATCGGAAAATATCGATCAACGTGCCGACATCCAACGGGTCGATGTGCTGGGCTAACAGTTTCAGGCCCGCCTGATCCAGCTCCGGGGCGATAATTTCGTAAATCCGCTTCAGCCGGTTGATGGCGGTAAACAACCCCAACGCCCCGCCGCCTGCCGCCAGAAACAGCTCGCGATAGGCAGACGCCACCTGTGCGGCATCGTTTTTGTTCACATCCGTGACCACGAAAATGCGCGTTGCGGCGGCATAGTCAAACGGCGAAGGCTGGTTGACCAACACCGGGTTGGACGGCATGTGCGCCGCGCCGGTGCGCGCCGCGGCAACATCCCAGTCGGTTTCATCGCGCAACGTGGCAGACGTTACCAACACGCCTTCGGCAGTATTCGCCAAGGTGGCGGCCAGTGGGCGGGTCGGATCAACCCAGTGGCGGGAAAACGCAACGTCCATGTCGCGTCCGTTTGAGCGTTCCACATTCAACCAGTCGACAAAAACGGGAACGCCAACATCGGTTTCAGCCACGTTTGCGACCTGATTGGCGCCTTCATCCAGCACGGTGTCGAGCATGGCGCGCCATGCCTTCACCGGCAACAGGGCGCGACGTTGCAGGGAGCCGCCGAAACCTTCAAGGCGGGCACGTTGGTTGCTGTCGAGCTCGCTCGCCTCGTCGTCCAGCTTGGCGGCCAGTGCGCGGCCCAGCGCAACAACCGGCTTTTCCAGCTCAAGCAGCGCCCTGTCCAGTTCGGCGGCGGCTTCGACCAGACCCTCGGCGGGCGGCGATAGCGTGCATTCCAGCGAATAGCCCTGGCCGGCGTCCTTGTCGCGGGCATAAACCTGCTGGCGCACAAGGGCGAGGAACGCCTCGGTGGGGCCATTTGCACTTCCTTGTGAGGCCCCGCTTTCAAGGCGACCCCGCCAGCCGGGTGCGGGCAGGGCGTGGGCGGCGCGGCGCACGGCATCAACCTGTTCGGAAAGTTTTTCGTCATCGGCCAGCCAATCTTCCAGCCGGGTCTTGATGCCACGTGAACGCGAACGCCCGCCTTGCTCGGCGCCCAGCAACCAGCGCCGGAGGTCTGAGCATTCATAGCCCGAAAGTCGCGCTGAAAATGCGCTGTCGGCAGCGGCAAACAGGTGGTGGCCTTCATCGAACACATAGCGCGTCGGCAGGGCGGCGTCGCCAAAAGCACCACCCGCCGCACCGATTGCCGCCTGTATCATCACCAAAGCGTGGTTGGCGATAACCAGCCGGGCGTGTTTGGCGCGGCGTTGGGAATGTTCGATAAAACATTTGCGGTAATGCGCGCACGCCGAATACAAGCATTCGCCGCGTGTATCGGTCAGGTCGGTGGTAAGGCCGCGCCCCAACAGCCCTTCAAGCCATGCCGGAAAATCGCCGCCGACCATGTCGCCGTCCTGGCTGGCCTCGGCCCAGCGCGCCACCAGCCCGAGCGCGGTTGCGCTTTGCGGATTGGCGTGCAGGCGGCCAAGGGCTTCTTCAAAATTGAGGATGCAGAAATAATTTTCCCGCCCCTTGCGCACCACCACGCGCTTGCGCTTTTCCTCGGCGTCGGGGTACAGGCGGTTCATTTCCGCGTCGAGCTGGCGTTGCAGGTTGCGGGTGTAAGTGCTTATCCAGACCGTGCCATCGTTCTTTTCCGCCCACACACTGGCCGGCGCAATGTAACCCAGCGTTTTGCCAACACCGGTGCCGGCTTCGGCCAATACAAAAACGGGGGCGTGTTCGTCCGTCGCCGGATCAAACGCCGTTGATACCCCGGCGCAATAGCCCTGTTGTTCGGGCCGCTTTTCATTGAGGCCACCGGCCAGCAGCGCATCGAGGCGGGCTCTGGCTTCGGTGGGTGAAACCGGTTGGTCGCCGGCCTTGGGTGGGGCCGGACGTTCTTCCCACTCACCGAGGCGACCCCAGATGCGAAAGCCGCCGCGAGGTTTGGTTGCAGTGGTGTCATGTCCGAGCGCCGCCAGCACCGCTTCGGCCCATGGCCAGCCACCTTTTTGCATGGCGATGGCGGCGGCAATGGCCGGTTTTCCCACCAACGCGGCGTCGGCCTGTAATTGACCCAGCAGGGCGCGCGCGCTCGCGACCAGGGTTACGGCCTCGTCCTCGTGTGAGGTGGGCAGCGCCAGACCCAGTACCTCGGCAAGGCCCTGCGGCGTCGGCAGGGCAAACCAGGCCGGGCGCACGAAGGCGAACAATTCCAGCAAATCCAGCGCCGCAAATGACGCCATACCAAGGCGCGCCGCCGTTTGCGGGGTGTGGCAAACCATGGGCGGCGGGCCTTTATCAAGGCGCTTTTTGGCCTCGACAAAGCCCAGTGTTTCCAGCTCGCCATCGGCGCCCAACACGTAAGCCGCCCGCACGCCAGCCACCAAGGCGAAGGTTTCGGGCATCAGGACGGGGCGTTGCTGGGGGCTATTTGGCGGGCTGTTGAGCATGAACGGACTATACCCGCAGCCAGCGGGCGTGTAAGCCTTGAAGCCATGTTAAGCGTGCAAAACCTTAAACGCCTTGGCCTTGGCCCCTTCGCCCTGACGGTGACAGCCGGCGAGCGCGTGGCGATGACCGGGCCTTCGGGGGCGGGCAAGTCATTGTTGTTGCGCGCCATTGCCGACCTCGACCCCAATTCGGGCGATGTCGCACTGGGCGATATGAGCCGCGAATCGATACCCGCGCCGCGGTGGCGCGCCCAGGTGATGTATGTACCGGCAAACGCCGGCTGGTGGGCGGAAACCGTGCGCCCGCACTTCGCCGGTTGCAGCGCAAGCCAGACCCGCGACCTGCTGCACCGGGTCAACCTTGAGACCTCGGCGTTGGGCTGGGAGGTAGCACGCCTTTCCACTGGCGAGCGCCAGCGCCTGGCCCTGGTGCGTGCGGTCGCGCGCAAACCGAAAATATTATTGCTTGATGAGCCGACCTCGGGGCTGGACGAAGGCAACGCCGAGCGCGCCGAAAACCTGATTAAGGATTTCACCAATGACGGCGGCGGGGTTTTGTTTGTCACCCACGATGGCACACAGGCCGAACGGCTGGGCGGGCGCACGCTGGTGCTCGACAAAGGCGAGCTTCAGGAAACAAAACGCGAAACGGGGGCCGCGCCATGACCGGGGTTTACGTGCAACTGGGGTATATGGACCTCGCTATCATTTCAGTATTGCTGCTGGTCACCGGCGGGCTTTCCGTTGCCTTCAAGCTGGGTGTGGAAAAAGCGCTGGGCATTGCGGCGCTGCGCACCGTGGTGCAGCTGACGCTAATTGGCCTTGTACTCAAGATGTTGTTTGCGCTGACCTCGCCTTTGTGGACGGGGCTGGCGGCCGCCACCATGATTGCGCTGGCCGGACGCGAGGTGGTGGCGCGCCAGCATTACAATTTATCCGGTGGCTGGGGGCTGGGCATATCCACGGGCAGCCTGTTGCTGGCGGGCTCGCTGGTTACCGTGCTGGCGCTGACCACGGCGGTGCGTCCTGAACCGTGGTTCGACCCGCGCTTTGCCCTGCCGTTGCTGGGCATGGTGCTGGGCAACACGCTGAACGGCATCGCCGTCGGCATGGACCGCCTGATGAGCACGCTCAAACGCGAAAGAGACGCCGTCGAGGCACAACTGGCGCTGGGTCATACGCGGCGCGAGGCCATGCGGCCTTTCATTCGTGAATCGGCCCGCGCCGGTTTGATGCACATCATCAACGCCATGTCGGTGGCCGGGTTGATATCGTTACCCGGCATGATGACCGGACAGATTTTGGCCGGCGTTGACCCGACGGAGGCGGTGAAATACCAGATTTTGGTGATGTTCCTGCTCGCCGGTTCTACCGGTATCGGCGTGCTGATGGCCGTGATGATCAGCGCCGGACGCCTCAGCGACGAACGCGAACGCCTCAGGCTCGACCGCATGCACGCGCGTCATAAAACCTAGGACAACAGGCGGCGAAAGCGTTTTTTAAGCCATGCCTCGGCATCGTCGAGGCCCCTACGCACGGCGGGAAAACGCCGCCCTAGACGCTGGCGCATCAGGCGCGCCCGGGGCCACGTCAACGACAGCAAAAACACCCCCACCAGCAGGAACAAAACACCCTGCAGCACCGGCAGGAACAACCCCGCCACGCCGAGCACCAGGAATATCCAGCCCAGCACGGTGATCAAAACGTGGTTGTTGCGCCGCCGCTTAGGCTTTCGATTGGTTTTGTGTTTTTGCATACCCTGTCCTGTGGGTTGACTGTGCACTTGATAATGGTTCGCAACCATAAGCATAAAATTTTACGTAAATGTACTTGTATTGCGCGCATTAGGGTTTACCCTAATATTATATTAAATAAACGGCGAAAAGCCGGGTTATGCCTTTGAGGGTTTCACAAAAAACAACCGCCAATTTACAGGGAGGCGAACGTGGAACTCAAAATGCCGGATTCCTTTCTGACGGGTCATGCCGTCATCGACGCCGAGCACCGGGCGTTGTTTGATTCTGCCGACCGGGCGCTATCGACAGCCACCAACGGTGTGATCGACGAAGCCCTTGAAGCCATAGACGATTTTTCTAAACGCTTTCAGCGGCACATGGTCACGGAAGAACAGATCCTGGTCACGCTCGACTATCCCCATAGGGATGTCCATATCCAGCACCATCAACGGTTGCTTCGGGATGTTGAGGCCATCGGCGAAATTTTTCGCGCCGAGGGCAACGTCCGGGCGCTCTATGAGCTGCTGACAGCAACACTAATCGACGACATGGTCGAAACCGATATGCATTACGTTTCGTTCCTGATGGAAAAAGGCGCGGTCAAACCGAACTAGGGTTCGGGCCTTATTTTTTTCCCGGCGTATACCCCAAATTCGGCGCCAGCCAGCGCTCAGCCACATCAACGTTGATGCCCTTGCGCCGCGCGTAGTCTTCCACCTGATCTTTTGCCAGCTTGCCAACGCCAAAATAGGCGGCTTCCGGGTGGCTGAGGTAATAGCCCGACACCGAAGACGCCGGCAACATGGCGAAGCTGTCGGTGAGGTGAATACCGGTGGCGGCCTCGGCATCAAGCAGCTTAAACAACGTTTCCTTTTCCGTGTGGTCAGGGCACGCCGGGTAGCCGGGCGCCGGGCGCGTGCCGGTGTAAGCTTCGCGGATCAGTTCTTCGTTCGACAAGTCTTCTTCCGCGCCATAGGCCCAGAACTCCCGGCGCACGCGCTGGTGCATATGCTCGGCGAAGGCCTCGGCCAGTCGGTCGGCCAGCGCTTTCAACAGGATATCGGAATAATCATCATGGGCCGCCTTGAACTGGGCTGATCTTTCCTCCAGCCCGATGCCGGCGGTTACGGCAAAGCCGCCAAGGTAATCCTTCACCGCGGTGGCTTTGGGCGCAATGGTGTCGGCAAGGCAATGGTTGAAGCGCCCTTCCCCCCTCGCCATTTGCTGGCGCAGGAAGTGGACGCGGGCCACAACATCGCCGCGTTCGTCGTCGCCATAAAGTTCCACATCATCATCATCGACCTGTGCCGCCGGCCAGAAACCGATGACGGCCCGCGCCGTGAGCCACTTTTCAGCGACGATTTTTTCCAACATGGCCTGGGCGTCAGCAAACAGGCCGCGCGCGCTGTCGCCCGCCTCGCCTTTCTGGTCGAGGATTGCCGGGTAATTTCCCTTTAGCTCCCAGGTGCGGAAAAAGGGCGTCCAGTCGATGCGTTCGAGCAATTTTTCCAACGGGTAGTCGTCAAATGTCCGGGTGCCGAAAAAGGTCGGCGTTGGCGGTGTTTGTTTTGTCCAGTCAATGGCCAGCCGGTTGGCGCGGGCATTGGCCAGCGTTGCCAGTTCGCGCTGGTTCTGGCCGGCGGCGTGGCGTTCGCGTGCGACTTCGTACTCATCACGCACCGTTTTTACATAGGCCGCCCGGGTGTCAGGCGACAGCAGGCTCGCTGCCACACCCACGGCGCGCGAGGCATCGGGCACATAAACCACTGCCCCGGAATACTGGGGCGCAATTTTGACCGCCGTGTGCACCTTGGACGTGGTGGCGCCGCCAATCAGCAGCGGTGTTTTCAGGCCACGGCGTTCCATTTCACTGGCTACGGTGACCATTTCCTCGAGCGATGGCGTAATCAGGCCCGACAGGCCGATGATGTCGGCATTAATCTCGACAGCCTTGTCGAGAATATCGGTCCACGGCACCATGACGCCCATGTCCTCGATCTCGAAATTGTTGCATTGCAACACCACACCGACGATGTTTTTGCCAATGTCGTGCACATCGCCCTTGACCGTTGCCATCAACACCCTGCCCTTGGCCGAACCGCCGGCCTTGCTGGCCTCGATATATGGCAGCAGGTGGGCCACGGCCTGTTTCATCACGCGGGCCGACTTCACCACTTGGGGCAGGAACATCTGGCCCGAGCCAAACAGGTCACCGACCACGTTCATGCCATCCATCAACGGCCCTTCGATGACATGGATAGGCTCATCCGCGCCCAGGCGTGCTTCTTCGGTGTCGGCGACAACGAAATCGGTAATGCCCTTGACCAGGGCGTGCGAAAGGCGCGCCTCAACGCTTTGCTCGCGCCAGCTTAAATCCGGACCGCGGTCTTTTGATGCCGTGCCCTTTACCTGGTCGGCAACGTCGAGCAAGCGTTCTGTGGCGTCGTCGCGGCGGTTTAACACCGCATCTTCAACGCGTTCGCGCAAGTCATCGGGGATTTCCGCATAAACGGTTAACTGCCCGGCATTAACAATGCCCATGGTCATGCCCGCCTTGACGGCATGATACAAAAATACCGAATGCATGGTCTCGCGCAGCGGATTGTTGCCGCGGAACGAGAACGACATATTGGAAACGCCGCCCGAAATGGAAGCGCCGGGCAGGTTCTGTTTTATCCATTTGGTGGCGTTGATGAAATCCACCGAAAAATTGTGGTGCTCTTCAATGCCCGTGGCGATGGGGAAGATGTTAGGATCAAATATAATGTCTTCTGCCGGGAAGCCGACCTTTTTCGTCAACACGTCATAAGAGCGCTGGCAAATCTCGGTCATGCGCTTGAAGCTGTCGGCCTGGCCTTGTTCATCAAACGCCATGACGATAACGGCGGCGCCAAACAAGCGAACCTTGCGGGCGTGCTCAATAAAGGCCGCTTCGCCTTCCTTCAGGCTGATGGAGTTCACCACGCCCTTGCCCTGCACACACTTGAGTCCGGCTTCGATGACTTCCCACCGGGAGCTGTCAATCATGATGGGAACGCGCGCAATATCCGGCTCGGTAGCGACCATATATAGAAAATTCACGACCTCTTTTTTGGCATCAAGCATGGCGTCGTCCATGTTGATATCAACGATTTGAGCGCCGTTTTCCACCTGCAGGCGGGCAATTTCCAAAGCACTTTGGTATTCACCATCGGCAATCAGGTTCTTGAACTTGGCCGAACCGGCCACGTTGCAGCGTTCACCGACGTTGACGAACCCGATAACGTCATCAATGACCAGCGGTTCCAGCCCTGAAAGGGTGCAGTGGACGGGTGTTTCGGGAACCTTGCGCGGCATGATGCCATCAACAGCGTCCGCAATAGCGCGAATGTGATCGGGCGTGGTGCCGCAACAACCGCCGACAATGTTCAGCAGGCCGTCGCGGGCGAAGCTTTCCAGAACGCCAGCCATGTATTCTGGCGTGTCGTCGTAGCCGCCGAATTCATTGGGCAACCCGGCGTTGGGGTGCACGCTGACCGGAACATCGGCAATATGGCTGACCGCCTGGATGTGCGGGCGCAGGTCTTCGGCGCCGAGCGCGCAGTTAAAGCCCACTGAAAACGGCTTGGCGTGTTTCAACGAAATCCAGAACGCTTCCGGTGTTTGCCCCGAAAGGGTGCGCCCAGAGGCATCGGTAATGGTGCCCGACAGCATGATCGGTACGTCACGCCCGGTTTCCTCCAACAACTCAAGCACCGCATAGACGGCGGCCTTGGCGTTGAGCGTGTCGAACACGGTTTCAATCAACAAAAGGTCGGCACCGCCTTCAAGCAGGCCGCGCGCGGCTTCGTCATAAGCCGCGACCAGTTCATCAAAGGAGATGTTGCGAAAACCAGGGTTGTTAACATCCGGCGACATGGAGGCCGTGCGCGAAGTTGGCCCCAGCACGCCAGCAACAAAGCGCGGTCGATCAGGCGTTGAAACCTTATCAACAGCGGCACGGGCAACGCGCGCGCCTGCGACGTTCAGTTCATAGGCCAAAGCTTCAAGGCCGTAATCGGCCTGTGAAATTGTGGTGGAATTGAACGTGTTGGTTTCGACAATGTCGGCCCCGGCCTCAAGAAACGCGATGTGGATATTGGTAATAATATCCGGTTGCGTGATGGACAGAAGGTCGTTGTTGCCCTTCAACTCGACATTGGACGCCTTGAACCGTTCGCCACGGAAATCATCTTCACCCAGGTTTTCACGCTGGATCATGGTGCCCATGGCGCCATCGAGCACCAGGATGCGTTGGCTCATCAAATCGTTCAGTTGTTGGCGAATATCGGACATGGTGACCTTCTTTTAAGCGGTGGATGCGCCAGGGCGCACGCCGAGAATGTGACAAATGGCGAACGTCAGATCAGCACGGTTCAGCGTGTAAAAATGAAAGTCCTTTACGCCGCTGGCATGCAACACCCGGCATTGTTCGGCGGCCTGGGTGGCGGCAACCAACTTGCGGGTTTCGGGGTCGCCGTCGAGGCCTGCAAAAAGTTCCCCCATCCAGGCGGGAACGGACGCACCCGTAGCGGCTGCAAATTCCTGCACCCGGGCAAAGTTTGTCACCGGCAGGATGCCGGGCACAATGGGAATGGTAATACCGGCCGCAAGCGCCTTATCAACAAAGCGCAAGTAGGCATCGGTATCAAAAAAGAACTGGGTTATGGCGCGGCTGGCACCGGCATTCATTTTGCGCTTGAGGTTGTCGAGATCGGCCTCGGCGTTTTTGGCATCGGGATGAACTTCCGGATAGGCGGCGACGGATATTTCAAAATCGGCTATTTTTTTCAGGCCCTCAACAAGATCAGATGCATAGGCGTAGCCTTGCGGATGCGGCGTGTAGCTGGTGGTTTCATCGGGCGCATCGCCACGCAACGCAACAATATGTCGAATACCTTCATCCCAATAGCGCTGTGCAATGTCGTCAACTTCATCGCGGCTGGCACCAACGCAGGTCAGGTGTGCGGCAGGAACAAGGTCAGTTTCACGGCGAATGCGCGAAACGGTGGCATGTGTGCGTTCGCGCGTTGAGCCACCGGCGCCATAGGTCACCGACACGAACTCCGGCCCGATGGGGGCCAGACGTTCAATGGCCGCCCACAGGTTTTGTTCCAGCTTTTCCGTTTTCGGCGGAAAAAACTCAAACGAAACCCGTACATCGCGTGGCAGCGGCTGGGCCAGCGAAAACGAACGCTTTGGGCCTTTAAGGAAGTCAGAGTCTGTATCTTTCATACGCATAACACTTAGCTTTCAGGGGGCTTGGGTGAAGTTTTGTTATTGCCTTTCGCCGCCAGCCATAAGGTGACGCTTAACGGGCTGCCTTTCAAGTGAACGGTGGCCTGAGTTTTAAGGCCTGCACTGGAAAACCATGATTTTACCTCGTTATCGTCAAAACCCAATCGACGATGGGCGTGATGGTCACGAAGGTCTTCAATGTCGTGGGGGGCCAGATCGGCGATTAACAGCACCCCGCCGGGAACCAGCACCCGCGCGGCTTCGGCAACCGCGCTTTGCGGGTTATCGAGAAAATGCAAAACCTGGTGGCACGTGATGGCGTCAAAGGTTTCGCCATCAAACGGCAGGCTGGTCAGGTCTGCCTGGCGAAGGGAAATGTTTTCCAGCCCGGCGGCCTTGATGTTGGCGCGCGCCACTTGCAGCATCTCCGCGCTCAGATCAATGCCATGGGTGCGCTTGATGCCGGGTGCAAACTTAAGCAGCAACCGCCCGGTACCGGTGCCGAGATCAAGCAGGCTTTCGGCGTTTTGCAACGGTAATAATTTGGCCATTGCCTCGGCCACGGCTTCATCATCCACGTTAAGGGCACGCATCTGGTCCCATTCCCCGGCGTTTTTCCTGAAATAAGTCAGGGCCGCCGCCTGACGCACCTTGGTAATGTCCTCTAGCCGTTCGAGGTCTGTGGTGGCCTCGGCAGAGACCATGGATTCCATTTCCAATATGGTTCGCGCCCGCTGGGCGCCGCTGCCGCTACGGGGCACACGATAAAAAACCCAACTGCCTTCGCGCAGACGTTCCAGCAAACCGACTTCGGCGAGGATTCGCAAATGACGCGACAGGCGCGGCTGGCTCTGGCCCAGCACCCGCACCAGCTCACTGACCGTCAGTTCGCCCACCGCCAGCAGGCGCAGCAGGCGCAGGCGGGTGGGTTCGGCGGCCGCACGGAGGATTTCAACCGTTGTATCCACGGGAACGTTCCTGTCTTCTGCATCACATAAAGATATAAGGATATCTTTATGTCATAGGTTTTAGGGCCTTGACCAGCCCTTTTTTAAGGCCACAACCAAAATAATGCCGCTGTCGGACAACCCTGCCCTGACCAGGGCCCAACCGGAGCGTGCTCAGGCCAGCAGGCGAAGACTGGGGGTTAGGCAATAAGCGGGGGGATGTGGGGAAATCAGTGCCCACATCGGTGTCGCCCAACTGGCATTTATCCATTTCCTGTGATAAGCCGAAGGTGTTGAAACCCTTCTTAAAACCTTGAGGAGACAGAGGCTTTGCACCTCATGGATAACAGCCTTGAACCAGGCCCTGACAGAGCCGCAACCGCCCTGCCCTACGCCCCCACCCGAAACGGGTTGCGGGGCGCCGTGGTGTTAATTGTGGCAACACTGTTGCTGGCCGGATGCTCAACCTTTTCCGGGGTTTTTGACGATACTGAACCGCAAAGCGCCGAAGCCATTGCCGAGGCTGAGGCCGTCAATGACCCGCTGGAGCCGCTAAACCGCTTTATTTTCGAACTGAACCGCGGTCTCGACCACATCGTTCTCCGGCCCACAGCCTGGGTCTATCGCGCCGTTCTGCCAGCCTTTGCGCAAGATGCAGTAGAAAACTTCCTGCACAACCTCAACTCGCCGGTAATTTTCCTCAATGATGTGCTGCAAGGTGAAGGAGGGCGCGCCGGTGACACGCTGACGCGGTTTGTCATCAATTCCACGATTGGCATCGCGGGCCTTGCTGATCCGGCATCCTCAGTCGGCTTTGCCCGCCACGATGAAGATTTTGGACAGACGCTTGGTGTGTGGGGCGTTAACGAAGGGCCGTACATTATGTTGCCCATTTTTGGGCCTTCCAACCCGCGCGATGCCCTCGGTCGGGTGGTGGACCACTTTACCGATCCGATTGGCTATTGGGCCAATCAAACCACATGGGTCGACAATGACAAGCGCGACTGGATACAGCCAACTCGTTCCTTTGTCGAGCGCGTCGATTGGCGGGCGCGGCACATGGAGGAAGTGGATGATCTGGAGCGCACATCGCTGGATTATTACGCCGCCGTGCGCAACCTGTACCGCCAGCACCGGGCAGATCAAATCCGCAACGACAAGGTGGGCGACATGCCTGAAATCAACGCCCTGCCGACCATGGAAGACTTTGACAACATGGATGGCGGCAATAGCGGCAGCGCCGAAATCGGCCAATAGCACATAGATAATGCCTTAGGCGACCTATCGTGGCTTAACGGGTGAGCGGCTTATACTGGATGCGGTGCGGCTGGTCGGCTTCATCGCCCATTCGGCGGTGTTTATCCACCTCGTAGTCCTGATAATTACCCTCAAACCACACCACTTCCGAGTTACCTTCAAAAGCCAGCATATGCGTTGCAATGCGATCGAGGAACCAGCGATCATGCGAGATGATGACGGCGCAACCGGCAAATTGGAACAGCGCCGTTTCCAGCGCACGCAAGGTATCAACATCAAGGTCATTGGTCGGTTCATCAAGCAGCAGCACGTTGGCCCCACTCAGTAGCATTTTAGCCAGATGCACACGGTTGCGTTCACCACCGGAAAGCTGGCCGACCTTTTTTTGCTGGTCGCCACCCTTGAAGTTAAACCACGAAACATATGCCCGGCTTTGCACCTCGCGCTTGCCAACCTGCAAAACAT
>CBFCYL010000011.1:0-53446 GCA_965602455.1 uncultured Thalassospiraceae bacterium | reverse complement strand
CGGTACCCTTAATGCATTCCATAAAGCCCGGCAACCTCAGGCCGCCGCGCATTACCGCAATCAACCCTGTGCCAAACGCACCAAACGCAGCGCCTTCGGTTGGCGTGAAAACCCCCAGATAAATACCGCCGATAACCACCGCAAAAATCACGATTACCGGCCATGTATCCAGCAGTGCCTTGCGGCGCTCGGCCTTTGGGGTTTTTGGGCCAACGGGGCCTGCCTCGGGCTTAATGCGCACATAAATGGCGATGGTCAGAAGATACCCCACCGCCGCCAACAACCCCGGCACAAACGCCGCCTGGAACATGGTTACGATGTTGGCTTCCACGGAAATAGCGAAGATGACCAGCACCACCGATGGCGGAATAAGGATACCCAGCGTACCGCCCGCCGCCAGCGCGCCGGTTGCCAGCGCACCCGAATAATTAAACTTTTTCAATTCCGGCAACGCCACCTGCGCCATGGTCGCCGCGGTCGCCAGACTGGAGCCACAGATGGCACCGAAGCCCGCACAGCCACCCACCGCCGCCATAGCGACGCCGCCCTTGCGGTGACCAAGGTACGCATTGGCCGATTTAAACAATGCCGTAGACAGCCCCGCCTTTGTCGCAAACTGGCTCATCAACAAAAACATCGGCACCACCGAAAGGTCGTAATTGGCGAACCGCCAGTAAGGTGCCGTCATGACGTAGTTCAGCAGCGGTTTCCACCCGGCAATGGAAACATAACCGCCGACGCCGACCACAATCATGGCAACGGCGACGGGAATGCGAAGCGCCAACAGGCCGACCAACGCAGCGATTGCGCTCAGGGCAATTTCAAAGCTGGTCACGGATGATCCTCGCCAAATCATGAATAGCTGTATAGATGCTGGTCAGGCACAGCAGCCCAAAGGAAGCGACCGCAAACGGATAGGCCCACCACAACGGTAGCGCCAGAATGTATGTGGTTTCCCTGTATTCAACCGCGTTGAACCCAC
Organism: uncultured Thalassospiraceae bacterium; assembly: GCA_965602455.1. Lineage (GTDB taxonomy): Bacteria > Pseudomonadota > Alphaproteobacteria > Rhodospirillales > Magnetovibrionaceae > CBFCYL01. Next base: position 52,464 of record CBFCYL010000011.1, on the reverse strand, counting down.
CCAAAGTCATCCGCCACGTCAACACGCCGGCAATCAACGCCAGCATAATGGAACCAAGAATATCAAGGGCGGTCCGCACCTTGCGCGGGGCCCACGCCAAAAAAAGATCAACGATCACGTTGCCGCGGTTCATCTGGCAGTAGGGTAAAAACAAGAAAACGGATATGGCGGTGCCCATGGCAACCATTTCAAAATCACCGTAAATCGGCGATGAAATCAGCCAGCGGCCAAGGACGCTGACCACCACCATGAAGGTCAGCCCGGTCATGATCAAACCACCCAGAATTGCCGCCATCTCGGAAAGGAAATAGAGCGCACTTCCGATCCGGTTATCTGGACTGACGGTTTTTGGGTCAACGTCACTCATTGGTGGTTTCCGAATCTTGAAAAGATTAACGCGGGGCCGGGGTTTTGGCATCAAGCCAGCGTCCCGATCCCGCGTCAAGGTGGTGCGGTCTACTTGGAGTATTTAGCCAGCAACTCGCGGGCTTCCTGCACCAAAGCAGCGCCATCAATGCCCTTTTCGCGCATTTCCGCAACCCAGCGCGCGGTCACGGGAACCTCTGTCATTTCACGCAACTTAGCGACCTCGCCCGGCGGCAACCGGGTGATGGTGCCTGATGCGCGCGCCGTATCCATGCCCTTGGCTTCGGCCGCATCCCATATTTCACCCAGCCACGTGGCGAGGTGGCTTCCCGAATTGTCATCAATCACTTTTCTTAAGTCCGGGGCCATCGCCTCATATTTGGCTCTGTTCATAGCCAGCATAAAGACCGATGTGTTGATGCGCGTATAGATCGGGTCATCCAACAAGGTGTGGTTATCCACCATTTCGTGAACTTTCAGGGGAAGCGCCACCTCGAAAGGTATCATCACGCTATCGACAATCTTTTTGGGCAACATTTCCGGTATTTTCGGAACCGGCGCCCCGATGGGTGTGGCGCCTACGGCCTCGATCAGCCACGCGCCCGTTCGCGTTGGCGTGCGTATTTTTAATCCCTTTAAATCAGCAACGCGATTGATGGGATCGTGTGAATGAAACGAATTGCCCGCATGCACATGCAGCGCAATAATTTTATAATCGCGAAACTCATATCCACGTTTTTTGGAATATTCGCTAATAGCTTTATTGGTCGCCACGGTGTTGGAGTGCATAAACGGCAGCTCGAACACCTCCATTTTGGTAAAACGCCCCGGCGTATACCCCGGCAACGTCCAGACGATATCGACCACGCCATCGCGGGCCTGGTCGGCCAGTTGCGGCGGTGTGCCGCCCAGTTGCATGGAAGGATAAATGTCGATTTTGATGCGACCGCCCGATTCCTTCATCACCTTTTCGGCCCACGGCACCAGCATGATCTTGTGCGTGGTGGAGGCCGGCGAAAGAAAGTGGTGCAGCTTCAGCGTCACTTCCTGCGCTTGCGCACCGCTGGACGCCATGCCCAGCGCCATTGCACCAGCAAGCGCGCCGGCAACGGTTAATTTCAAAGATTTCAGCATTTATAGTGCCTTCCTAAGCCTTCATTTGTGTATCCCGGTATCAGTCGTCGTCGCCTATCGTGGCGTTTTTTAAAACCCCTTACCGGGTTCTGCCGATAAGGTTTTTCCTTACTTGGGGTGTCAGGTTACGTTACCCGACAGGATTTATTAAATGAATTATAGCAATAACATTTATTGACTGAATAAATCCAGAAAACGGCGGTAACCAAGGAAAAACGAAGACTGGCGCCATGAAATGGCTGAAGCTGTAAAAGCGCCTGCCACAAGCTGCTTATATCAGCCGATCAGGTTGAAAAAGTGTTCTTCCACCAATAAAACACCCAGCGCCAGCGTCCACACACCAATTCCCCCCTGCAGACCGTTAAAGGCCCAGGTCAGCGAACGCGCTGAAAAGCGCAGCGGCAGGGAAATGGTGGTGCTGAGCAGCGCCATGCCGACAATCGAGCCCACCCCAAACAAAAGCATATAAGCCACGCCCACCCAGAACGACTGGATGGTGCCCAGAACCAGCAGCACCAGGGCGGCAGATCCTGCCACGCCATGAACCATGCCAACCGCGAAAGCGCGCAGTGAAAGCCCCGCACCATCATGACGGTGCGGGTGGATGAGCGGATCGTGGTCGGGTTTGCTGGGCTTTTGGGTTGCCAGCACATCGCCGTGAGAGTGGACATGCATATGGCTCACCTGACCGCCGTGCTTGTGGGCATGAAAGTGAATGCGCTCAGCCACCACGCGGCGCACCAAATCACCCCCCAACGCGACCAGCATGAAGCCCACCGCCAGCTCCAGCCATTGCGAAAAAACCTCGGGCGCACCCCAGTCAAAGGCCAGGAACACCACGCCCACACCAAAAAGGGTCAGGGCATGGCCACCACCCCACAACGTGCCCAGCTTCAGGGCCTGACGGCCCGAGCCGTTATCGCGCGCCATGATAGAGGCAACCGCCGACACATGATCAGACTCGATGGCGTGGCGCATCCCCATAATCAACCCAAGCAGCAAAACCGATATCATTGATATCTCCAGTGTTTTCGCAAACCCACACCCGGGCACGCGGCGTCATCGCCGGGAATTCGGGTGGGAATGAATATAATGATATTTTTATTGCCTTTCATAGGTGTTCCTTGAATCCCCTGCCCCTTATTCGGTGTTGTACCGCTCAACAAACCCAAGCCCCAGTGCCAGCAAAACCCCCAATGCAGAGCAGCCCGTTACCATCCACACCACCGCTTCCCAGCCACCGACGGCGGCGACAATGGCCGCGAGAATGGCCAGTTTGATTTTTCAGCATGCATCATGGGTTGAAGTCGCCTTGGTGTCTGTGGCTTGCGCCGCTTTGGGGAAGTACCGGAAATTGGGTCGGGGCTGGCTGCTGGGAACCTTAAAGTAAAGCTAGGCCGCTGGCGCTGGATTTGTTCAATGAATTAATTTTATGGTTGGTATTTGATTGATCAATTAAGGTATTTCACTCTATACCACCCCGATGACCGGAGACCTACCCATGCCAGATAGCCGCCCCGATACCCGCTTCGCCCCCAACGATCTAGAAAACCACTGGATGCCGTTTACCGCCAACCGACAGTTCAAGGCGGCGCCCCGGCTTCTGGTGGCGGCCAAGGATATGCACTACACCACGCACGACGGCCGCCAGTTGCTTGACGGCACATCGGGGTTGTGGTGTTGCAACGCCGGACACGGCCGCGGGCCGATTGTCGAGGCCATCCAGAAACAGGCCGCCGAGATGGACTACGCACCCCCCTTCCAGATGAGCCACCCCGGCGCGTTCGAGCTGGCCAACCGGCTGAGCGAAGCCATGCCGGGAGACCTCAATCATTTGTTCTTTACCAACTCCGGGTCAGAAGCCGTGGACACGGCATTGAAAATTGCCCTGGCCTACCACAAGGCCAACGGTGAAGCCTCGCGCACCAAGTTCATCGGCCGCGAGCGTGGCTATCACGGTGTCGGTTTCGGCGGCATTTCGGTGGGCGGGCTGGGTGGCAACCGCAAGCAGTTTGGCAACACGCTCGGCGGTGTGGACTACCTGCCCTTTTTCTATGACCCGGAAAAAAGCGCGTTTACCAAGGGCCAGCCAGAAGTTGGTGCTGAATATGCCGACGCTCTGGAACAGCTGGTGGCACTGCACGACCCTTCCACCATTGCCGCCGTTATTGTCGAGCCCATGGCGGGGTCGGCCGGGGTATACGTCACGCCCAAGGGTTATATGAAAAAGCTGCGCGCCATTTGCAGCAAACACGGCATCTTGCTGATTTTTGATGAAGTCATTACCGGCTTTGGCCGTTTGGGTACTTCGTTCGCGGTCGAAAAATTCGGCGTTCATCCCGACATGGTCACCACCGCCAAGGGCTTGAACTCCGGCACCGTGCCCATGGGGGCCGTGTTTATAAAAGACGCCATTTATGATGTTATCGTGAACGGCGCCCCGGAAAACACCATCGAGCTGTTTCACGGTTATACCTATTCCGCCCACCCGCTGGCGGTAGCAGCCGCGCTGGCAACGCAAAAAGTTTACCGCGAAGAAGGCCTTTTTGAACGCGCTGGCGAACTCGCCCCCTATTGGGAGGAAGCGGTTCATTCGCTAAAAGGTTTGCCCCATGTGGTGGATATCCGCAACATCGGCCTGGTCGGTGCCGTTGAGTTTGAACCCATCCCCGGCAAGCCAACGGCGCGTGCTTATGATGTGTTTCTCAGGGCATATGAAAAAGGGGCATTGGTGCGCTTTACCGGCGAGATTATTGCGCTTTCGCCGCCGTTGATTATTTCCAAGGAACAGATTGACGAATTAATTGGTGTTCTTGGCGACGCGATCAAGGCATCGGCCCAATAAAACACCTAGAGATCGTCGCCACTGTCGCGCCGCCCGATGGCCACATCGCGGTGAATGTGGACGCACAGCAATAAACCAAAGCCGAACAGGATGGTCAGCATTGCCGTGCCGCCGTATGAAACCAGTGGCAACGGCACACCGACGACCGGCACAAGCCCCATCACCATGGCGATATTGATAAAAATATAAAGAAAGAACGTAATCGTCACGCCCATGCCGATAAGGCGTCCAAAATGGCTGCGGCTGGAAAGCGAAATGGAAAACCCGTGAACCAGTATCATCACATAAAGAGCCAGTAACACCATGCCCCCCATAAGGCCGAACTCCTCGGCCAGCATGGTGAAGATGAAGTCGGTCTGTTTTTCCGGCAGGAAATTAAGATGCCCCTGCGTTCCTTGCAAAAACCCCTTACCGAACACGCCGCCTGAGCCCAGGGCTATCTTGGATTGAATGATGTGGTAGCCCGAACCCAGCATGTCTTGTTCAGGGTTCAAAAAGGTAAGGATGCGCGTGCGCTGGTAGTCCAGCAAAAGGTAGAACCATGCAAGCGGGGCGGTGACCAAGCCAAGAGCGCCGATCACGGCAAACTTCCACATACGCACCCCGGCGGCAAAAAATATGCCGGCACAAGCCAGTATAATCATCAAGGTGGTGCCAAGGTCTGGCTGGCGAACAATCAAGGCTGCTGGAACCAACACAATAAACACAGGTGGAATCAGGAATGTCGGGCGCGACACGTCTTCAAGGCTTCCGCCGTGAAAATATCGCCCCAGCGCAAGAACAACGGCTATTTTCATCAATTCTGAAGGCTGAACATTAAAAACACCGAGACTGATCCAGCGTCGCGCGCCCATGCCCACAAACCCGGCAATTTCCACGGCAATCAACAGCCCCAAAACCAGAAAATATATAGCGTAGGCATACCGCAGCCATAGGCGAATATCGATAAGGGCAATGGTGATCATGCCCATGACGCCAATGGCAAACCGCACCATCTGGCGCGAGGCCCACGGGTCAAAATTACCCCCGGCGGCGGAATACAGCATGGCAAAACCGATCATTGACGTCAGCGTCATCAATGCAATCATCAGCCAGTGCATATGCAACAGCTTCTGTGAAATAGGAATTCGCGTTGGTGCGAAAGCGCTATCACGTAGCATGGCCACCCCCATTACCTAGGTCGCCTGAATTGCCGTCCTTCTTTTCTGCATTTTGCTCACCCGGCATCGGCTTTAAGTCTGCCAGGCGCTGCGTTTCGTAAAGTATATCATGCGCAATGGGCGCCGCCACGGAAGAGCCGCCACCGCCATGCTCAACTACTACCGAAACTGCAAACCTAGGGTTGTGAATCGGTGCATAGCCAACAAACAGCGCATGGTCGCGGTTTTTCCATGGAATATCCTTGTTCTTGAGAACGCCGGTTTCACGTTCAGCTTTGGTAATGCGGCGCACCTGCACGGTTCCGGTCTTGCCAGCCATTTGTTTTCCCGGGTCGGAAATTCTTGAACGATAGGCCGTGCCCGTAGCACTGTTGACAACGGCCACCATGCCATCGAGAACCAGGGCCAGATGTTCCGGTGCAACACCGATAGGGTCGAGGTTTGCCATTGGGTCGGCACCGCCCGCGTCCGGTTCCATAATCAAATGCGGCGATACCTGGTGGCCGCCATTGGCCAGGCGCGCCGTCATTACCGCCAGCTGCAATGGTGTTGCCAAGATGTAACCCTGGCCGATACCGGCGATCACCGTTTCGCCCAATTGCCACGGCGCACCAACGGTGGCCATTTTCCAGCGGTTGGATGGCACCAGACCAGCGTGCTCGCCGGGAAGGTCAATGCCCAGCTTATCGCCGAAGCCCAATTGCCGAGCCATGGCGGCAATGCGTTCGATACCGGTGCGCTTGGCCGCTTCGTAGAAGAAAACGTCGCACGATTGCTCCAACGCACCTTTCATATCCAGCGTGCCGTGCCCGCCTTTTTTCCAGCAGTGAAACTCCGCGTTGCCCAACTTGGTCGAACCCGAGCAAAAAACCTCGGTATCGGGCGTCATGGCGCCTTTTTCCAGTGCCGCCAGAGCAACAATCATCTTGAACGTGGAACCCGGTGCGTATTGGCCAGCGATGGCCTTGTTGGTTAATGGTGATTTTTCATTTTTAACCAAGGCATTCCATTGGTCATGGTTAAGCCCCTTGTTAAAGGCATTCGGGTCGTATGCAGGCGTTGACGCCATGGCCAGAATGCCACCTGAGTAAACATCCATAACCACCGCCGAAGCGCTTTCATCGCCCAAGCGTTCGCTAACGTATTTCTGCAATTCCATATCGATGCTCAGGCGAAGCTCGTTTCCGGGCCGGCCTTCATCGCGGGCCAGCTCGCGAATAACGCGGCCAAATGCGTTGACCTCTACTTGTGAGGAGCCGCCAAAACCGCGCAGCTCAAGGTCATAGACTTTTTCAATGCCGGCCTTGCCAATGCGAAAGCCCGGTAGCTCAAGCAGAGGGTCGCCGGTTAGCTCTTTTTCAGATACCGGGGCAACATACCCCAACATGTGCGCTGCCGCTTCACCTTGAAGGTAATTACGGCTTTGGCCGACATCGATTAAAATGCCTGGCAGGTCCGGCGTGTTGACTTCAATGCGGGCAACCTCGCTCCAGGTCAGGTTTTCGCGAACCGTGATGGGTACAAAAGCGCGTTTGCGCTTGGCTTCGCGCAATATCCTTCGCCAGTCGGAATCTCCCAACGGCACAATACTGGACAGCCGCTTCAGGGTATCGGCCAGGTCTCCAGCTTGTTCCGGGATAGCCAGCACGCGGTAATTTTGCTGGTTATCGACCATGGGGCGGCCATGCCGGTCGACAATACGTCCTCGAGGCGGCGGCAACAGGCGCAAGTTAATGCGGTTTTCATCGGCCAGCATTTTATAACGCGCTGACTCGACCACCTGAAGGTAATACATCCGCCCCGCCAGGGTTGAAAGCAACAAAACCTGACCGCCAGCCAGCATTGCCGCGCGGCGGGAGAAAAGCTTGTGGCGTTCTGAATCGCGGTTCATTTCGTGTTTCGTCTCATATTTCGCATTACGTTTCGATGAGGAACCGTCGCTGCCAATAGGTCATCAACAACGACAAAACGGGAAAGGCCCCCACGGTTACCAGGAACTGAAGCGAAGTTCCGAGAACACTAAAAGCCTGGGCATGGAATGCCGAAATCAACACCCACGTCATCACCATGGCGGCGCCACAAACCATGGCGAAGCCGATCCAGATAATGGTAAACGATTTCCCGGTAAAAAAGATTTGTTGGCTCAGAACGGTCATGTGAACCGCCAAAAACACAAGGGCATTAATGCCAAAGGGCATGCCGGTCAGGGCGTCCTGCATCAACCCGACCGTAAAAACAGCCCACGCTGGCAACAGGTCAGGCCGGTAAATAGACCAATGATAAACCGCCATCAACGACAGTAGCGGGGAAACGATTGCAAAATCGGGTATGCGCATGGGAACGGCCCCCAACACAACCAGCAGCACCGTTAAAATAAATGGTGTTGTCGAGCGCATCGCAAAGTCAAACCGACTTAAAAGCCCGGGTTTCATTCCTTACGTTCCTCAGTATCCTTGGCGCCAGAACGCGCGTTCACCCCGGCCCCTTCGGCGGCGGAACGTGCATCCAATAGGCCTTGCAGACCATAATTAACAATGCGAACGAATTCCGCGCGCTCACGTTTCACAAACGGTTGCACCCGGGGTCCGGCCTCGCCGACGGCGGTAACCAGACCAACCGGTATTCCCGGCGGGAACGCGCCGCCATGGCCGGAAGTAACAATCCGGTCACCAACACCGACAATAGCGCCCGGCGCCAGATGAATTAACTGCGCGCGTTCCGTATTGTCACCGGCCAGTATCGCCCGGACGCGAGATGATTCAACAACCACCGGAATGCGCGAGTTTAAATCCGTAATCAGCAAAATACGCGCCGCTTGTGCACCGGCACCCTGAACACGGCCAAAAAGCCCATCGCCGGTAATAACGGCCTGACCCTTCACCACACCCTGGCGGCGGCCCGCATTGGCCATCACGCTGTGAACGAAGGAGCCACCGGTGTCTGCAATTATGCGCGCGGTGATGAAGCCAGGCTCGGCACCGGGTTCAAAATTAAGCAGGCCTTTAAGCTGGCGATTTTCAGTTTCCAGTTTACGCGCCACCACTTGCCACTGCAAAAGGCGTTCGTTCTCGCTCATCAGGCGTTGGTTTTCGGTACGAATGTTAGCCAGCGCGTTTAGTTCGGTCACCGCCATGCGGGTCGATGCAGCAGGACGCGAAAGAGCATCAAGGACCGGCGCCGCCACATCGGTAATTTTAGCGCGAACCGCTTCCATGCGTGCGGGCTCTGCCTTGCCCATCAGCAACAGGGCGAGCGCCGCCGCCACCAGGCCAACGTTAACCACCCGGTTGCCCACCATCCTTGAGGACGAGGCTACGCCAATATGTAGTGATCGAGGCCGGTCCGCCATATTTACCCCCGCAACAGCGGGAAATTTCCCGCACCACCATTGGTTTTTGCGGGCTTTCCCGGGCAATACTATGCCCCGGATGGGTTAATATAAATTAACGCCGGAAAATGGCAATTATATGTGACAAACCGGGGCGCTGCCAATCTGCCGAATGGGACAAAAAAGAAGCAATAAAAACAATGGTTTAATGGAAATGACGCTGGCGTCCGCCGGGGGCGGTCTCAATACATGGTGGTCAGCACATTGCGCAGCTTTTTCATTTCCTCAAGGGCGCGCCCGGTGCCTATAACCACGCACGAAAGCGGGTCGTCGCCGATGGAAACCGGCAATCCCGTGGCATGACGCAACACATGGTCAATGTTGCCCAGCAACGCACCGCCGCCGGTCAACACAATGCCCTTGTCGACGATGTCGGCGGCCAGCTCGGGGGCTGTGTGTTCCAGTGCCACTTTGACGGCCTCGATAATGGCACCCACCGGTTCGGAAAGGGATTCCGCAATCTGGCGTTCGGAAATGGTCAGTTCCTTGGGCACGCCGTTCATCAGGTCGCGACCCTTTATTTCCATGGTGCGGCCATCGCCCTCTTCAGGCGGACAGGCCGAGCCGATGGATTCCTTGATGCGCGCCGCCGAGGCCTCGCCCACCAACAAATTATGGTTGCGCCGGATATAGGCGATGATGGCTTCGTCCATCTTGTCGCCGCCAACACGAACCGAACGGGCATAGACAATACCGCCCAGCGAAAGCACCGCTACCTCGGTAGTGCCGCCGCCGATGTCCACAACCATGGAACCGGTCGGTTCCGTAACCGGCAGCCCGGCGCCAATGGCAGCGGCCATAGGCTCTTCAATTAAAAAGACTTTTCTGGCCCCGGCGCTTTCGGCGCTTTCCTGAATAGCGCGTCGTTCCACGGCGGTTGAGCCCGAAGGTACGCAAACCACAACCATGGGGCTGGCAAAGGTGCGCCGGTTATGCACCTTGCGAATAAAATACTTGATCATTTCTTCGGCGACTTCGAAGTCGGCGATGACGCCATCGCGCAGTGGGCGAATAGCATGAATATCACCCGGCGTGCGGCCAAGCATTTGCTTGGCTTCGTTACCGACGGCCAGAACCTGCTTTTTGCCCTTGTGTTCGGTAATGGCTACAACCGAAGGTTCATTCAGTACAATGCCTTTACCCTTGACGTATACCAAGGTGTTGGCGGTGCCCAGATCAATGGCCATATCAGCCGAAAGAAAACCGAAAAGAGACGAAAGCATGAAGGGTCCTATTGGTTGCGCGCGCTAAATCTTTAATCAAATCCTGGCCGCTGCCGCGAACCCTTCCCGCGCTGAAAAGGCGAAACGGGAAGGACGCGCCGGATGCGAATCCAGCACGTCCTTTATACAGGCCCAAAGCCCCCCTTTACTAGGCCGAAAGCGCCGAGGGAGCCGATTTTTCGCGCTTTACCAGCAGCTTGTTGAGCGCGTTGACGTAAGCCTTGACGCTGGCGACCATGGTATCGGTATCGGCGGCCTGGCCATTAACGGTGCGGCCATTTTCCTCCAGTCGCACGGTCACCACGGCCTGGGCATCGGTGCCCCCGGTAACGGCATGGACCTGGTAAAGCTGTAACCGGGCCTCGTGAGGGAACAGCGCCTTAACACAGTTAAACGCCGCATCCACCGGCCCGTCGCCGCTGTCTTTGTGAGATTTGACCACGCCGTCCACCGCCAGCTCCATTTCCGCCTTCGGCGGGTGGTGGCGGGTGCCACAGAGGATTTCCAGCGATATCAGCTTCAGGCGGTCATTGGCGCGCACAACCTCATCGTCCACCAACGCCACAATGTCTTCGTCGAAAACATCCTTTTTCTTGTCGGCCAGATCCTTGAACCGCTTGAACGCATCTTGCACGGCGTTGTCACCCAGGTCATAGCCCAGGTCGATCAGCTTATCCTTGAACGCATGACGCCCCGAATGCTTTCCCAACACCAGTTTTGATTCCGTCAGGCCGACTGATTCCGGCGTCATGATTTCATAGGTTCCGGCGTGCTTTAACATGCCGTCCTGGTGAATGCCGCTTTCATGGGCAAACGCGTTCTTGCCAACAATGGCCTTGTTCGGCTGCACCGTGAAACCGGTAATGGTGGAAACCAGTCGTGATGCCTTGGTGATGTTTTCGGTCTTGATACCGGTGCTCAACGGCAACAGGTCATTGCGGGTCTTGATCGCCATGACAATTTCTTCCATCGCCGCGTTGCCGGCGCGTTCGCCAAGGCCGTTGATGGTACATTCAACCTGCCGGGCCCCGGCGCCGACCGCGGCCAGCGAATTGGCAACCGCCAGCCCCAAGTCATTGTGGCAATGCACGGAAATGATGGCTTTATCAATGTTTGGCACGTTATTGAACAGGTGGGCAATCAAGTCTGAAAACTCCGCCGGCATGGCGTAGCCCACGGTATCGGGGATGTTGATGGTGGTCGCCCCCGCCTTGATGGCGGCTTCGACGCAACGACACAGGAAGTCACGATCTGTGCGCGAACCGTCCTCGGCCGACCATTCCACATCATCGGTAAAGTTGCGCGCGTAGGTCACGCTTTCGATGACTTTCTCGAACACCTTTTCCGGTTCCATCTGCAACTTGTATTCCATGTGCAGCGGTGATGTGGAAATGAACGTGTGAATGCGTCCACGGTCAGCCGGCTTGATGGCTTCTGCGGCGCGTTCAATGTCACCACGGGTGGCGCGCGCCAAACCGCAAACGGTGGAATTTTTTACCACCTTTGCAATTTCGTGTACGGCTTCGAAATCACCGTCCGATGCAATGGGAAAGCCTGCCTCGATAACGTCCACACCCATTTCCTCAAGCACCGCGGCAATGCGCAGTTTTTCATCGAGGTTCATGGACGCGCCCGGCGATTGCTCGCCATCGCGCAAGGTGGTGTCAAAAATGATAATTCGGTTTTTGTCTTGTTTCGTCATGGTTCTCAATCCTTCACTGGCTTTAGGGTATGCGGTACGTCACCGCAACAAAAGGCGGTTAACCTTTCCCCTGAACACCACCAGCCAAATACGCGACCGCAGGTGTCAGGGGCTCCTAAGCAGCAGTTCCCCGTTGAGAAGCAGCGCCAATGAAAGGATCGACAGCAGCGAAAGGGCAGCCAGCAGGATCCACGCGCGCTTGTTGGCGGCGGCATCCAAGGTGGCGGTGCGGGTGCGTAACCCCTTCATGATATTCCCTTTTTTAGCGCTTCAGGCGGTTTCGCCCGAGGTGGGCAAAAGCCGATAATCCATAAAGCCAGTTTGGGGGCCGCCTTGTCAAGGGTTTGGGGTTTCCTGGCCCCAGAACCCCTTTGTTTACAAGGCGCACGATAGCCCTCTGGAATTCTGCCAATCAGGGTGGCCCTTTCGCCTTGCCAGCAGCAATCCCGGTTTGCCACCACGGCCCGCTTTGACTTATACATACCCCCTGCCCCACATCCCGATACAAGGATCGCCAACGTGGAAAAGTTACTCGACCAGGCCTTTGCGGCCATCAGAACCCTGCCGGAAGCAGATCGCGAGCGCATCGCGTGGGAAATCATCGAACGCGTGGAAGACAAGACCGAGTGGGATCGCCTTATCACGTCCGACGAGGCCCACGCATGGATGGAGAAGGCGACGAAAACAGCGCTCAAGGAATATGTTAAAATCGCCAAAAAGCTTTCCATGAAGTTTGTCTCACTGGGTATGGACAGCCTGTTGCGTGAAGGCACCTATTGGGAAAGCTTCGATGACTTGCCCGAAGACATCCGCAAGCTGGCGGAAAAAAACTACAAGCTGTGGAAAGAAAATCCCAAAAACCCGGGTCTGCGGTTCAAGCAAATCCATGACACCCTGCCGGTTTTTTCATTTCGCGTCGGCATGAAACACCGCACCGTGGGCGTGGAAACCGACGATGGCAAGATTGTGTGGTTCTGGGTGGGTTCGTTTGAGACCTTCAAGAAGACCATTGGCGCTTAAGGTCGACATCCACATCCAACAAAAAAGGCGGAGCCTCAATGAAGCCCCGCCTTTATCGTTTCAAACCGGCCACTAAGGGCTAGTTCTTTTCTTTATCCACCAACTGGTTCTTGGCGATCCACGGCATCATAGCGCGCAATTTCTCGCCCACTTCCTCAATGTCGTGCTCAGCATTGCGCCGACGCGTCGCCTTGAAGCTGGGCTGGCCGGCCTTGCACTCCAGCATCCAGTCGCGAACGAAACGCCCAGACTGGATGTCGTCGAGCACGCGCTTCATTTCGGCCTTGGTTTCAGAGGTCACAATGCGCGGCCCGGAAACGTAGTCGCCGTATTCGGCCGTGTTGGAGATGGAATAGCGCATGTTAGCCATGCCGCCTTCGTACATCAAATCAACAATCAGCTTCACTTCGTGCAGGCATTCGAAATATGCCATTTCCGGCGCGTAACCCGCTTCGGTCAATGTTTCATAACCGTTCTTGATCAGCTCCGTCAGGCCACCGCAAAGCACAACCTGTTCGCCGAACAGGTCGGTTTCGCATTCTTCCTTGAACGTGGTTTCAATGACACCAGAGCGCCCGCCGCCGATGGCCGAGGCATACGAAAGCGCAACTTCCAGCGCGTTACCGGTGGCATCCTGATGCACCGCCACCAAACACGGCACACCGCCGCCCTTTTGGTATTCGCCGCGCACCGTGTGGCCGGGGCCCTTGGGCGCAATCATAAACACGTCAAGGTCGGCACGCGGTTCGATCAGGTTAAAGTGAATGTTCAGGCCGTGGGCAAAAACTAGGGCCGCACCCTTTTGCATGTTGTCAACCAGGTCGGCGTAATACAGGTCGGCCTGTAATTCATCGGGCACCAGCATCATCATGACGTCGGCCCACTTGGCGGCTTCAGCCGGGGTCATGCATTTCAGGCCCTCGCCTTCGGCCTTTTTGCGCGAGCTTGAGTTTTCGCGCAATGCCACGGCGACATTCTTGGCGCCACTGTCACGCAGGTTAAGGGCATGGGCATGGCCCTGTGAGCCATAGCCGACGATGGCAACTTTCTTGCCCTTGATCAGGTTAACGTCGGCATCACGATCATAATAAACACGCATTTTAGTTTCCTTAAACAGGGTTCTGGGGTGTGTTGTTGGGGTTAAATAAAATCAGGACTTGGCATTACCATTATCCAGCGCTGTGGTGCCACGTGAAATGGCAACCACGCCGGAACGCGACAGATCAACCAGCCCCAGCGGTTTCATCAACTCGGCGAAGGCATCAAGCTTACCGGTATCGCCGACAATTTCAAAAACAAACGACTCGTTGGTTGAATCCACCACACGGGCGCGGAAAATATCGGCGATGCGCAGGGCCTCGACCCGGTGCTCGCCGGTGCCAACCACCTTGACCAGCGCCACTTCGCGCTCTACCGAGGGGCCATCCAGCGTCAAATCGGCGACCGAATGGATCGGCACCAGACGGCCAAGCTGTGCCTTGATCTGTTCGATGATCATGGCGGTGCCGGTGGTTACGATGGTGATGCGCGAAAGCCCGCGCGCGTGGCGTGTTTCAGCCACGGTCAGGCTTTCGATGTTATAGCCACGCCCCGAAAACAGGCCGATGACGCGCGCCAGCACGCCCGGTTCGTTATCCACCAGAACGGATATGGTGTGGCTGCGGATGAGTTCTTCTTTCACATTCATTTCCTTAAACCAAAACCATGCCTTCTTCGGAGACAGGCTTTTCGGCCTTGTCGTCCGGGCCGAACAGCATTTCATTGTGCGCCGCACCTGACGGAATCATGGGGAAGCAGTTTTCTTCCTGATCGACAACGATGTCGGCAATAACCGGGCCATCGTGGGCGAGCATATCGTTGATCACGCCATCCAGCTCGCTGGGCTTGGTCGCGCGCAGGCCCTTGGCGCCGAAGCTTTCGGCCAGCTTCACGAAATCGGGCAGGCTTTCCATATAGCTTTCCGAATAGCGCCCGCCGTGCAACAGCTCCTGCCACTGGCGAACCATGCCCATGTACTGGTTGTTGAGGATAAACACCTTCACCGGCAGACGGTATTGCGCCAGCGTCGACATCTCCTGAATGTTCATCAGGATGGATGCCTCACCCGCCACATCAACCACCAGCGCCTTGGGGTGCGCAACCTGCACGCCCATGGCGGCGGGCAGGCCGTAACCCATGGTGCCCAGCCCGCCCGAGGTCATCAGGTGGTTGGGTTGGTCAAACTTATAGTGCTGTGCCGCCCACATCTGGTGCTGGCCCACTTCCGTCGTAATGTACGTATCCTTGCGGGTTTTGGTCAGCTCGTACAAACGCTCGATGGCGTACTGCGGCATGATAATTTTCTTGTCATCACGGTATGAAAGGCAGTTCTTTGTCCGCCAGCTATCAATTTCCCGCCACCATGACTTCAGCGCCTTGGCGTCAACCTTGGCCTGGCTGGTTTTCCAGATTTTGATCAGGTCTTCCAGCACATGGGCGACATCGCCAATGATGGGCAAATCCACCGCAACGCTTTTGTTGATGGAGCTGGGGTCGATGTCGATATGGATTTTTTTCGAGTTCGGCGAAAACGCATCCAACCGTCCGGTGATGCGGTCATCAAAGCGCGCACCGACACAAAGCATCATGTCGCAATCGTGCATGGCCATGTTGGCTTCATAGGTGCCGTGCATACCTAACATGCCCAATGACTGCTTGTCGGTGGCGGGATAGGCACCAAGGCCCATCAGCGTCTTGGTCACCGGGAAGCCGGTCATCTGGACCAGTTGGGTCAACAGTTGCGAAGCGCCGGGGCCGGAATTAATCACCCCGCCACCAGCGTAGATGATCGGCTTCTTGGACTTGGCCATCATCTTGACCGCTTCCTTGATGCGCGAAGTATCGCCCTTCACCTGCGGGTTGTAGCTCTTGTGCTTGACCTTGTTGGGCGCCACGTAATCGCCCAGCGCCATTTGCACGTCCTTCGGCAGATCAATCACCACCGGGCCGGGACGGCCGCTTTTGGCAACATGAAACGCCTCGTGGACCACGCGTGCCAAATCATCCACGTCTTTAACCAGATAGTTGTGTTTGGTGCATGGCCGGGTGATGCCGGTGGTATCGGCTTCCTGGAATGCATCGTTGCCGATCAGGTGCGTCGGCACCTGGCCGGTCAGGCAAACCAGCGGTATGGAATCGAGCATGGCATCCAGCAGGCCGGTCACCGCGTTGGTAGCGCCGGGGCCGGATGTCACCAGCACGCAACCGACCTTGCCGGTCGAACGCGCATAACCTTCAGCCGCATGCACAGCACCGCCTTCCTGGCGCACCAGAATGTGGCGCAGCTTGTTCTGCTTGAAAATCTCGTCGTAAATGGGAAGCACGGCGCCGCCGGGATAACCGAATACGACGTCGACGCCCTGATCGTGCAATGCCTTGATCAGGATTTCGGCTCCGCTCAGCTTTGGGTCTGCCATTGGTCGTTCCTCATTTGGTTATCGGCCACTTTTTGGGCCTGCTTTAAGGGGTTTAAAAAGACCCCAAACGCAAACGGGCCGCCCCTTCGGGGCTGACCCGGTGAAGAGGCGCAAACTAGCCGTTTAGGCATTTACGGTCAACAGAAACCGGTCAATAAATGCAAAGATTTTGGCCCTTGGGCTTTCCGAATCTTGCGCAGGCCATTCAGGGTCGTGAGCGGCGAAAGAATATTGCTCAACCACCAGCACCTCGCCCTTCATCTGGTGGCGCAACCAGGTCAGCTGGCGCTTGGCATAGTTGCGCGACCCGGTCTTGGCCTTCTCTATGGCGGTGGCCAGCGTTATTTCACCTCTCAGGTGCGCCGCCAGCTCCGGCACACCCAGCGCCTTCATGGCCGGTAATGCCGCATCGAGCGCCATCTCCTCAAGCGCGCGCACCTCATCCAAGGCGCCGCTCTCGGCCATGGCATCAAAGCGGGCGTTAATGGCGCCATATAAGGCATCGCGTTCCGGTGCCAGCACCACGGTGCCAAAGCGGGCTTCGGGCAAGGCTGGCTGGCGCGGTTCCTGCCGCCACGCCGAAAAAGGCTTGCCCGTGGCCACCGTGACCTCATAGGCGCGGATCAGGCGCTGGCGGTCTGCCGGTTCCAGCCGGTCCACGCTTTCGGGGTCCAGCGTGCTTAAATGCTCGCGAAAGGCCTCGGTGCCAAGCTCCTCAAAAAGGGCGCGGGCCTCGGTGCGCACCGCCGCGGGCACGTCCGGAATGGGCGAAAGCCCCTCGGTCAGGGCTTTCAGGTACATCCCTGTGCCGCCAACGACGATGGGCAACTGCCCTGCCTGCCAGGCGGCGCGAATTTCAGCCACCGCCATTTCCAGCCAGCGCCCAACGGAACAGACCTCTCCGGGCGCCATGACGCCAAACAGTTTATGTGGCACCCGCGCCTCATCTTGCGCCGATGGGCGGGCCGTGATGACGGAAAGCACCTTGTAAACCTGTTGGGAATCGGCGTTGATGAGAACACCGCGGTATTTTTCGGCAACCGCCATGGCCAAAGCCGATTTACCGCTGGCCGTCGGCCCGGCAATAATCAAAATTGGGCGGGTGGCGATTTCATCAGTTGTGCGGATACCTGACGGCATGGATAACGTTCTCACCTTAATTGCTTCACCCCAAAAGGCCGGGTCCAAACGTTCAGGCTTGAGCGAAAGCATCATTAGCGATGTGCGCCAGGCCATTGGCCGTATCGGCGGTGAAACAGCACCACCGGACTGGCTGGCCGATGGTGAAGCCGCAGATATCGCCTTTAGCGGCCTCGGCGTCAGTGTTGCCGATGCATCCGCCCGTCAAGCCGTGGGCGAACGTCCTGTTGACGTTGTCGCACAGGAAAGCGCCCAGCGGAAGAAGAAGCTTCTGATTGCGGATATGGATTCCACTATCGTTACCGTCGAAACGCTGGACGAGCTGGCCGACATAGCGGGCATAGGCGATAAAGTTGCCAAGCTGACCCGCCGCGCCATGAAAGGCGAAATCGGCTTCGCCGAAGCACTGCACGAACGTGTTGCCATGTTAGCGGGAATGGATGAAGCCCTGTTGGAAAAAACATGGAAGCGGGTCAAGCTGACGCCAGGGGCGGAAACGCTGGTTGCGACCATGCGCAAGAACGGTGCCTATACGGTTTTAATATCGGGTGGGTTTTCGTTCTTTGCTGAACGGGTGCAAAAGAATATCGGCTTTGATGAAGTGCATTGCAATCGACTGGCAATCGAAAACGGAAAGCTGACCGGTGCGGTCGTCGAACCGATTGTCGACAAGGACGCCAAGCTTTCCACCCTAACCGAAACCGCAGCGCGCAAAAACTTAGGGCTGGACCAAACGCTGGCCCTTGGTGACGGCGCCAATGATGTTGCGATGCTGGGTGCGGCCGGGCTTTCCGTTGCCTACCGCGCGCACGCTATCGCAGCCGCGGCCGCCAGCACTGCCTTTGAGTATGCTGACCTCACCGGAGTGCTGTATGCACAGGGCTACCGGCGCGAAGAGTTCGCGTAAAAGTCCGCATAACCTGTCGATCCCGTAGGGAAATCAAGCCTGCTTCTTGTTTCCCGGCGAGGAAGTGACTACATATTAAATACCCATGACAGACAAATCCATACAGCCCCGCCAGACCGTCGACAGTGAACTTGCCTCGTCGCGCACCTTTAGCGAAACGCTGAAACCACGGGCAAACGCCCAGATTCTGGAATCGTTGCCGGGACTGGCTTGCATATGTGTTGATGGAATCATCTGCAACATCAACCGGTCCGGCTTTTTCCTGTTGGGGGGTGCGCCGGGACGCACGATGATGGGCTTAACATTCCAGTCGTTCCTCACCGATGAGTATGCGGCCATCGTTGACGATATACTTCAAATGGTTGCCGATGAAAAAAGGCCAATGTCACTACGCATAATGTGTCTTGATAATACCACGATCAGCGTTCGCTTATCCGTCAGCCCCATTCCGGAAATCAGTGACACAGCCTACCTGATTACGGGCCAGGATATAACGCAACAGGTCGAAATGACCGAGGGCCTCATCCACAGCGAGCAACGGTTTCGCAAGCTGGTAGACAGCGCCCAAAACCTGATTTGCGTTTGCGAAAATGGGGTCATTTCCTACATCAACGTGGCTGGCACTATGCTTCTGAAGGAGCCAAAGGCGGGCGCGATTTCAGGGAGGGCGCTGGAAGATTTCCTGCATCCCGATTATCGAGATTTTTTGTTTCTCGACATCGATGATTTGTTTGACACCCACGAACTGATTCCAGCGCGCATGGTCGATACGCAAGGTCTCCATATCGACGTCAACCTAAGCTTTACGCTACTGGAAAGGCTTGCCGATGGCGGGTGTCGTTACATGGCTGAAGCACGCGACATTACGGCACAAAACCGTGCCGTATCGGCGTTACGCAATTCCATTGAAACGCTGGAACATCGGGTCGAGGAACGAACCCGGGAATTACAGGAAGAGGTAACCGTTCGGCGTAGCGCTGAAGAAAAAATGCGCCACATGGCAAGCCATGACGAATTAACCAAGCTGCCCAATCGTGCCTTGTTGATGGACCGCCTGGATGTGGCATTGCGTCGTGCGCATCGCGAAAAAAGCCTGTGTGCGGTCATCTTTATTGATCTTGATGGCTTCAAGGCCGTTAACGACACCATGGGTCACGAAGCCGGAGACCTGCTGTTACAAGCCGTAGCCGCGATACTGCTTAAATGCACCCGCGAAACCGACACCGTGGCACGGCTGGGCGGTGACGAATTTGTGCTGGTGCTGCCGGACCTGATGAGCAACGAAGACGCCAAGATGGTCGCCAATCTGGTGCTTGATAGCCTGTCGGGACCCATTGAACTGGCGGGCAGCGAGGCCCGCATTGGCGCCTCCATCGGCATTGCGCTTTACCCTGAGCACGGCGAACAGGCCGACAAGCTGCTCAAGGCCGCCGATGGCGCCATGTACAAGGTCAAGGGCAAGGGCAAAAACGCCTTTGCTATTGCCTGACAACCCGCATCGAAGCGGGTGGTCAGTCACCCAGGCTGGGGGCCACGAAACGGAACCCGGACTGGCTTTCAATCAACAGCAATACGCTTGAGCGTTTCTTGGCAACGGCCTCACCGACAAGGCGGATAACATCCGCAGGTGTTTGCACCTTTTGCTGGCTGACTTCCTTGATGATGTCGCCAGGGCGCAAACGTTCGCGTGCCGCGGAGCCTTCACCGTTCACATCTATAATCAACACACCGCTGGCATCTTCGCCCAAATCGAAGCGTTCTGCCTGTGCCGAGGTAATGGCGATAACCGTCATTCCCAATTCATCAATAGATTCACTTCCAGCGTTATGGTTATCGCTATCAGCCTTGGCGACCTCTGTGGCCTCCGCAAGCTTGCCGATGGTGACCGAAAGCTTCTTTTCGCCACCATCACGCCAAACGCTGACCTTGACCGTCTTGCCCACGGCTGTAGCCGCAACCATGCGCGGAAGTTTGCGCATTTCGGTAACGGATTTGCCGTTAAAGCTGATGATCACATCGCGCGGCTTGATGCCGGCGTCATCGGCCGGGCTGCCGGGGGTTACATTTGAAACCAGTGCGCCCTTGGCTTCGCCAAGGTTCAGGGCTTCGGCGATGGAAGCAGTCACTTCCTGAATGTTGACACCCAACCAACCGCGGCTGACTTCGCCGTTATTGATCAGTTGCTCGATTACCGGCTGCGCGGAAGATGCGGGAATGGCAAAGCCAATACCGACACTGCCGCCTGAGGGCGAGAAAATAGCCGTATTAATGCCGATGACTTCACCCTTCATGTTGAACATGGGGCCGCCGGAATTGCCGCGGTTGATGGAAGCATCGGTCTGAATAAAGTTATCATACGGCCCGGCGCGGATATCGCGTCCACGAGCCGAAATAATGCCGGCCGTCACGGTGCCGCCCAAACCAAACGGATTGCCAATGGCAACCACCCAGTCGCCAACGCGCGCCGCCTCGGAATCGCCAAATGAAACGGATGGCAGTTTCTTTTTAGCCTTGATCTTAAGGACGGCAAGATCGCTTTTGGCGTCGCGGCCGACGATCTCGGCTTCCAGGCGGGTATCATCATGCAAAATAACCGCAACTTCATCGGCGTCCTGAACCACATGGTTGTTGGTTACCACATAGGCATCGCCGTTGGATTTGTAATCGATGATAAAGCCGGAACCCAGAGACGTAGCGCGGCGTTTTTTCGGGTTGCCGTTCTGGCCGCCGTTGGGGCCATTGCGGTCGAAGAATTCCTTGAAGAAGTCTTCAAAGGGCGAGCCCGGAGGAAACTGCGGCATTTCCTGTGGCTGGCGGCTTTCGATGACCTGCGTGGTTGAAATGTTGACCACCGCCGGCGACAGTTTTTGCGCCAGGTCGGCGAAGCTTTCCGGTGTTGATTGCGCTTGCGCTAAGCCAGCCGAAAAAAGTCCCATCAGTCCGGCCAGCAGGGCCATAAGCGTGAGCGTAAAGGGAGTCCCAGAGGCGGGGGCCGAGGAAGGGCGGGTGGGGATAAAAAGCGCGGTCATGTTGTTTTCACCATCGGTTGAATTTTGTTTCGACGATCATCATTAAGCAGAAATACGGAATAAGTATGGCTTTGACGGGGCAAAGCGCATCATCTATTTAGCAGGTTCTACCCCATCACCAGCCACGCCACACCCAGCCCCACAACGACTGATATGACGCCAAAAACGCGCATCTGGGTTTCGCTAAGCGCCAGCATGATACTGATGCCCCGGCGCAGGGGGCCCGGAAAAAGGGCATAAAGCGTGCCCTCAATTACCAGCATCAGGCCAAAAGCAAGAACCCACGCTGCCCACGTATCCATTGCCCGGTTCCCTGCAAATCGCCAGTTCCCGCCCGGTTATAACCGGACGGGAAGCGACGGTTATTTTTTGACGTTGCCGGTACCATCCTGATTGCCGAAGAAGCGGAAGAAATCGCCATCGGGTGACAACACCAGGTTGGTGTCCTTGTCAGAAAGTGCAGACCGGTAAGCCTGCATGGAACGGTAAAACGCGAAGAACTTGGCATCCTGGCCAAAGGCCGCGCCCAAAATACGGTTGCGTTCACCTTCACCCTCACCCATCAAAATTGCCGAAGAACGACGCGCATCGGCAATCAACAGCGTTTTTTGACGGTCTGCATCAGCGATGATTTTCAACTTCAGCTCTTCACCCTCGGCGCGAAGCTGGTTGGCTTCACGTTCGCGCTCAGAGCGCATTCGGGCATAAACGTTATTGGAAATATCCTCCGGCAGATCGGTGCGGCCGATGCGAACATCAACCACCTGAACACCAAAGCTTGATGCATCCGCCGTCACTTCAGCGGTTATTTGCGCCATAATGCTTTCGCGCTTTTCAGACAAAACATTGATCAGCGGATGACGCGCCAGGGCATTACGCACACTGGAGTTCAAAATCTTGCCAACCCGGTCGCGGAACACCGCTTCGGTGCGCACCGCCTGGAAAAAACGAAGTGGGTCGACGATTTTATAACGCGCAAAGGCATCCACGATGATGCGCTTGCGGTCCGCGAGAATGACTTCCTCGGTCGGCGGATCAAGATCAAGAATCCGCTTTTCGTAAATCACCACATCCTGGATGAACGGCATTTTAACGTGCAGACCAGGTTCGCTGACCACATCTCTGGGGTCACCAAACTGCATGACGATGTCCTGCTCGCGCTGGTCAACCGTAAACAGGGCTGACGACAGGACAATGCCGATGACGACGACTATAATGCCGACAACAAATATTTTTGTGCTGTTCATTGGCCGTCTCCACCACTGCGTTTCTGAAGTTCCGGTAACGGCAGATAAGGCACAACGCCTGTGCCCTTGCCGCTGGATTCAATAATCACCTTGGTTGAGCCCTTAAGCACTTCTTCCATGGCCTCCAGGTAAATCCGCTGGGTGGTGACATCCTTGGCCACCTTGTAGGTTTCATAGACCGAAAGGAACTGTTTGGCCTCACCATCCGCTTCCTTGATCAGGCGCTGCTTATAAGCTTCAGCGCCCTGGGTCATTTTCTCTGCTTGACCGCGGGCGGTGGGCAGAATTTTGTTGCGGTAGGTTTCCGCCTCGTTCTGCTTGCGCTCTTTATCCTGACGTGCGCGCTGCACCTCGTTGAAAGCGTCGATTACTTTTTCCGGCGGATCCACCTTCAACAGCTGGACCTGGGTCACGGTAACGCCAGCTTTATAACCGTCGAGAATATCCTGCAGCAGACGTCGTGTGGCATCGGAAACCTGTTGGCGACCACTGGTCATGGCTTCCTGTAACGAGATCTGGCCCATGACTTCGCGCATTGCGCTTTCGGCGGCCAGCTTCACGGTATTTTCCGGGTCGCGGATATTAAACAGGAACGCGCCCGCTTCCTTGACCTTCCACTGCACCGAGAAATCAACGTCGGCGATGTTCTGGTCGCCGGTCAACATCAGGCTTTCTTCCAGCATGTCGCGCGCACCAACCTGGGTGCGGCCAAATACGGATGGGCTGTCACCGGCGGAACGAAAGCCGATATCAACGCGCCGAACCTGTTCGACATCGGGCGTCAGCACCTTGCCGATGGGCGCCGGATAATTCCAGTGCAGGCCCGGCAGGGTAGACTGGACATATTTACCAAATATCATCACCACGCCCTGCTGGTTGGCATCGACGCGGTAAAAACCACTGAGCATCCACAGCGTCAGCGCTGCGAGGATGGCCAGCATGAGGCCACGCCCGGAACCGAAACCGCCGGGAATAAATTTTTTGAAATTATCCTGCGAACGCCGGAGCATCTCTTCAATGTCGGGGGGTTGCTGGGAACCGCCGCCTGAGCCGCCGCCGGACCCCCATGGGCCTTGACCGCCGCCTGAACCGCCGCCCCAGGGGCCGCCGCCTTGTGGTTTCCAAACCATTGTTTTTACTTCCTTCCTATTCGTTTTCTTGGCATATTCCTGCCATTTCAACCGCCCGGTGAGCCTTTGGGAAGGCCATCAATCAACCCGGCGGATGGCATTGTATTTGCCAAACCTAATATGTGCACCTATATGAGGGATGCAACGCTTATAGGGCACCCTCGCTTAGCGCGCAACAGCACGCCATTACGGAGTGCCATTAATGAATTAAACCTAGATTATGTCCAGATTAAGCCCTGACTTTACAGGTTTTGGCCATACCTTAACCCCCGTGTGGAGCCTCGAATGACACAAATATCCGAAGAGCAGATTTTAGAAGCACTTAGCACCGTTAACGATGGCGATATGGACATTGTTTCCAAGGGCATGGTTCAGGGCCTCGAGGTCAAGGACGGCCACGTGGTGTTTGCCGTTGTCGTACCGCCACAGGTGGGCGCCAAGGCTGAGCCGGTGCGCAAGGAAGCCGAACAGGTGGTTCATGCCCTTGATGGCGTGCTTTCCGCTACCGTGGTGCTGACCGCCGAACGCGAAGGCGAATCTGGCGCCGGACAGGCCGCCCCGAACGCCGGTCATGGCCATGACCACGGCCACGGCCACGACCACGGCGCAGGTGCAGCCGATGCACCCATGCTGCCGGGCGTTAAATCCATCATCGCCGTGGCCTCGGGCAAGGGCGGTGTTGGCAAATCGACCACGGCGGTCAACCTGGCGCTGGCGCTGAAGGCCCAGGGCCTGCGCGTCGGACTTTTGGATGCCGATATTTACGGCCCCTCACAGCCGCGCATGCTGGGCATTTCCGGCGAGCCGACATCATCGGACGGCACAACGTTGGACCCCAAGGAAGGCCACGGCATCAAATGTATGTCCATGGGTTTCCTGGTCGACGAAGAAACACCGATCATCTGGCGTGGACCGATGGTGCAAACCGCGCTTCAGCAAATGATGCGCGACATCAACTGGGGCACCCTTGACGTTATGGTTGTTGATATGCCGCCGGGAACCGGCGACGCCCAGCTGACCATGGCCCAGCAGGTACCATTAACGGGCGCGGTTATTGTTTCCACCCCGCAGGACATAGCGCTTCTGGACGCGCGCAAGGGCATGAACATGTTCCGCCAGGTTGATGTGCCGGTTTTGGGCATTATTGAAAACATGAGCTACTTCGCCTGCCCCCATTGCGGCGAACGCACCGATGTGTTCAGCCACGGCGGTGCGCGCAAGGAAGCCGACGAAGTGGGCATGGAGTTTTTGGGCGAAATTCCGCTCGATATCGAAATCCGCGAAACTTCCGACAGCGGCAACCCTATCGTCGTTTCCAGCCCCGAAAGCGAACACGCCAAGGTCTATACGGCCATCGCCAAACGGGTCTGGGAAAAGACCGAGGCCGCACTGGTAGCCAGCACCGAAGCGGCACCGCGCATATTGCAATAGCATTTGGCATTTCAAGAAACGAAAAAGGCGGGCTTTCGAGCTCGCCTTTTTTATTGGGGATTTGAAAATTCTACCTTGCCCGCCGCCATGATGGGCCCATAAACGCCCTGCTGGGCGAGCACGGCCACGCCGCCGCCTTCACCATTGATGGCTTCAAGGGCTGCTAGGGGAATGGCCAGTTCCATCGTCTTGGCCTGCCCGTCCCACACGCCCACCTGATCCATGGTCAAAACGGGGTTTACATACAAAACCGTGCGACCGCGGTTTTCACCGGCGCGCATTTTCTGGGTGTATTGGCGCTGAAACCCGGCCAGCCACACCGTCATGGGCCGTTCGGCATTTTCAATGCCCGGCAACGTGACAACAAGGACATCGCCGTCCGCACGCTGGATGGCAATGGAAAGCACGGCCTGACGCGGGCTGGCAATGGCCTCGACCATGCTTTTGCGGTCTGAGCCGACAAATTCAACCGACCCGTTGACCACCGCCTGCGGCGTATAAACGCGTCGCGTGCCACGTTCCGCGGCATAGGCGCGCTGGCGATCGGTGCAAAAAGAATGGCTCAGGGTATCGCGCCAGTCGAGGTGGTTCCAGTAGGTCACATGACAGCCCAGCGCGATGATGTTGGCGTGTGGCTCAACGTCCACCAACAGGGCATCGGCCGGTGGGCACGACGAACAGCTTTGCGAGGTAAACAACTCCACCACCACCGGCGACGTCGATGGTGGAAGGCTCAGTTCAGCCTGCGCATCGCGGCCCTCGGACATAAAGACGAGCCAGGCCCCGAGCGCCGTGGTAAGCAGCGCGGCGGCAGCAAATTTTAAATTAGGGGTTCTGAGTGCCATATAACCCTATTCGCGCCAACACGGCGCAAGGTTACATTGCCGGGCGACCCAGCTTTACTTGCTTTCGCCAAAGCCCTTGGTGTTGATTCCGAAAAGCTTGTACGGCGGGCACCAGCCAATGGCGGCCGTTCCCAGCAGTAAAACGCCAAATACGAGCGAGCCGTAGAAAAAAATCGGGTCGGCTGGCTGCTTTGAAAAGAAATACATCAACAACAGCGCGCCTATGACACCGCGGATTCCACGATCTATCATGCCAACATTCATGTTCACTTTTCCCTTATTGCAATATACTCGAGGCCCTACCTTAAGTCTCCAAAGATAAAACTTCCATTAATTCTCGCCATTCACGCGCCGAAAGGCCGCTGGCACCCTGGTCCACCTTTTCACCGGCCAGCATGGAGCGGACGATTTCCATGCCCTTGGCGGAAATATGGGTGCCGCCGACGCGGTATTGGGAAAAGGCTTCATAGGTCAGCGGCATCCAGCGCTTGAGCATGTCGAGCATGACTTCTGCATAAACGCGAATCTCATATTGCGCGTGACTGTCAGCGCGCAACGACAGGAAGTGCATGAAGTTATGCAGGTCAATCTTCCAGTACCACTGGGTGTAGGTATTGAGCGTCAGGTTCATGCGTGCCAGTTCGCGCGCCAGACCCTGGCGGCTTTCATCAAGCGGTTTGCCTTCGCTGTCGGTGTTGAGCATTTCCTCATAATGGCGATAGCAGGTCTCGGCATCATCCTTGAGCATGGCCAGAACCTCGGCCGCCTCATCACCCTGCAACACATCGCCGCGACCCTGGCGGTTACTATCCGATTGCGCCGCCAGCTGGCCCGATGACGGAATATAGAATTCCTTGTCCATAATCGAATAGCGCGCCGAATATTCGTTGACGTTAGCGGTGCGGTGGCGGATCCACTGCCGGGCCACAAAGATCGGCATTTTGACGTGAAACTTGATTTCGCACATTTCAAACGGCGTGGTATGGCGGTGACGCAACAGGTAATTAATCAACCCGGCGTCAGACTGCACCTTCTTGGTGCCCTTGCCGTATGAAACACGCGCTGCCTGCACCACGGCGGCATCATCGCCCATGTAGTCAATGACCCGCACGAAGCCGTGGTCGAGCACGGGATAGGGGTCATACAAAATTTCTTCCAGGGCCGGGGCGCAAGCGCGCCGCGTTACTGCGGACTGGTTGCGAAGGGCCTCTATTTCTGCTTTTTGCTCGGTCGTGAGGTCCATTGGTGGCGCTTTCCCCTTGTAAAAACTTGGTTTTGCTTGTTGGCCGATCGGCGTTGATCAGCATTGAATGTGGAGCCGATTATGACCCCTGATTAGACCCTCAATAGATGGGAATCGACCCGGAGAATCGCTTCGACTCTACCCCTTGGGCCGTCGCCGTCAAACCCCGAGTTAAGCCCTGTTCCGGGCCCATTTTTGCGGCCCGCTATGGGCCTTTGCAAAAGCTCGGGCCAAAGCCTATATTTAAGGCGTCGGGCAACCGACTATGACGATAAACGTTGTACGGAATAAGCGTATCGGACCCGGGGGCAGTACCCGGCGCCTCCACCATTATTCCGACAGTCTGCAGCTTCACGGCGGGCAGGTTGTCGGTCCTTACGGGGGCGAAACAGGATCGACGGGCGTGGTAAAGGTATAATTTTCGTTCGGTATGGTACCACCGTTATCGGGCTACTTTTACAAATGCAAACGACAATGAAGCATTTGCGGTTGCCGCTTAATCGCTAAGCAACCACGGGGTTCGGGGGGCACCTAGCAACAGAAGCCCCCCACTTTATAGACCCGCCTTTTCCTTGCAGGAGCCTAGAAAGCCAAAATGACCAACGACCACACCGGAGATAACGACAGCACGACCCTGCGCTATGATCTTTGGGTGGAATCGGCATTGCGCAGCGTCATCAAGCAGGCGCTGGAACATATCAAGGATCACGGCCTTCCCGGAGACCATCATTTTTATATTTCGTTCCTGACCCAGGAAGACGGTGTGGAAATGCCGGGCCGTTTGCGCGCCCAGCACCCCAACGACATGACCGTTGTTTTGCAATACCAGTTTGATGACCTGGAAGTAACCGATGAAGGGTTCGCAGTCACGCTTAGTTTCGGTGGCGTGAAAGAACATTTGCGCATTCCGTTTGCGGCCATCATTTCGTTTGCCGACCCGTCGGTCAGCTTTGCCCTGCAACTGAAGATGGTGCCATCGCTGGAAGACGATGAACTCGACATTGAAGAAGATATCATGGACCTCGATTCAATCGGCTTTACCGATCGCGCCAACAACCTGGACGGCGATGAGCTAAAGGACAAAGCCGATGAAACAAAAACCGGTGAGGTCATCGCCCTTGACGCTTTTCGCAAAAAATAAATGAGCGATATATCCTTTCACGACCTGTTCCAGCTTGGCCCCGACGAAACCGAATACCGCCAGCTTACAGAGCATAAAGTCAGCAGCGTTGATGTTGATGGGCGCCCGTTCCTGAAGGTCGCGCCCGAGGCGCTGAGCGCGCTGGCAGCAGAAGCATTAAAAGACACATCGCACCTTCTTCGCCCCGGTCACCTTGCCCAGCTTCGCGCCATCCTTGATGACGGTGAAGCTTCCGACAACGACCGCTTTGTTGCCCTTGAGCTATTGAAAAACGCCTGCGTGGCGGCGGGCGGTGTTTTGCCCATGTGTCAGGATACCGGCACGGCCATCGTTTACGCCAAAAAGGGCGAACAGGTTTTGACCGGCGGCAACGACGAAGCGGCGCTTTCGGATGGCATCAAGCGGGCCTTTGGTGATAACAACCTGCGTTACAGCCAAATGGCCGCAAGCGACATGTTCACCGAGGCCAACACCGGCGATAACCTGCCGGCGCAAATTGATATCCACGCCACCGAGGGCGCTGAGTACAAGTTCCAGTTCATGGCCAAGGGCGGCGGCTCAGCCAACAAGACTTTTCTGTTCCAGCAGACCAAGGCGTTGCTGAACCCGGAATCTTTGCAAACGTTTCTCGAAACCGAACTGCCGAGGCTCGGCACCGCGGCATGCCCGCCCTACCACCTTGCCATCGTCATCGGCGGCCTGTCGGCGGAAATGACGCTGAAAACGGTCAAGCTCGCCTCGACGCATTATCTCGACACCCTTCCCACATCGGGCGATGCGTCAGGCCGCGCCTTCCGCGACAGCGAATGGGAAGCCAAGGTGCTGACCATGGCGCAAAACTTCGGCATCGGCGCCCAGTTTGGCGGCAAGTATTTCTGCCATGATGTGCGCGTTATCCGCCTGCCGCGCCACGGCGCATCGTGCCCGGTGGGCATTGGCGTTTCGTGCTCGGCCGACCGCCAGATTTTGGGCAAGATCACGAAAGACGGCGTGTTCCTCGAACGCCTTGAAACCGACCCGGCGAAATACCTGCCGGAAATAGAACAAGACGCCTTCACCGATGGCGAGGTGCGCATTGACCTGAACCAGCCCATGGCCGAAACCCTGGCCACCCTTTCCAAGCACCCGGTGACAACGCGGGTGCTGCTGAGCGGGCCGTTGATTGTGGCGCGCGACAGTGCGCACGCCAAGCTCAAGGAGCGCCTCGACGCGAGCGAAGACCTGCCGCAATATTTCAAGGATCACGCGGTTTATTACGCCGGGCCCGCAAAAACGCCCAAGGGGCTGCCGTCGGGCTCGTTCGGGCCGACCACGGCGGGGCGCATGGACAGTTATGTCGAGCAGTTCCAGAAGGCCGGTGGCTCCATGGTTATGCTGGCCAAGGGCAACCGTTCGCCGCAGGTTTTGAAGGCATGCAAGGCCAACGGCGGCTTTTACCTCGGTTCCATCGGCGGCGCGGCGGCCGAATTGGCGCAGCGGTCCATCAGGAAGATCGAATGCATCGAGTATGAAGAGTTGGGCATGGAAGCCATCTGGAAAATCGAGGTCGAGGATTTCCCCGCCTTCATCGTCATGGACGACAAGGGCAACGACTTCTTCGCCGACTTCAAGATGTGATGGCGCTTAACGACCCCCTGCCCGATCTCCTTTTCAATGAACCGTACGGCGCCGATGGCGCCCCCCTGACCATTGCGCTGGCGCATGGTGCCGGTGCGCCCATGGACACGGCGTTCATGAACGCGTTCGCTGAAAGCCTTGCGGAAAAGGGTTTTCGCGTGGTGCGCTTTGAGTTCCCTTATATGGCGGGACGCAGAACGGGGAGAAGTAAACGCCCACCCGACCGCCAGCCGGTGTTGCTGGAAACGTGGGCGGCAGTGGTTGAGCATTTGGGCGCGGAAAACCTCATCATTGGCGGCAAGTCCATGGGCGGGCGCATGGCATCGATGCTGGCCGACGAAGCGGGGGTAAAAGGGCTGGTCTGCCTCGGCTATCCCTTTCACCCACCGGGCAAGCCAGAAAAAACCCGCACCGAACATCTGGCCGCGCTCAAAACACCAACACTGATTTGCCAGGGCAGCCGCGACACCCTGGGCAACCGCGACGATGTGGCGAATTACACCCTTTCAGATGCTATTGAAATTTGCTGGCTGGAAGACGGCGACCACGGCTTCAAGCCGCGCAAGAAATCCGGCCTGACCGAAGCCCAGAACTGGCATGAAGCCATAGAAGCCATTACCGCCTTTGCACGCAGGCGCCAAGGCGAGTAAGAGTTAAGCCATGAACTTGCCCATTGATCCCACAACCCTCGGCGCTTTTTTGCTGACCGCCTCGGCCATTGTGCTGTCGCCGGGGCCAGATACCGTGATCATCCTGCGTTACGCCCTGTCGTCAGGCACGCGCGTCGGGCTGGCCACGGTCGCTGGCGTTCAGACCGGGCTGGTGTTGCACACGGTGCTGGCGGTGCTGGGCGTCTCAGCGGTGATCGCATCGAGCCCCGCCGCGTTCAAGGTCGTGGCGCTGGCTGGTGCGCTTTATATTGCATGGATTGGTGTGCAGGGTTTTCGCGAAGGCGGCATGCTGGATATTCACGCCAGCAAGAAAGGTATTTCGCGGAAAAAAGCCTTCCGCGACGCCATCATGTGCAACCTGCTGAACCCTAAAGTCATCATTTTGTTTTTGGCCTTGTTCCCGAACTTGGTTGATGCCTCGCGAGATGACGTGCCGCAACAGTTGGTTATGCTGGCGCTGATCCTGATGGTCATCAATACGCTGTGGCAGGTGCCACTGGCGCTGGCGGCGGAAGTGGTTCGGCGCTGGCTGCTGAACCCGCTGGCTTACAAGTTGGTTACGCGCGGCACTGGCGTGGTGCTGATTGCGCTGGCGGGGATGATGTTTTACGAGCATTTCTGGAATAGTGCGTGGTAATAGCGTGGCTAACGTAAATACAGACGGTATTGAAATGAAAAAGCGTTCCGTCATTCTTGATGGCCACGCCACATCCGTTTCCGTGGAAGAAGCGTTCTGGCGGGAACTGAAAGCCATCGCCAAACGCCGCGGCTGTTCGCTCAATGCGCTGATCGGCGAAATTGACCACGATCGCACGGGCGGCCTTTCCAGCGCCATCCGCCTGTTCGTGCTGGCGGAAACTTTAAAACGTTAAAACTTTTTACTGGCCCAGAATCAAACCCTTGAACAGCTCTTCCACGGCTTCGCGGCGTTGCTGGCGGGGGTCAACAGGTTGCTGGGGTTGCTGTTCTGTAGCCGGCTGCTGCTGTGGCGGAGTCTGCATTGGTGCTTCGCCCGGGGCTGGTTGCGGCGAGGGCCGCACACCACCACCATCAGACGGCGGCGGCGGTTGCTGCCCGGGTGCGCCCTGCGGGCCGCCCGGGTTTTGCACCTTGTGGCGCAAGTTGGTCAGCTTGGGGTCATCGAGCGGGCCGATAATGCGAACCCTGAACTCATGGCGCTGGCTGACTTCGTTCAATACGCTCGACAGCAGGGCCTGTGCCAGCGGGTTAGCTTCGGCCACCACAACGGTTTCCACATCCAGGTTCCATGTCGCGAAATCCACCGTGCCGGATACCTGCCCGGCACCCGATGGCAGGACAAGCTGGCCTTTGGTGATCGTGCCGCGACCAGCCGCAATATCCAGGGCGACGTCGACGCTGGCCAGGGTCTTTTTTCCACCCGTAAGGAATGGGTTGCTGAGCAATGATTCCTGAAGGGTGTCAAACGCACCGGTGATGCCGGAAAGCAGATTGTTTTTTGATTTTTTCTTGATGATAAGGTCGGAAAGCTGGATGGCGGCATTACCGCTAAGAGCACTGACCAGTTCGGCCTCGCTGATGCCGTTGGCGATAAAGCGGGCGTCGGCGTTCATGCGGCCCTGGGTTATGCTGCCATCCGCCACCAGTTTGGCGGCGTCAACATTACGCGCCGTAACTTTGCCGGAAATGGTGCTTTGGCCATTGGCCGGGTTCGCCCGCGCCCTGACAACCATGTCGCCTTCCAGTGTGCCGCCGGCCAGCGCGCCGTCAATGCGGTCCACCGTCAAGATGCCGTTCGCGGCGGTAGCGTGAATGTTGGCGTTTTGGACCACGGCATCCCCATAGTGAAGCCCCGCCACCTTCAACGTGACTTCGCCGTCCAGCGTTTCCAGTGCCGCTAACCCCAAGGGTTCGCGCGACCAGCGCGCATGAACGCTGGGCGCGCCCTGGGGTGGTGCTTGCGCCAATTGCGGTTGGACGCTATCCCACGACGCTAGCACAACGCCAGGCATTTTTGGTTGCGATGTGCGTTCGTTTTTATAAAGGCTGGAAACCCTGTTTTCGTTCGCAGTCCTGGCCATGAAATGCTCGGGGTAAAATTCGCCAAGTTGAAGTTCGGCACTGAAACCCAGGTCCTTGCCCGCAGTATCAACCGTAACGTTACCGGCCAAAGATGTGCCATCCACCACGCCGGAGATGGATGAAACGGTGTGGGTTTTACCGGTGGTCTTTAATTTGGCGCTTATGTCCATTACACCCAATGGCCCACGCGGAAGGTAGGCAAGGCCCAGCCGGGCGGGCAAGTCCACCGGTGATTTGTGCCTAAGGTTAACCGTGCCGTTAAAACCAAAGTTCATCGGCAGCAGGCTCAATTGTCCGTCAAGGCCAGCCGAAGCACCCGCGACATTAACGTCGACACCCACTTTGGGTTTAAGGATCGACCCGTCCATGCGCCCCGAAACCTTCATCGCGCCCAGCCCGGAAGGCAGCGTCGCATTGCCCAGTGCGGCACCCAGCGTTGCCGCATCCTTGGCGCTGGCATTAAAGGAAACCTTGCTCATTTCGGGAATACCGCCAAAGCCGTTAAAGGCACCCTTAAGCGATGCCGTTGCACCGGCATAGTCGCCCAGCGTTGCCTCGCGCACTTTCAATTCACCGGCGTAAAGCGTGGCGTTGAACGCCAGGTCACGATACAGGTTTCCACCATAACGAAGGCTGCCCATGCGCAATGACGTGTTGGCGTCAAAGGCATTCAGGCCACGCAGCGCGGCCCATGCTCCGGCAATGTCTGAAATGGTTGTTTCTTCGTTTGGTTTGTTGGTGTCGTCGGTTCCCATGGTGGACGAGGTGTTTGTGGCTGGGTTCAGGCTGGCATGGCCCAGGTAGGAATCAAGGTTAAGCGAATCCACCTGTATACTGGCGCCAAACGATGGCCTTTTACGAAGGGCATAGGTTATGCCACCGCTAATACGCGAACGATCAACATTAAGTTTGATTTTGGAAAGCGTCAGCTTTTCGGCGTCTAAATGAACATCTGAGCGATAGGAAACCTGGCGCACACGCCCGGCAACCTTTTTGGGAATGATCACACCCAGCCATGCCGCAAGCGCCTCGGGGGCGCTGGCGACGGCGGATACCTCGCCCTTAAAAGCCGCAACACCACCCTTGGCGCTGGCGACGCCCTGCAAGGCAATTTCGGTCACACCCGGTAGCGTGGCCTTGGCCTGGTTGATGCGCAAGGCCCCCTTGGCCACCGAGACCTTCAATTCAACGGCGTTGATCAAGTCCTTATTGAACGCCACCGCATCAATGTGAAGGTTAAGGTTACCGGAAACGTTTTCTGGCAACCGAAAGCCGCCTGCCCCGCCCCCTTGAGCCTTTGCGGTTACCGACGGTGGTTGTGCGGCAACGGTGCTTTCATTACCAGCAGCGGTTTCGTTTCCGTTTGCCCTTGAGGCTTTTTTGGCTGCCTTCACCCATTGGTCGAGATCTATTTTCCCGGCTTTGAGATCAACGGTGAAAATGATGTTGTCCCCTGTTTTCAGTGAAGCCTCACCGCTCAGGCGATTGTTGCCCAACGACCATTCAAGGTTTTCGAGGTTCGTTGTTTTTTGTGAGGCGTCGAGTTCACCGTGCAGCGAGAAAGGTTGGCTCAGCAAGCCCGGTGCATCGACAGAACCACCAAGCGCCGAAAGCAGGCCAGCCAGATTATCGCCCGCGCCCTCAATCGTGCCCTTGAAGCGCGGGTTTTCACCGAGCCCGACAATTGCGCCCGAAAGATTGATCCGGGTGGCGCCGGGCATCATCAAGACAGTATTCAAGGACACGGTGCGCCCCTCGATGATGTTGCCGAGTGTGGTTTCAAAAGAAACCGGTATGTTGCCATAACGCCCGCTGCCTACCACCTGAAACGGACCACTCAGGGATCGGGCCTGAAGGGTGGCATCCAGATTCTCGATTTTGTGGGTGCTGGCCGCCTTGGCATCGCTGTAAATAACGGTGCCACCAACAATTTCAAAATGATCAAGCCTGATCGCTGGCTCAACGCTTACGCCCTGAGGTGGGGTAGCGGCACCGGCGGTGCCCTTACTGCTTTGGTTGCTGCCCGGGGGTGCAAAATCCCAGTTGGCGCGACCATCGGCCATGCGTTCAAGGTTAATGACCGGGTTGAGCAGGCGAATGCGTTCAACCTGCACTTCACCGCTTAAAAGCGGCATCAGCGCTACGCGCACCTGCAAGGCTTCAAGGCGCACCATGTCCGGCGTCCCGGCACCATCGAGGTTGGCCAGGCGAACATTGCGAACGGTCATCGCCGGGGTTGGCAGGATGCGAACATTTAGTGTGCCGTCGATGGCAATATCGCGCCCGGTCGCCTGGCTGATTTGTTCGGTAATATCGGATTTGTATTCATTCCAGTTGATAAAATGCGGTGCGACAAACAATGCCGCCACCGTCAGGGTAATTGAGCCGGCAATGATAATAAGCGTTTTGTGGGCCAATTTTTCTGCTGCCTTTTCGTGCGCTCATGATCGCAAATAAGCGCGAATGGACGTGAATTGATGTTACGGGGTGGCGGTTCCTAAGTCCGGCGCATAGTAGTGTTCCCCCGCCCGGCTTTCAAGAAGGCGTGAAACGGTGCCCAGACCCCAAAACGACCGATCCCCCACGGCCTTGATAACCGGGGGGATCGCTTCATTGGTATAATTTGAGCGTGGCTTTATTGTGGCGCCGTTTATGGAAGGGGTGCGCCGCCCCAGCTGCCGACCAGACCGGCCTCGGTGGCCGGGGAAACCGGGTTCAAGCCACCCAGGGCGCCAACCAGCGAACCGCCACCCGTGGGAGTCGCCGGGGCTGTCGGGGCTGTCGGGGCTGTCGGGGCCGTCGGGGCTGTCGGGGCTGTCGGAGCAGCACCGGCACCAGCGCCATCGTCATCGTTGCCATTGTCGTCGTTGCCATTGTCGTCGCCATCATCGTCATTTTGATCGAAATCGGCGTCGTCACCTTCGTCGTCGCCGTCATCTTCGCTGTCGTCGTCGCTGTCATCGTCGCTGTCGTGGTCGCTGTCGTGGTCGCTGTCGTGGTCATCGTCGTCGCTGTCGTCGTCGCTGTCGTCGTCGCTGTCGTCGTCGCTGTCGTCGCCATCATCGCCGCCCTCACTTTCGCCACCGTCACTACCACCGTCATCGTCGGCAAAAGCCTTGGTGGGCGTCAGTGAGAAGCCATCGGTGCTGGCTGAAAACGGGGCAGTAATAAAAGTCAGGGCCAAAAAGCTGATGGAAGCGCCCATGATGGCCTTCCTGACGGCCGCCCGAACGGCGGCGGCAACATCAATTTTGTCACCCGTGCCCATTGAGGCAGCGGTATTGAAATGGGATAATTTACGGTCAAACATGGCTAAATCCTTTACTTTCTGCATTCTGGTAATAATTGCCAGAGCACGTCTGCAGAACACCTTTTCGGCGCTTTCTGGTGGGACAACGCCGCCCGGGAGCCGTTTAATCCCTTTTAATTTCCCCATGGCGTAAAAAAAACAAAAAAAGCCCCCTCGCGGGATGATAATCACTTTCCCGGCGTTGTCCTTGTGTCAGTCTAATGTGTTTGCATAACCTGACACGGCATAAAATATCAGTTAAAACAATATGTTAGTTTAATTTAGCTGGAAAACGATCTTGGATTCAAGCGCTCAACAGGAACTGGTTCGGCTGCTGCCCCGCTTTCGCCGCTTTGCGTTGGGGTTGACCCGTAACACCGATGCGGCCGATGACCTGGTGCAGGCGGCGCTGGAAAAGGCAATTACCCGGTTCGACCAGTGGCAGAGTGGAACAAGGCTCGACAGTTGGGTGTTTCGCATTATCCAGACCACCCACATCGACCAGATCCGCAGCCAGAAACGTCGGGACAATTATTTGGAGGTTGTCGAGACCCAGGGCGTGAATGCCTTTGATGGCGAAGCCCATGTTCAAGCCACCCTGACCCTGGACAAGGTTCGCCGCGCCATACTTAACCTTTCCGACGACCAGCGCGCCGTTGTCATGCTGGTTTCCGTTGAAGGGCTGTCTTACAGGGAAGCTGCCGATACCCTGGATATCCCCATCGGCACCCTGACCAGTCGACTGGTCAGGGCCCGAAACCGAATGATGCAAATGCTAAACAACGACATAAACAATGCGGAAGCAACAAACGCTGAAGCCGATCTCGAAGACGTAACCCATCTGGAAAGAGGTGTCTGATCATGAAAACCATCGATGAAACCACCCTGATTGCTTATGTGGATGGCGAACTGGACGCGAAAACCGCAGCCGACGTCGAGGCCCACCTTGAAACGGACAGCGAGGCCCGCACCTATGTGGAACGCCTGCGCGAAATCTCGGCCCTTGCCGGGGTCGCATTTAACGACATCCTCCATGAAACTCCGCCCGAGCATTTAATCGCAACGGCCACCACTGAGCCCACCCAACTGGCGGCTAAAAACCGTGGCCAACACGGCGGCGCCGTGGTCAATCTTGCTGGACGCAATGCCAAAACCGGAAACTGGCGCGCCGCGCTGCCCATGGCGGCGGCACTGGCCGGGTTGATGATCGGCGGCGGCGGCGGTTATGGCATTTCCGAACAACGCACCGAAAGCGCCCTTCGTCTGGCCATGCTGACCCAGCAAGTGGAACGGGCCGAAATTGAAAAGACCCTGGGCCGTGCGCTTGAAGTCAACCTCAGCGGCACACCCCTGACGTGGGCCAACCCCGATGGCAACCGCCGGGCCGAGATTACGCCGGTGCGCACCTACCAGGATAAAGCCGGGCGCTTTTGCCGCGAATACCGCAAAGACGTGACCACCGATGGCCTGATGGATTCAACGGTTGGCCTTGCTTGTCGCGATGATGGCGGACAGTGGAAAACCCGCTACCTGATTATAGAGCCCGGTTCCCAGTCGCTTTAAAGGCCAGTTCAGGCACTGTTCAGAACGCGATGCGTAAGTTTACGTTAGCAATTAAATACTAATATCAATGGGGCCTTCCGGTATGATCATGACCTTTTTTCGCACACCGATAATGTTTGGAAAATCACCAAGCCGCCTTTCGGGTGCGGCGCAGGCTGCGCTTGTTTGCGCCCTGTCAGTCCTTGGGCTTTCCGGTTGCCAGACAGCAGGTGTGAGTTTTATTCCTACGCCCGCAGGGCCGGCCATGGCAGCGGCACAAATGCCCAGTTATATGAGCGGCGATAAGTTCTATTTCAGCAGCGGGCTTTCACACAAGGTAACCGGTGGCGGCAATGGTCAGGTTAAATGGCTGACTTCCTCCAAACGCACGTTCACCACCAGCGCCAATATCTTCGCACCCGAAATCTACCTGGAAAGCAGATTGCGCGAATATGCCAAGTCCACCCCGGCCAGCGCCAATGCCATCTGGCCTTTGGTCGTGGGAAAGGAAGCAACGTTTGTTACCGACATAAAATCCGTATCGAAAGTCAACGGTCGTGAAGGCAGCTATAGCCAGAAGTGGTCGTGTTCGGTAGACGGAACCGAGAACATTCGCGTTCTGGCGGGCTCGTTCAATACATTCCGCGTTGCCTGCAAGCGTAATTCCATCACCGGACGACGCAAATGGCGCCAAACGATTACCTATTACTATGCACCGGAAATAAACCACTACGTCCTGCGCGAAAACCGCCGTAGCGGAAAAAAGACAGCCAGACGCGAACTAACGGCGGTGCGCCCCGGGATGGGCCTGCTTTCGGAAGAGGCTGCGCGTGGTTTCCGCCGCGCTTTTCAGGAAGCGCTGGAAAACAAGAACAGTGGCGAGGCCGCCAGTTACCGCGACCCGAAAACGAACGTTGCCGCCACCATAACCCCGGTTCAGACCTTCCGCGCCACCAATGGCAAATTTTGCAGAAATTACAAACAGGTCATCACCCAGGGCGCCATGTCGAAGACATACGCCGGGGTCGCATGCCGCGAAGGCAAGCGCAAATGGCTAACGCCCAAAAGGGTCTAAAGCGCGGCCCTTTGCGTTCCCGAAAATCATAAATAAAAGTCTAAAGCTTGTCCGGCTTCGGCCCGCCGGTCGCCCAGTCCAGTAACTCGACCGTATGCACAACGGGCAAATGTGAATGAGTGGCAAGCTGTTCCATGCAGCCAATGTTGCCGGTGGCAATAACCTCTGCCTTCACGGCGTGGAGGTTTTTGGCCTTGCGCTGACCCAATTGACTGGCGAGCGCAGGCTGCATGATGTTATAGGTTCCGGCGGAACCGCAGCAAAGATGCGCCTCGGCCGGTTCGGAAACATCAAAACCGGCGCGTTTTAACAACTGTACCGGCTCAAGCTTCAATTTCTGCCCGTGCTGCATGGAGCACGCCGAATGGTAAGCCACACCCGGGCGCTCAAACGCCTTGAATGTCTCGATACCGATGTCGGATAAAACTTCGGTCACGTCACGGGCCAATGCAGATACGGTGGCGGCAGGCTTTGCCCATTCAGGATCATCTTTCAGCATGTGGCCGTAATCCTTGACCGTCGTGCCGCAGCCTGAAGCGTTAATGACAATGGCATCCAACCCACCAGCCGAAATTTCGGCCATCCATGCGCCGACATTGATGCGCGCCTGTTCCTGCGCCGCCGCTTCGCGGCCCATATGATGAACCAGCGCGCCGCAGCAACCGCCACCATCGGCAACGACCACCTCACAGCCAAGCCGTGTCAGCACACGAACCGTGGCTTCATTGATAGCCGGGTTCAGAACCTGCTGGGCGCAGCCCGGCATCAGGGCAACCCGGCGTTTGGTTTCACCCACCGCAGGAACGACGCCGGGGTGCGCCGAAGAGCCCTCAGGCTTGATGTGTTCCGGTGCCATCGCCATCAGCGTGCGCAAACGTCCCGGCATATATGCGTTTAATGGCCTGACCAGCTTCGCGGCCCACAGTGACAAGCGAAACAGTTTGGGGTTCGGCAATACGCGGGCCAACAATTCACGCAGCAGGCGATCCGCCAACGGGCGGCGGTAATGGCTTTCTATTTGTGCGCGGGCATGATCAACAAGGTGCATGTAATCCACCCCCGATGGGCAGGTGGTCATGCACGATAGGCATGAAAGGCAACGGTCGAGGTGTTTAACGGCGTGCGATGATGGTTTTTTCGGGTTTTCCAGCAGGTCGCGGATCAGGTATATACGCCCGCGCGGGCTATCCAGTTCATCGCCCAGCAACACATAGGTCGGGCACGTCGCAGTACAGAACCCACAATGCACGCATTTTCGCAAAATGGTATTGACCGCCTTGATCGGCGACGTGGAAAGCTGTTCCGGGGTAAAGCGGGTTTCCATAATTTATCTTTTCCCCTTATCTCACAATGCCAGCGCCAAGGCGGCCGGGGTTGAGGATGTTTTCAGGGTCAAACGCCTGTTTGATGCGACCGGAGAGCTGCCTAATCGTTTCGTCACTGGGCTGGAATACACCCGCCCGTTCGCGCACCGCGTCATCGGCGCGCACCACCATGGCGTGCCCGCCAACACCGGTAACGATGGAACGCACAATCCCTTTATTGGCGTCATCGGCGGAGGCAACGGAAAACCAAACCAGCCCGCCGCCCCAATCCAGTGTCACATCACCGCCCAGCTGGGCCAGTAACAAGCTCGCCACGCGCGGGCCATCGCTGGGCGCGACAGAAAGACGCCACACCTGACGTCCTTCGCTGGCTGGCAACACCAACTGGTCACGGATTTCACGCCAAAGGCGGACCGAGTTTTCGGTATGCAGCTCGTCAACCGCGCCAAACGCGGAAAATTGATCTTTCAGTGCGCGGGCGCGGTGTTCAACCGAGGGGCCCGGCCCCTCTACCCGGATAAGCGTTGCCGCCTCACCCGTCTTAATGCGCCCGACCTCGCTCAATAAGGCGGATGCCGCAGGCAGGTGCGCGCTCGCTGAAACTTCATGGGCGGAGCCCAGTGCGGCGCGCATGATTTTTCCGGCGTCTTCCAGTTCCTGTCCAAACACCACCACGGTGCGGGCCTTGGGCGGACGCGGTAACACCTTAAAGGTCAGTTCAGTGGCCACACCCAGCGTGCCGAACGAACCCGCCATTAATTTTGAAAGGTCAAACCCGGTTACGTTCTTGACCACCCGGCCACCCGACTTGAACAGTTCGCCCATGCCGTTAACGGCTTTGAACCCCAACAGGTGGTCGCGCGCCGAGCCCGCCGCAATGCGCCGCGGGCCGGCTAAACCCGCCATCATAACGCCACCAATGGTGCCGCGGCCCGGCGCAAGGCCGAACAACGGCGCCGGGTCCCACGGCTCGAATGCCAGCATCTGGCTCTGGGCAGCAAGGGTGGCGTTAATTTCAGCAAGCGGGGTCGCCGCCGCCGCCGACATGACCAGTTCCTCGGGCTCATAAAGGCTGATGCCGGAAAAAGCGCTCATATCGAGCGTTGCCGTGGCGCGCACCGGTGATCCAAGGCCACGTTTGGAGCCGTGCGCAATAATTTCCAGGGGTTTCTTGGCACCAAAGGCGGCCTGCACGGCATCTTGCAGTTGGTTCACATCATCGGGACGCAAAGTTTTGGTCATTGGGGTTTCGGTCATGGGGCTGTGTGCTTTTATCAAAAACGGGGGATGTCAGGGAACGCCACGTTACCCGCACTCACCTTCATCCATCCCATTTCAGCACAGCGGTTCAGGGTCGGATAGACCTTGCCGGGATTAAGCAGGCCGTTGCCGTCAAAAGCGAATTTCAGTCGATGCTGCTGCTCGAGGTCGGTTTCGTTGAACATAACCCCCATCAGGTCGCGTTTTTCAACCCCGATTCCGTGCTCACCCGAAAGCACGCCGCCGACCTCAACACACAGTTTCAGGATATCGGCGCCAAAGGTTTCTGCTTTCTCCAGGTCACCTTCAATGTTGGCATCGAACAAAATCAACGGGTGCAGGTTGCCGTCACCAGCATGGAAAACGTTGGCCACGCGCAATCCGCAACTGGCCGACATTTCGCTGATGCGTTTCAAAACTTCCGGCAGGCGATGGCGCGGGATGGTGCCATCCATGGTCAGGTAATCGGCCGAGATATGCCCCACGGAAGGAAATGCCGACATGCGGCCCTTCCAGAACATCTGGCGCTCATCTTCCGAGTTACTAACCCGCGAAAAGGTAGAGCCCGCGCGCTTGGCAATGGCACCAACCTTGGCGATCAGGTGTTCTACTTCCGCTGCCGGGCCGTCAAGTTCTACCACCAGCAGGGATTCAACATCCAGCGGGTAGCCGGAATGAACAAACCGTTCCATGGCATCGATGGCCATTTTATCCATCATTTCCATGGCACCGGGAATAATGCCCTCGCCGATAATGGCGGCCACGCAGTCGCCGCCGGCAACAGATGACGGAAAGCCCAACAACATGGCGCGCGCGGTTTCAGGCTTTTGCAACACACGAACCGTAACTTCGGTAATGACGCCCAGTAAACCCTCGGAACCGGTAATCACACCCAGCAGGTCAAGACCGCCGGCATCGAGGTGCTTGCCGCCAAGGCGCATAATCTCGCCGTTCATCAGGACCATTTCCACGCCCAGCACGTTGTTGGTGGTCAGGCCGTATTTCAGGCAATGCATGCCCCCGGAATTTTCCGCAACGTTGCCGCCGATGGAGCACGCAATGCGCGAAGACGGGTCCGGTGCGTAATAAAACCCTTCTCCCTCAACCGCATTGGTAATGGCCATATTGGTCACGCCGGGCTGCGCCACCACGGCGCGGTTTTCCAGATCAACATCCAAAATGCGGTTGAACTTGCCAAGGCCAAGCGTCACAGCATCGGCCATGGGCAATGCGCCACCGGAAAGGCCGGTGCCGGCACCGCGCGGCACCACGTTTATGCCCGCGTCATGACAATAAGAAAGAATTTCAGAAACCTGCCCGGTCGTTTCGGGAAGAACCACTACCATTGGCAGCTGGCGATAGGCCATCAGGCCATCGCATTCATAGGCGTTCAGTTCTTCTTCATCAACAATCACCCCTTCGCCGGGAACGATTTTCCTGAGCGCGGCGATGACATCATCGCGCCGGGCGATAATGGCGGGGTCGGGCTTGGGCATTTCCATAACCGGGGGTGCTTCCTCAACCAAGACAAAACAGGGCGGTAACGATGATTATGTATGGATAATGCTTCGTGAGGGCAAAGAAAAACCGCGCCTTCAATAATAAGGGCGCGGGTTTTAAAGCTAAGCAGGGCGCAGAACCAGAAATTGCCCTCAGAATTGGCCTTTATCGGGCCTTAATTAACCTTATTAACCTTGGCGAGCCTTGAAACGCGGGTTGCGCTTGTTGATCACATAGACACGTCCCTTGCGCCGGACAATAACGCAGTTCTTGTCGCGCTTTTTTGCAGATTTAAGGGAATTCAAAACCTTCATGACCGATATCCTGTTGCTTGCTTGCGAGCCCGAAAGCCCCATAAGGCGCGGAACATAAGGGGCCGGGGCCGCTCTGTCAACACCTGAAAGGGTTTGAAAGGGCCCATATATCCCGATTTTCAGCCAGTTTCGGGTAAAATCACGCCCGCACAAGTCGACCATGGACAGCACAAGTGCCTCATCTGGCGGTAACGGTGCGCTCCGGGGGAAACGAGACCCGGATTCGGGTGCCCTCGTCCTTTTTGCTCTCAATGTCGAAACCGGCCTGGTTAATCAGGGTCAGCCGCTGGGCCAGCGGCAAACCGAGACCGGTTCCTTCGTATTTGCGCGCCAGCCCGCTGTCGACCTGCTCAAAGGGCCTCAGCGCGCAGGTGAGCTCATCGTCGCTCATGCCAATGCCGTGGTCCCACACCTCGATAACGACACTGCCATCATCGCCTTGCGCGGCCTCGATGCCGACATTGGCGCCGTCGGGGGTAAACTTGGCGGCATTGGACAGCAGGTTCAACACGACCTGCTTGATCCGGCGCTTGTCGGCGCGCACACGGGCCAGGTCCGGGGCAATATTTTTATGAAATTTAACCTTACTGAAATCAACCAGATGCACGGCGGGGTCAATGACATCGGCAACATCAAATACATCGTCAGCAACCTCGAACTTATCGGCCTCGATGCGTGACAGATCAAGAATGTCATTAATCAGGTCAAGCAGGTGTGAGGCTGATTCATATATGTCGTTGCTGTATTCCTTGTATTTTTCATTCCCCAGCGGGCCAAAGACTTCCGTTCTTGAAATTTCGGAAAACCCGATAATGGCGTTAAGCGGTGTGCGCAACTCATGGCTCATGTTAGCCAGAAACTCGGTCTTCACCCGGTTGGCGCGTTCGGCGCGTTCTTTTTGCTCAATCAGATCATTTTCAAATTTTTTACGGTATGTAATGTCGCGCACGATGCCGGTAAACACGCGTTCGCCATCAATAATCATTTCACTGACGGCCAGGTCCATCGGGAACGTTTGGCCGTTCCTGCGCTTGCCCGTGACCTCACGGCCTTGGCCGATGATATGCGGTTCGCCGGTGTCGTAATATCGCTGCAGGTAACCATCATGAGCGCTGGAATCCGGTTCCGGCATCAACATATCAACCTTGTTGCCGATCACTTCCTTGGACGTGTATCCAAAAATATCACCAGCAGAAGTGCTAAACGAAAGAACGTAGCCCCGGTCATTAATGGTAATGATGCCATCGACGGCGGTTTCCATCACCTGGGCGAGGATGCGTTCGGTGCGGTGGCGCGACGCATCGCCGGCCTGCTCAATGGCGCGACGGGAACGGATATAGGGCCGAATGGCCAGAAAGTACAAAAGCGGTGCCGACATGGCACTCAACATCGCTGAATCGAGGAACGCGTCCTGCCATGTGTGATCCATGTCCAGATAGAACATGAAAATCAACATAACCACGGATTCAACGACGAAAATGACCGCCGTGATGCGAACGATAAGATTAAATATACCCATCAATAGTCTTGCTTCTTACGTGCGCAACGCGCTGTTTCCCTCAACCGAGCATTGGTGTTTTGATGACCACGTTTATTTTTTGCTCAAGTCAGATTAAACCATACACAATATGGCATGCAGATGCAAAGCGACCCCGGCCATCATTGGCGGGTTGCAACGTCAGCACTTTTTCTAGCGTTTCCAGAGGAAATTACAGTGACGCAGCGGCGCGGGCCGCCTGGTCGTATAGCCCTGAAAGTGCGCGCAGACGATCAGCCGCCTCGGAAAGCGCACCATCACCTGCGCCTAGCGCTTGTGCCGACTGTAGCAGGCAATCCTCGCGCACCTTTGCATACGCACCACAGGCCGCTTGCCCCTGCTTGGTGATGGCAAAGAAGGTTTCCT
The DNA here is from genome assembly GCA_965602455.1 of uncultured Thalassospiraceae bacterium. GTDB lineage: Bacteria > Pseudomonadota > Alphaproteobacteria > Rhodospirillales > Magnetovibrionaceae > CBFCYL01. The sequence goes on along the minus strand of CBFCYL010000011.1, from coordinate 7,501 downwards.
TGCCCCGGCGGTGGCGATCCACCAATTTCGCCTTGGCCAGTTTCTTCAGGGCATAGGTTATCCAGTGGACATCTTCTATGCCCATCACAAAGGCGATATCGGCGACTTTTTTTTCACGCCTGCGATGATTAACCGAGTGCAGAACCAGAATATCAAGCACGCCAAGGTCTGCGTTTCCCGCCGCCGCCATGCAGCGCTGCACCCACCGCGAAAAGGCGTTGTGTGCCAGGATCAGGCCATACTCAAACTCACTTAAGGCCTCCGCACCTTCACGCGCCAGATGTGCCGATGAAACGATCGGGCGATGTTTTACTGCCTTCTTTGTCATGTCGGCTCTCCTTTTATGGACTCTTTTTAGGCACGCCATAACCGCCGCCACCGGGTGTTTCAATAATAAATTCGTCTCCGGCCTCCAGCTCGGCGCTGGCGGTAGCGCCAAGTTCCTGCGTCATGCCACCTTTGCGCCTGATACGGTTATTGCCCACGGCGCCCGCCTCGCCACCGGCCATGCCAAACGGCGGCACCCGGCGGTGGTTGGAAAGAATGGCCGCGCTCATGGCCTCAAGAAAGCGGATACGCCGGATCACGCCGTTGCCGCCGCGATATCGCCCGTTACCGCCGGAGCCCGTGCGGATGGCAAAACTTTCCACCCGCACCGGGAAACGCCATTCCAGAACTTCCGGGTCGGTCAGGCGCGAATTGGTCATGTGCGTTTGCACCGCATCCTGACCGTGAAAGTCTGGCCCCGCGCCGGAACCGCCGCATATGGTTTCGTAGTACTGGTACTTTTCATTGCCGAAAGTGAAGTTGTTCATGGTGCCCTGGGCAGCCGCCATGACGCCAAGGGCGCCATACAGCGCATCGGTTACACATTGCGAGGTTTCCACGTTACCCGCCACCACAGCAGCCGGGTGGCGGGGGTTGAGGATAGAGCCCTCGGGCGCAATTATTTCGATGGGCTTAAGGCAGCCGGCGTTCAAAGGAATGTCATCATCGACCAACGTGCGAAACACATACAGCACCGCCGCCCGGCAAACCGGCAGGGGGGCGTTGAAGTTGGTGGCTTGTTGTTCAGATGAGCCGGTAAAATCAACCACCGCCTTGCGTGCCGCTTTATCAATGGATATGGCAACGCAAATTTCCGCACCGTTATCCATTTCATAAGTGAACGTGCCATCGGCAAGCACGTCAAGCACCCGGCGCACGGATTCTTCGGCGTTGTCCTGCACGTGGCCCATGTAGGCCCTGACCACATCCAGCCCGAAGTGGGCCACCATGCGCCTGAGTTCCAGCTTACCTTTCTCGTTGGCGGCAATCTGGGCGCCAAGGTCGGCAAGGTTCTGATCCGGGTTGCGGGCCGGGTATTCACCCGATGCCAGCAGGTCGCGGATATCACCTTCCAGCAAACGATCATTTTCAACAATCAGCATGTTGTTAAACAACACCCCTTCTTCGCTGACGTTGGTGCTTGCCGGTGGCATGGAACCCGGTGTTATGCCGCCGATGTCGGCATGGTGGCCGCGTGAGGCAACATAAAATAAAACACTTGCCGCTTTAAGATCCCCCGCCCCTTCTTCGGCATCATCGAACAGCGGTGTAACCACGGTAATATCGGGCAGGTGGGTGCCGCCGTTATACGGCGCGTTGATGGCGAACACATCGCCGGGATTCATGGCATCACCATGCGCATCAATCACCGATTTGACGCTTTCGCCCATGGAGCCCAGGTGCACCGGCATATGCGGTGCGTTGGCCACCAAATTGCCGGCGGAATCAAAAACGGCGCAGGAAAAATCAAGCCGCTCTTTTATATTTACCGAATGCGCCGTGTTGGCCAGTGTCGCGCCCATTTGCTCGGCGATGGACATAAACAGGTTGTTGAAAATTTCCAGCATCACCGGGTCGGCACTGGTGCCAATACTTTCGCGACGCGGTCGCGGCTCGAACCGTGTCAAAATAAGGCTGGCGAGGTTGGTAAACATGGCCTGCCATCCGGGCTCGACCACGGTGGTGGCGTTGGCGTCCACCACAATGGCGGGGCCCTTGACCACATCACCGGGTCTGAAAGCCTTGATATCGTAAACCGGCGCATCAAAGGCATGGCCGCCACTGGTAAGAATCGCCTGGGCCAGCGGCTGTGGGCCTCCGAGGTCCAGTTCCGCCGGCAGTTCACCGCTGTCGCCTTCGCCGGTTTGGCCGATGGCCTCGGTGGAAACGGCCTCGACAACCAGGCCGCGGCCGGGCTGCAGAAAGCCGAACCGCTGGCGGTGGGCACTTTCAAAGGCGGTGATCATTTCATCCATTGCTGCTTCGTCAACCAGCAACGCCGTGTCGGTTCCCCGGTAGCGCAGGTGAACCTTGCGTTTAATCGATATTTTTTCGAGCGCAATTTTCTGCTCCAGTAATTCAGCCTTCGCTTCATTCCCCAGTTGGTCGAGAACATCGGCAATGGCATTTGTTGTTTCTTCCGTTAACGGAACTTCAAGCGAGCGTTCGCGCATGGCGGAAAAATCAGCAAGGCCCATGCCGTAAGCCGAAAGCACGCCCGCCAGCGGGTGGATAAAAATAGATTCAATGCCCAGTGCATCCGCCACCATGCAGGCATGCTGTCCGCCGGCGCCACCAAAGCAGTTCAGCGCGTATTCCGTAATGTCATAACCCCGTTCAACCGATATTTTCTTGATCGCGTTGGCCATGTTTTCCACGGCAACATGCAAAAACCCTTCGGCCACGACTTCGGGTGTCTGGTCGTTGCCGGTGGCGGCCTTGATTTCAGCAGCAAGCTCAATGAATTTTTCGCGCACTACGTTTTCATCCAATGGCTCATCGGCACCTGGGCCAAACACATGGGGAAAAAACTGCGGTTGAATCTTACCCAGCATGACATTGCAGTCGGTTACTGCCAAAGGCCCGCCGCGGCGGTAACACGCCGGGCCGGGGTTGGCGCCCGCACTGTCGGGGCCAACCCGAAAACGCGCCCCGTCAAAATGCAAAATAGACCCGCCACCTGCCGCCACGGTGTGAATGTGCATCATTGGCGCGCGCATGCGCACGCCGGCAACGTGGGTTTCAAAGGCGCGCTCGAACTCGCCATCAAAATGACTGACATCCGTTGAGGTGCCACCCATGTCAAAGCCGATTAGCTTGGCAAACCCGGCCTGCCTGCCGGTTCGCGCCATGCCGACAACGCCGCCTGCCGGCCCCGAAAGAATGCTATCTTTTCCCTGAAACAAACGGGCATCGGTCAGGCCGCCGCTTGAGCGCATAAACATGAGTTGAGTATCGCCAAGCTCGCTGGCGATGCGCTCAACATAGCGGCGCAAAATGGGCGAAAGATAGGCATCCACCACCGTGGTGTCGCCGCGCGAAACCAGCTTCATCAACGGACTGACCTCAAAGCTGACCGAAACCTGGGTAAAGCCAATTCGCCTGGCGATGCGGGCTGCTTCTTTTTCGTGTTCGGAAAAGCGATAGCCATGCATGAACACAATGGCTACCGAGCGGGTGCCGTCCTTGAACACACGACGCAGCGCACTGTCCAGTGCCACTTCATCAAGGGGTTGCAAAACATCGCCGCCCGCACTGATGCGTTCAATCGCCTCTATCACATCATCGAACAACATTTCCGGCTTGGTAATGTTGCGCTCAAAAAGGTGTGGCCGGTTTTGATAGCCAATTTTAAGGGCGTCACGAAAACCTCTGGTAATGACCAAAGCCGTGCGGTCGCCCTTACGTTCCAGCAGCGCGTTGGTCGCCACGGTGGTGCCCATCTTGACATGGCGGATGACCCTTTCGGGGATCTTTTCTTCGCTGCCAACGCCCAGCAACCGGCGAATGCCCTCGAGGGCGGCGTCTTTATATTGTTCAGGATTTTCCGACAGCAGCTTCAGGGTGCGAATGGCGCCGTCCGGGTCGCGGGCGGCGACATCGGTAAAGGTGCCGCCACGGTCAATCCAGAAACGCCAGTCACCTGAAGACGGTGCAGCGGGCGGGTTTGCGTTTGAGCTCTCGGACGGTGGAAACAAGGTGGGCACGGCAGCCAGCTTTCATTCATAAATATAATTTATCAGTAATTTATCAAGATTTTGTCGGTTTGGCCAGTAATTTCAACCGCAACCGGGCAGCAAAAATCCCGCCGGAAGGTTGCGTTTCCGGCGGGATAAAGAAATCTGGGGCTTTGGCTGGGCGCCAGGGATCAGCGTAACGGCGGGGCAATCATCAGGCCGCCCTGGGTCCACAGGCCATTAAGGCCGCGCCCAAGCCTGAAGGGTGTTTGGGCACCGAGGTTGTTTTCAAAAATCTCGCCGTAATTGCCCACCTGCTTAATTACCCGATAGGCCCAGTCGTCATCCAACCCTAAGCCTGCGCCGAAGCCGGGCGAGGCACCGACAAGACGTTGGATATCAGGGCGCTGGCTTGTTTTCATGGCGTCAATATTTTGTGACGTAACGCCTAGTTCTTCTGCTGCAATCATGGCAAAGGTGACCCAGCGAACAATATTGATCCATTGTTCGTCATCGGAACGAACCGCCGGAGACAACGGTTCCTTGGATATAACTTCTGGAAAAATAATAAAGTTGGTTGAATCTTCCATACGTGCGGCCAACACCGTTACCAATGCCGTGCGGTCATGGATCGCCATATCGCAGCGCCCGCCGAAAAACGCACGCCACATGCCATCCATCGTGGTGACCATGACGACGTTCCAATCCAGGTTATTTAGCTTGATGTATTCATCAATGTTCTGACCGGCGGTTGACGTTTCCGCAATGGCGCAAATGCGTAATCCGCTTTTTTCCCTGGCTTCTGAAAGTGTTTTGGCGCCCATGTGCTTATGGGCGATAAAGCCCTGGCCGTCATAAAAAACGGTGCCGGGAAATTCGATAGGCTTTGTTGTGTCGCGGCTATAGGTCCACGTGGAACCGGCATGCAACACATCAACATCACCCGATATAAGGGCATCAATCCAGAAATCCTGAATTTCAACAGCCTTACGATTGCCCAAAACAGCGGCGGCAAGGGCGCCACACAAATCGACGTTGAAACCCTTCCACTGCCCTTCTGTGCTAATCAGGGAAAAGCCGGGCAAACGGTCGGTAACGCCACAACGCACATATCCACGACTGCGCACCGTTTCTACGGTCGTCGCGGCCTCGGCGACCGCGCCAAAAACAAAAAAGGCGGCAACTGCTGCAACCATTGCCAACGTGACTGTGTGGGTTTTACGCAAACCGTTTTCTCCCCGAATACGCCTGAATATGGATGATATACCCGAATTTTCTTACGTGTTGTATGGTTGAATAAGATGCTACCATCCAAATGATACTTGGTTAACCCTTTCGTTTAACTGAATAAACGCAGCCGGATGCCCAAAACCAGCCCTATTATATCGAGAAGACTGTTCATGTCGCTTGGCTTTTTGGCGATATCTGTCGTGATTGGCGGCAGCGCCTCTATTGTTGCGCTTAGCACATTTAATCGAAATTTCGCTTCGCTGACCGAAAACGAAATACCCACCCTTGCCGATACCACGCACATCAGCCGTCTTAGTGTCAGCATCGCCGAACGTGGCGAGGCGCTTCTGGTCGCGCCCAATAAATGGAAGCGACAAAATGAAATTGATAAAGTAAACGATGATGCGGCCTGGATGGAGGAAGTTCTTGCCGGCATTTCAGACACCGCCCTGCCCAGGGCCCAGAAAGAGGAAATGCTGCGACTGAAGCAGCAATTGATTACTTCATACCAACACATCAACCTGCTGACGGAAAACCGCCTGGCGCTGAGCAATGCGTTGAAGGAAATCGGTGGTGAAATCCAGCTGTTGCAGGAAGACCTGGTTACCTACCAGTTTTCTGCAAATCTTCCTTATGGCGACATCGCAACGCCGGGGCCAACGCTGCAATGGAACGAGACGGTAAACTCTATCATTATTACCATGCTCTCCGTTATGCGGGTCGAGCACACATCACAGCTGATACATTACCGGCGTAAAATTGACGAAGATTTGCGCAGCGCTGTTTCGCTGGTGCGCTTCTTGCCCGAACGCTCCCGGTCCATTGCCGGTAGCGTCATTGAGCGGTTTAACGCCATTTTGTCAGGTAGCAGCGCCATATTCGCGGTCAAAGCAGATTACCTGCAGTCTGACCTTCAGGTTGCCGGTGCGCTTGAGAGAGTACGAACCGTCGCTGAACAATTTTCATCGGTTACGGAACGCGCAATTTTGGAAATTCGTTCATCTGTCGAACAAAGAAGCGCCGAAAACCGTCGCGACATGACGTTGACCATCCAGATTCTGGTTGGCTTTATTATGCTTTCGGCAATCGTTGCCCTTGTCACCTTCTTCTATGTCTCCAATACGGTGCTGAAACGTCTCAGCGGCCTGCGTCTCAGTATGTTGACCCACGTGGGTGGCAAGAACGAACCCATTGATACAACGGGCAATGATGAAATTGCCGAAATGGCCAATTCCCTTGAATACTTTGTTCGCGAGATTCACAACCGCGAGGAAGGCCTGCGCCAGGCCCGCGATGACGCCGAGCACGCTAGCACCGCCAAAACCAAGTTTCTGGCCGCCGCTAGCCATGACCTTCGCCAGCCCCTGCAGGCGTTAAACCTGTTTGTTTATGCCCTGACCGGAAAGGAAGACGACCCGGAGAAAAAGGAAATTCTCGACCTGATCCGCAATTCGCTTGATAGCCTGAAAGAATTACTCAATTCATTGCTCGACATTTCTAAGCTTGAAGCCGGGGTCGTGAAGCCTGAAATCAAAAACTTTCAGGTGGGCGCCCTGCTGACGCGCATCACCGGGGAAATGTCCGCCGTGGCATGGTCCAGGGATTTGACATTAAGGACCGTGCCTTGTTCGGCTTCGATAACCTCAGACCCCGCACTTCTGGAAACCATCATTCGCAATCTGGTGGACAACGCCATCAAGTATACGGATAAGGGCCGGGTGATTCTGGGCTGTCGCAAACGCGGTGGAAACCTGTGGATAGAGGTCTGGGACAGCGGGCCCGGCATTGCACCGGAACAACAAGAGCTTATCTTCCAGGACTTCTACCAAATTGATAACGAAGCGCGCAGACGAACGCACGGGCTTGGGCTTGGGCTTTCCATCGTCGAGCGCCTGACCCGCCTTTTGGGCAGCCAGCTGACGTTTGATTCCCGGCCCGGCAAGGGTTCCGTGTTCAGGGTTTCGGTGCCACTGCTGAGCGGCTCACCCGAACATGACGAAGTTGGTGATAATTTGGCTGGTGCTGCTGACGTTATGGACGGCAATGAACACATTGTTATCATCGAAGATGATGAACAGGTGGTCACCGGCCTGAAGGCTGTTCTGGAGGGTCATGGCTACCACACCTTGTCTTTCAATACGCTTGAGCGCGGCCTCATCAGCAGCACCTTCAACGGCGGCGAGCGCATGCCCGACCTGATTATCGCCGATTACCGCCTTGATGCCGGGGTCACGGGAAAGGACGCCATAGACCTGATCCGCGATGAG
>CBFCYL010000010.1:0-54638 GCA_965602455.1 uncultured Thalassospiraceae bacterium | reverse complement strand
GCGGCTGGATTCGACCAGCGTTTCGGCAGTGATGATGGGCAGTCCGCTTTCCTTGAGGATTTTGCGGCCTTCCTCGACGTTGGTTCCTGAAAGACGAACCACCAGTGGCACCTTGATGCCGACTTCCTTGAACGCCTGCACCACGCCGTTGGCAACCCAGTCGCAACGGTTAATACCGGCGAAGATGTTCAGCAGGATGGCATCCACCTTGCCGTCGGATAAAACCACGTTGAATGCCTTGGCCACGCGTTCGGGCGAAGCACCGCCGCCGATGTCTAGAAAGTTTGCCGGTTCACCACCGGCCAGCTTGATCATGTCCATGGTCGCCATGGCGAGACCGGCGCCATTGATAATGCAGCCGATGTTGCCGTCCAGCCCGACGTAGCTCAAACCATGGTCGGCGGCCAGCGTTTCACGTGGGTCTTCCTGCGTGCGGTCGCGCAGTTCGCTAATGTGCTGGCGGCGAAACAGTGCGTTGTCGTCAAACGTCATCTTGGCATCCAGCGCCAGCAACTGCCCGCCCTTGGTAATTACCAGCGGGTTGATCTCGACCATGGTGGCGTCCATGTCGCGAAAGGCGCGATAACACCCCATGATGGTCTTGGCGGCTCGGCTGATAAGCTTGGCATCGACACCGAGACCAAAGGCAATGGCGCGGGCCTGAAAATCCTGCATGCCGACGGCGGGCTCAATGCTTTCACGGACAAGCGAGCCCGGGTCGTTTTCCGATATTTCCTCGATGTCCATGCCACCGCTGCCCGATGCCACCACCATGACGCGTTGGGTGGCACGGTCCAGCACCAGGCCGAGATAGATTTCACGGTCGATATCGCATGCTTGCTCAATATAGACGCTGTGTACCTCGCGGCCGCGTTCGCCGGTCTGGCTGGTGACCAGCTTGCTGCCCAGCAGGGCTTCAGCGGCGTCCCAGATTTCGCGTTCATCCGAACACACCTTGACCCCACCGGCCTTACCCCGCGCCCCGGAATGGATTTGGGCTTTCAAGACCCACTTGTCGCCGCCGATTTCAGTAGCGCGATAGGCGGCTTCACCGGGGCTGGTGGCCAAGCCCCCGGGTGGCACCGGCACACCAAAGCTGGCCAGGATTTCCTTGGCTTGGTATTCGTGAATATCCATGAAGTGACCGTTCCCTTATCAAGCGTTCAAGCTCGCTTTGTTTGTTGGGAGGTCCGTCGAGATGGCGGCATCCTAGCAGATTCTTGAGCCCCGGTTTAACCCCAAAACGAAAATAAAGGCTGAATTGTGCTGTTTTTGTGCCGATTAGCCCTGTGCCCATGGTAATCCGTCGACTTTCCAGCCGTTAACCGTGCCGCGGTGGCCGTGCTGGTCCTTGTCGCCTTCGAAGCCGTGGGCCACGTTATAACAATCCTTAAAACCGGCCTGGGTCATGGCCTGCGCGCCATAGGCCGAACGCACCCCGGAACGGCACAGCAGCAGGATGGTCGTATCCGGCGTTGCTCCGGTGCTTTCGATAATCTGGGCGACGAAATCGGGGTTGATGTCGCCGCGGGGGAAAAACAGCCAGGGCACAAAAAAGACCTCGCGCTCAATGGATGAAAGGTTGGGAATGCCCACATAGGCCCATTCCTCGGGCGTGCGCACATCTACCATGTGGGCGGCGGGGTCGTTTTCCATCATTTCCCATGAGGTTTTGGGGCTGACATCCCCGGCATAGTTGAGGGGCTGCATGGTGGGCGGGCTCCTTGATGGTGGTTAAGGCGGCGTGGCGGCGGATGTTCTAATGGGTGTTCAAGCTTACGGCGCTCCGTTATAAATCTGAGCCATCATAACCCCTCCGGTTTGGAACCCCAACAGCCGATGACCAGCCAATGACCACCGCCAGCCCCGCACCCAACCTCGCTTTTGAACTCGGTTTCAATGACCTTTATGACGACCGCGCGCTGGCGCGTGTGGACGCGGCGTTTCTGGGCGAACTGGAAACCACCGATGGTGAGCTTAAAGCGCACCTGCTGGGGGCCCGTCAGGACCCGGCGGCGCTGGAGGCAAAAGCGGAAGCCGACCTGCTGTTGGCGCTGGCTCCTCATCTTGATGCTTTCATTGCCCGTCTCTTTGGTATTGAGGCCGAGGTTGATGAGCTGACGGCTGAACATTTAAAACTGAACCCCCTGTATGCGTGCAAACGCCTGTTCGTGCAGCGCCGGGCGCTCAAGGGAAAAAGTGCCGAAGACGCCGCCGCCATCGACGGTGCGGCGCTGGAAACAGAATTGGCAGCGCTTATGGGCGGCACGCTGACCGAGCTGGCGTTCAGTCAGGTTGTGATGAGCTGGCTGGATGATGGTGAAGCCAATGCGGATAATCTGGAAAAGGCGGCGGCCTATGCCTTGTGGGCAACGTACACGCCGCAAGGCCGGGCCCGTCATAACGGTGACGTTCTTTTTAATGAACCGGCAAAGCTCGACCCCATGCAGCTGGTGCACGCCGACACCGTTTCCATAAGCGGAAAAATTGATGCCCTGGCCTATGCGCCGGATCGTGTGCATTACCGCGACGGTTTCAAGTTGTCGGATAACGGTTGCGACCTGACCGGCGCGCTGGATGAAATTAATTACTGCGTCATCTGCCATGATCGCGGCAAGGATTCGTGTTCACGTGGCCTGAAGGACAAAAAAACCGGCGCCTTTACGAAAAACACCTTCAACATTGAACTGACCGGCTGCCCGCTGGAAGAACGCATTTCAGAAATGCACAAGGCCAAGATGGAAGGTCACGCCATTGCGGCGTTGGCCATCATCGCCGTCGACAACCCGCTTTGCGCCGGCACCGGGCACCGCATTTGTAATGATTGTATGAAGGCCTGCATTTACCAAAAGCAGGACCCGGTGAACATTCCCGAGGTTGAGACCCGTGCGCTTAAGGACGTTCTGGAGCTGCCGTGGGGCTTTGAGGTCTATTCCCTGTTGACGCGCTGGAACCCACTGGACATTCGCCGTCCGTTACCGCGTGAACACACGGCCAAGAACGTGCTCGTGGTCGGCCTCGGCCCGGCTGGTGTGGCATTGGCGCATCACCTATTGAACGAAGGCCACAACGTTATCGCCATTGATGGTGCCAAAATTGAACCAATGGATTCAAGCTTTAATGGCATTACGCCTTTTGGCGAGCGCGTGGCGTTTGACGCCATCGAAACCTATGACACCGTGCGTGAGGAACTGGACAGCCGCGTGCTGGCCGGGTTCGGCGGCGTGGCGGAATACGGCATTACGGTGCGTTGGGACAAAAACTTTTTGAAAGTCATGCGCCTGCTGCTGGAACGCCGGGCCAATTTCCGCCTGTTCGGTGGCGTGCGCTTTGGCGCCCAGCTGACCAAGCAACAGGCCTTTAACCTGGGCTTTGACCACATTGCGCTGTGCATGGGCGCGGGCAAGCCCACTGTTTTGGGCATTCCCGGTGGACTGGCGCCGGGCGTACGTCAGGCATCGGATTTCCTGATGGCGCTGCAACTGACCGGGGCGGCCAAGGCCGACAACATCGCCAACCTGCAACTGCGCCTGCCCGCCGTGGTTATCGGCGGCGGCCTGACGGCCATTGATACCGCGACCGAGGCGCTGGCCTATTACGTTTCACAGTGCGAGCAATTTCTCATCCGCCATGAGGCACTGGTAAAAGTTTTGGGCGCGGATGGGGTGCGCGTCAGTTGGAACGCACTCGATACGGAAGTCGCGGAAACGTTTATCGCCCACGGCACCGCCATTCGTGATGAACGCGAAGCGGCAGCAAAGGAAAGCCGCGATCCTGACTTGGCAACGCTGCTTAACCAGTGGGGCGGGGCGACCATTGCCTATCGCCGCCGCATGGTCGATAGCCCCAGCTACACCCTGAACCACGAGGAAATTGAAAAGGCGCTGGAACAGGGCATCCGTTTCGCCGAACTGTTGTCACCGGTCGGTGTTTTGGTGGACGAACACGGCTGGGCCAAGGAAATAAAACTCGAAAAACAGGAAATGGGCGAAGACGGCAAATTGATTGCCACCGCCGATGTGATTCACCTGCCGGCGCGTGCGGTGTTGATTGCCGCCGGCACCCAGCCCAATACGGTGCTGTCGCGCGAAGACGAAACCTTCGCCGCCATGGATGGCAAGTATTTCCGCGCCGTTGATGAAGACGGAAACCCGGTGACGCCGGAACGCAGTGACAAGCCGGAAAAAGTGCAGGTGCTGGTGGATATCGAAGCCGACTGCCGCTCGGTTAGCTTCTTCGGCGACCTGCACCCCAGTTTCGCGGGCAACGTGGTCAAGGCCATGGCCAGTGCCAAACAGGGTTACCCCGTGGTAAGCGCCGCGCTGGCGCGTTGCGGCGAGGCACGCGCCACTTTTGAACAACTGGCCGAAGGCCTGAAGCAGGGCTTAGTCGCCACGGTTGAAAAAGTCGAGCGCCTAACGCCGACCATTATAGAAGTCACGGTGCACGCACCCCTGGCGGCACGCGCCTTCAAGCCGGGGCAGTTTTTCCGCCTGCAAAACTTTGAAGCACTGGCTCCCGTGCAGAACGGCACCCGTATGGCGATGGAGGGTCTGGCCTTGACCGGCGCCGAGGCCGACCCTGAACGCGGAACGGTGTCGTTGATCGTTCTGGAAATGGGCGGTTCGTCCAACCTGTGTGCCGATCTTATACCCGGCCAGCCGGTGGTGTTGATGGGCCCGACCGGCGAGCCCACCGAAACGCCAGCCGGTGAAACCGTGTTGCTGGCCGGTGGTGGTCTGGGTAATGCGGTTTTGTTTTCCATCGGTCAGGCGCTGAAGGCGGCGGGCTCCAAGGTTTTGTATTTTGCAGCCTATAAAAACCCGCAAGACCGCTACTACGCCGAAAAAATTGAAGCGGCGTCGGATGTGGTCATCTGGTGCTGTGATGTTGCGCCGGGCTTTGCGCCGTCACGCGAAGGTGACATGGCGTTTACCGGCAACGTGGTCGAGGCCATGACGGCTTACGCAAAAGGCGAACTGGGCGAAGCGGCTATTGCCTTAAGCGATGTTGACCGCATTGTCGCCATCGGTTCTGACAAGATGATGCAGGCGGTGCATCTGTCGCGCGCCGGCGTGCTGAAGGATTTTCTCAAACCCGGCCACAAGGGCATCGGTTCCATCAACTCGCCCATGCAATGCATGATGAAGGAAATTTGCGCCCAGTGCCTGCAACGCCATGTGAACCCGGAAACCGGTGAGGAAACGGTGGTCTTTTCGTGTTTCAATCAGGACCAGCCGCTGGACCGGGTGGACTTCGCCTCGCTGGCCGGTCGCCTGAGCCAGAACGGCGTGGTTGAAAAACTGACCGCCAGCTGGATTGCCCATTGCCGCACCTTGCCCCAGCCTCAATAACCGGATGATAATGCGCTTATGACAAAATCCTCTAATCCCAATACCGCCTCCAGCCACAGCCCCGAACTGGCTGGCCATGCCAAGGCGTGGCCGTTTGCCGAGGCCCGGGTGCTGGAAAAAAAGCTCGGCGGGGCAGGCAAGGCAAAGCTGCCTGAAAAAGGCTATGTGTTGTTCGAAACCGGTTACGGCCCATCGGGCCTGCCGCACATCGGCACCTTCGGCGAGGTGGCGCGCACAACCATGGTGCGCCATGCCTTTGAAGTGCTGACAGGGCTTCCAACCAAACTGTTCGCTTTTTCCGATGATATGGATGGCCTGCGCAAGGTGCCCGACAACATTCCCACTCCGGAAAAGATGGAGCCGCACCTCGGCAAGCCGCTAACGGCCATACCCGACCCGTTCGGAACCCACGAAAGCTTTGCCCATCATAATAACGCGCGGCTGTGTGCGTTCCTCGACACGTTCGGTTTTGAATACGACTTCAAAAGCGCCACCGTTGAATACAAGGCCGGGCGTTTTGATGAAACACTGCTCAAAGTGCTGCAAAACTACGACAAGGTGCTGGAGGTTATCCTGCCGACGCTGGGCGCCGAGCGCCGCGCCACCTATTCGCCGTTCCTGCCCCTGTGCCCCGATACCGGCAAGGTTTTGCAGGCCGTGGTGACGGAACGTAACGTCGATGCCGGAACCATTGTTTACGAAAACGAAGCGGGCCAGAAGGTGGAAACAGCCGTTACCGGGGGTGCGTGTAAATTACAGTGGAAGGCCGACTGGGCCATGCGCTGGACAGCGCTTGAGGTTGATTACGAAATGTCGGGCAAGGATTTGATCGATTCGGTCAACCTGTCCGGGCGCATCTGTCGCGCCATTGGCGGCAAGCCGCCGGCAAGCCTGACCTACGAACTGTTCCTTGATGAGGCGGGCGAGAAGATTTCCAAGTCCAGGGGCAATGGTTTGGCGGTGGAAGAATGGCTGCGCTATGCGACGCCGGAAAGCTTAAGCCTGTTCATGTATCAAAAGCCGAAAACGGCCAAGCGCCTGTTTTTTGATGTCATTCCCAAAAACGTCGATGAATATCTGACCTTCCTTTCCAAGTACCCCGAACAGGAAGAAAAAGACCAGTTGAACAACCCGGTCTGGCACATTCATGGCGGCCACCCACCGGCGGCAGAAACCGGCCTGTCGTTCAACATTTTGCTTAACCTCGCTTCGGTGTGCCATTCGGAAGACAGGGCCGTGCTGTGGAATTACATCACCCGTCTGCGCCCCGACGTCAGCGCGGAAACGGCGCCCATTATTGATGCGCTGGTGACGGGCGCCATCAACTATTACCGCGATTTCGTGAAGCCGAACAAAACCTTCCGCGCCCCCACCGAACAGGAACGCGCCGCATTGGAAGATTTAAAGGCGGCGCTGGACGGGCTGGCCAACGATGCCGAACCGCCAACGGCAGAGGCCATCCAGACGGAAGTTTATGAAGTTGGCAAACGCCACGGTTTTGAGAACCTGCGCGACTGGTTCAAGGCGTGTTACGAGGTGTTGCTGGGTCAGGAACAAGGCCCGCGCATGGGCTCGTTTATTGCGCTTTACGGTGTTGCGGAAACGGCCGAGCTGATCGATCGCGCGCTCAAGGGCGAAGACTTTTCCGGCTGAATGCTATTGAAGCGCCTTACTGCGACGCCCAGACGATGCGCGCAATCCATTCCACATCGCTCATGGCAAGTTGGCGGTCTTTGTGGCTGGCGTTAAAAGAGGCCAGTTCAACTGAGCTGGCCGTTTTTCGTTTGAGGATTTTTGCCATTACCTCACCGCCGGTGGTCTTGACCACCACGCGGTCGCCGCGGCGCACGCCGGCATCGGGCGAAATGATTACGGTGTCGCCGTCGCGCAGCACCGGATCCATGCTGTCACCGGAAATTTCCAGCGCATAGGCGTGGGCGTCGGTAACGCCGGGAAAACTAATTTCCTCCCAGCTGCCGCCGGTGGGGTAGCCGGCGTCGTCAAAAAATCCTTCGGCGCCCGCCTGGGCAAAGCCAATTAACGGCACGTTGGAAGGTGCGCCCGCCTTGCCATCGCCGAGGTAGGCGATGAACTCGTTCAGGTCAGCCCCGGTGGCCTGCAAAATCTTGGCAACGCTTTCGGTGGACGGCCAGCGCAACTTGCCCTCGCGCGTGGTGCGCTTGGATTTGTTGAACGTGGTCGCGTCCAGCCCAGCCTTGCGGGCCAGCCCCGAAGGGGACAGGCCGTAAGCGTTTGCCAGGCGGTCAACCGCCTTCCAGATGTCTGCGTGTTTCAGCATGGGAACATTGTCTTATATTAGGCCCGGTGTTGCATTAGGAAATAAAGGCTAGATAATCATTGACAGAGGATAACAATCCTAGCTATAAATGCATCAGGTAAATAATCCTAATTCCATACGGGTAGAGCCCGCCTCGATACACGCCTCATCAAAATATCCAATAAAAACAAACGTATACAAGCAGGGAGAAGTCCATGAGCAAGGCCGACAAAGCCCGCTTTGCGCCTCGTCTTCAAAGCGAAGCACCGGAACAATTGTTCGCCTCGGCCGAAGCAGCCTGGTTTTGGTATATGCGCGCCCAGCGCGCCCGCCTTGAAGGGGCCCGGTTGTCCGGTGCCGCCGCTACGTTTCAACGGCCATGCTGTTCGGATGATATTTATCGTTGGGTGATGGGCCTATATCGCCACCGCCGTTTGACAACTAATGAACTGCGCGTGCTCGCTGTTTATGGCTGGCGCGAAACACCACCGGATGGGCGCTTATCTGGCGAAGCCGACGACGCCAAAACGTGGGACCGGGCGCTCGATACACTGGGCAGCGCGCTGGTTGCCCGCGGGGTGATGGAAAGCGGGGCAGAATATCAATGACCACACTGCAAAACAACACGCCAGACTCAGGTGGCCGCCGTGCCGTGGTGGCGTTTTCCGGCAGCGCCCAGTTGTGGTGGCTGCGCGTGCTAAAGCCCGGCTTTCGCCATGTGCTGGTGGTGCTCGAGGCCGGGGTAGGGGGTCGGGCAGGGGGCCGGGCAGTGAATGAAGCCGGTTGGCTTTTCTTCAACCCGCTGGCCGGTGGCACCGAGGCCTGCATCTTAGACCCCATACCCGAGCGCGAAATAATTGACTGGCTGCAAGGCGAGGGCTTCACGGTGGTGGCCATCGACACGGGTGCATTAAACACCGCGCGGCCTTCGCTGATTCGCGCCTTGCGCCCGCATACCTGCGTCGAGGCGGTGGCGCGGTTGATCGGCATCAACACGGCCGGGGTGCTGACCCCGTGGCAGCTGTATAAACGGCTGCTTAAAACACCCATGCCAGGACAAAAAGAAATAGGAAAAAAAGCCTTGACTTTGCCCCCAAACTAGGATTATATTCATTTTAACGAACGGGGGAACTGTGTCCGCGTTCAAGCCATTGTCGCAAACCCGCCTTTCACCCCGGCTTTTCCAAAAGGAGAGCCGGGTTTTTTGTGCCAACCCTTCAGGAGCACCAACCCCAATGCCCGAATCCAACGCCAGCCCGGCCAAGCCTTCGACGGGCGCCGCCAATGATGCCAATGATGCCAATGCCACTAATGGAGGCAATGCTGTCAGTGCTGACGATGTGCTGGCGCGGTATCGCCGCGCCATGGAACGCCGCCGCCCGTGGACCTCACACTGGCGCCAGTGTTACGAAGTCGCCCTGCCGCAACGCACACCAGACACAACGCCCGGCTCAAAGCGTCACGACCGCCTTTTTGACGGCACGGCGGCCGATGGCGTCGACCAGCTGGCGGCTTCGCTGGTGGCACATTTGACCCCGCCGTGGACTCGCTGGGTCGGCCTGCAACCGGGCGCCGACGTTACGGCCGAGGAACGCGACCAACTGGCCAGCGAGCTGGAAACCATAGCCACCACGTGCCAGTCGCACTTTGACCGCGCCAACTTCGCCATTGAAATGTTGCTGGAGGCGGTGGATATTCGTGAAGGGCGGCTGGAGCCAGACCGCCTTCAGGTTTACGGCGACGGCCTTGATTACGCCGAAATGAACGGTCGCGCCGTGTTGCGCATCGGCCAAACGGAGCTGGTTTCCGCAACCTGCTGGTGGGATCCGTCCTATGGCCGGGCCGACCGCGGCGATGCTTCGGTGGTAGCGTGCGTATTCTCGTCGGCTAAGGGTGAATATTACCTGCACCGGGTGCGTTATCTGTCGTTTGACGGCGGGCGCCTCGGCGAACAGCACGAGGCCGAACAGCTTTGCCTGCAGGCGGCGGATTTCGTGCGCGACAACCACTTGCCGTCCGTTACCGTGGAAACCAACGGTGTCGGCCGTTTCCTGCCCGGTATTTTGCGGCGCACTTTTGCCGAGGTGAAACTTTTCGCCAGCGTGTTGGAGGTTCATTCTACTAAACCGAAAGACCAAAGAATTCTCGAGGCGTTTGACGCGCCCATGGCCGCCGGGCGCATCCGCGTTCACGACAGCGTTTTGAAAACGCCGTTCATGACCGAAATGCGCGAATGGCGACCGGGAACGGCTTCGCGCAAACAAAAAGACGATGGGCTTGACGCCGTGGCCGGGTGCCTGCTTTCGGAACCGGTGCGGCTTTCGGCCCTGTCGGCCCGGCCGCCACCGCGTCCGGATTGGCGTGCTGGCACATCAAGCGTAACTGCACCGAACGAATTCGACGTTTAACCCCGCTGCCCGTTTCGGGCGGCGGTTTTTTTATCACAACTCAACAAAGGAAATCGACCATGCAAAGTGGAAACGGGCTCGACGTGATCTGGTGGATCACGGCGGTCGAGCTGCCGGCGCTGGCCGGCCTGTTCTGGATATCGTGGCGCAACTTCCGTGCCAACGATGACGCCATAGAGGCGGTGCGCCAGTCTGCCGATGGTGCCATAGCGCGCCTCGGTCGCGCACTCGATGCCTATAAGCTCGACGTCGCCAAAAGCTATGCCTCCATGAGTTACCTGAAAGACGTGGAAGGGCGCCTGACCGCGCACCTTATCCGCATCGAGGAAAAGCTCGATATCCACCGCGTTTCACCACCGTCCGGAAAGGGGGGTGGGCAATGAACACAAAACCAACCCACATTGCCTACGTTTCCGAACGCAACCGCAACCGCGCCGTCGATGTGCTGGCGCGGACCATCTATGGCGAAGCGAGGGGCGAAGCCGTGCGCGGCAAGGAAGCCGTCGCCGCCGTGGTCATGAACCGGGTGCGCGTTTCACATCAAAAAGGCGGCTACTGGTGGGGCGACACGGTGGAAGCGGTTTGTAAAAAACCGTGGCAGTTCAGTTGCTGGAACGAAGGCGACGTGAACTTGGAAAAAATCCGCACCGTGAAACCCGGCCATAAGGTGTTCGATAGCTGCGTGCGCATTGCCCGGCGCGCCCTTTCGGGAACGCTTACCGACCCAACCGGTGGCGCCACCCACTATCATCACATGGACGCTTCGCCGCCGTGGTCGCGGGCGCGCGCACCGCTGGCTGAAATCGGCCGTCATTTGTTTTACAAGGATATTGAATGATGCTTCAGTTTTTGCCCCTGCTGGCACCCATTCTGGAAAAAACGCTGGACCGGGTGTTGCCCGACACGGTGCAAAAAGACCGCGTGCGCGCCGAGCTGCAATCGGCGCTGATGGCAAACGCCGCCGAGCTCGAACGCACCGCCGCCGCCGTGGTCATGAGCGAGGCCAATGGTGAAAGCTGGCTGCAACGCAACTGGCGGCCATTGTTGATGTTGCTGTTCGGCGTCATCGTCGCCAACAACTTCCTCGTCGTGCCGCTGTTTGGCAGCCCCAAGGCCGACATCCCGCCCGACATGTGGGATTTGCTGAAGCTCGGCATCGGCGGCTACGTGCTGGGCAGGAGCGCGGAGAAGGGGGTTAAAGCGTGGAAGGGATAAGCGCTTAACCCGCTTTGCGCTTCGCCGCCACCAACGCCAGCACTTCTTGTGCCGCCGTCGGGATGTGGGTGCCGGGCGGATAGACAGCGGCGACACCAGCTTTTTTAAGCGCCGCGTGGTCGCGTTCCGGCACCACGCCGCCGACGATCACCACCTTGTCGCCCCCGCCCTGCTGTTTAAGCGCCGCAATCAACTGCGGCACCAGCGTCTTGTGGCCGCCGACCTGCGTCGAAATGCCGATAACGTGCACGTCTTTTTCCATGGCCGCCGCTGCGGCTTCTTCGGGCGTCAGGAACAGGTCGCCGATGTCGACCTGAAAGCCCAAATCGCCAAACGCCGTGGCGATGATGTGCGCGCCACGGTCGTGGCCATCCTGGCCCATTTTCACCACCAGCATTTTGGGCGCCCCGCCATGGGTTTGGGCGAAGGTTTTGACGTCATCGAGCACCGCCATAAAGGCCGCGTCGTCTTTAAGGGCTTCGCCATATACCCCGGAAATGGAAGCGGGCTTTGCCTTGTAGCGCGAATACACCTCACCCAGCGCGTCCGATACCTCGCCCACCGTGGCGCGCACGCGCATGGCTTCGATGCTTAAGCTGAGTAAATTGGCGTTGCCCGGCCGGGTTTCGGATTCGGCAACCGCCTTCAGGGCATCGAGCGCCTGCCTGACCGCATCGCTGTCGCGCGTTTGCTTGATGGTTTCAAGGCGCGCAATCTGTGCTTCACGCACGGCGTTGTTATCAACCTCCAGAAGCTCAACTTCGTCGTCGCCATCGGAAGTATATTTATTAACCCCGACCACCGTTTCATCCCCGGCATCAATGCGCGCCTGCTTGCGGGCCGCCGCTTCCTCGATGCGTTGTTTGGGCAGGCCGCTTTCCACGGCGCGGGTCATGCCGCCCGCGGCCTCGACTTCCTTGATCAGCGTGCGCGCCGCCTCGGCGATGGATGCGGTCAGGCTTTCAACGTAATAACTGCCGCCCAGCGGATCGACCACATTGGGGATGCCGGTTTCCTCGGCCAGGATAAGCTGCGTGTTGCGCGCAATGCGGGCCGAAAACGGTGTCGGCAGGGCCAGTGCCTCATCGAGCGAATTGGTGTGCAGGCTTTGCGTGCCGCCCATGACCGCGGCCATGGCCTCAATGGTGGTGCGCACCACGTTGTTGTAGGGGTCTTTGGCCTGCAATGACACGCCCGATGTCTGGCAATGGGTGCGCAACATTTTGGAACGTTCGTCCTTGGGCTCGAATTCTTCCATCATCTCGGCCCACAACAGGCGCGCGGCGCGCAGCTTGGCGACCTCCATAAAAAAGTTCATGCCGATGGCAAAAAAGAACGAAAGCCGCGGCGCGAACGTATCGACATCCAGCCCCGACTTGATGGCGGCGCGCACGTATTCCAGCCCGTCGGCCAGCGTATAGGCCAGCTCCTGAACCTGCGTGGCGCCGGCTTCTTGCATGTGATAGCCGGAAATGGAAATGGAATTAAACTTGGGCATGGTGTCGGCGGTGTACTGGATGATGTCGGAAACGATGCGCATGGAAGGTTCCGGCGGGTAAATGTAGGTATTGCGCACCATGAATTCTTTCAGGATATCGTTCTGGATGGTGCCGGTCAGCTTGTCGGCGGCCACGCCCTGTTCTTCGGCGGCGACGATGAACGCCGCCAGCACCGGCAACACGGCGCCGTTCATGGTCATGGAAACGCTCATTTCATCGAGCGGGATTTCGTCGAACAAAATTTTCATGTCTTCGACGGTGTCGATGGCCACGCCTGCTTTGCCGACGTCGCCGGTCACGCGCGGGTGGTCTGAATCGTAACCGCGGTGTGTCGCCAGGTCGAAGGCCACGGAAAGACCCTTTTGCCCGGCCTTCAGGTTATCGCGGTAAAAGGCGTTGCTGGCTTCGGCGGTGGAAAACCCGGCGTACTGGCGCACCGTCCACGGGCGGCCCGCATACATGGTGGCCTTGGGCCCGCGCATGAACGGCGCAAAACCGGGCAGGGTATCCATGTGCTCACAGTTTTCAAGATCGGCGGCGGTATAGAGCGCCTTGACGGTAATGCCTTCGGGCGTTTGCCAGCTGATATCGTCAACGGTGGTGGCACTGCCCTTCTTTAGTTCGCCTTCGGCGCGGGCTTGCCAGTCTTCGAGGGTCGGTTTTTTTGTCATATCCACCATTTTCGTCCACAGGCTTTTGTAGCCCGCTTGGCCCCCTTTTTGGGCGCGGTTGCCGGGGCAAAGGCAAGTATAGACAAGGGTTTCAGGGTCCGGGAAAGGTTTTTCAGGGGGGCCGCCAGACCCAGAGTTTTCCACCCCCGGTGGATCATTTATCCACAATATGTTGTATACTGGGGCGTTGACGGGGCCTCTATATTGTATAAAAAGGAATGCACCGCCTGCTGGCCGTTTGGCTCGGTTAAGGGCGGTCTGGGGACACGTTTAAGCCAAATACCAATAAGGAGCACCAAGCCCATGAGTAACCCGGAATGGACACCGGATCGCATCAAGACCCTGATCGCCTTTTGGGATGAGGGCCATCCGACCAGCGAAATTGGCCGCCGTTTGGGCGTAACCAAGAACTCGGTTGTGGGTAAGGTGCATCGGCTGGGCCTTAAAAAGCGCCAGTCGCCGATCCGTCATTCCACGGCCCAGCCCCGGCCCAAGGTCGCCAAGGTGCAGGCACCCAAGAAACGCCAGCCCGCACCCGCTGAATCGGTCTCCATGGAAGAGCTGCGGCCATCCATGTGCTGCTGGCCCGAAGGCGAACCCGGCACCCCGGAACTGCATTTTTGTGGTCGCCAGGTGATGGAGGACAAGCCCTATTGCGAGGAACATTGCGCCCGGGCATATGTGAAGGTTTCCAGGGATCGCAAAAAGGCACAAGCGCGCCGCACCATGACTTCGGCCGCGTAAAAAACAACTATCAAATCTTCAGGAAGTAAACTCCAGCAAGCCATCACCCTCCAGCTTGGCAATGACCTCGTTCAAATGCTCAAGGGCGTCTGAAAGGTCTTCGTCGGGCACGCCTTCGGTGAACCGAAACTCCAGGTCCTCCTTGAACATGGCCTGGGTGCGCGCGCTCATGTTTGCAAACATGGTGTCGATGAAGGCGGTGTCTTCCGCATTGCTTTTGAGGAACATCAAAACTTCATCGTCTGTTGCCGCGAGGATTAGCTGCTGCAGGCCCGCCGGGGCGGCGCCCTTCAGCTTGGCGGCCAGGGTGTGGGAATCTCTGGTTGGGTCGGCAGCCGGCATCGCACCCGGCGCCATCGCAGCGATGGCTTCAAGCAGCAGCTTTTTCATCTGGACCATGTCCAGCGTGAAGGATGAATCCTCAACGTTTAAGGAAAACACGCCTTCTTTAGTTTGCTTGACGCTGATTTTCATTGTCCGGGCCGGTTCCTGATGTTTCGTCAGTCCAAACCCAATGTAGGCACAGCATTCCTGAATTGACAACCTTCACCAGGGCCCGGCTATGCCCGCGGCCACCCGTGGTCGGTGCGAGGTGTCTAGCCCTTGACCCGTTCCAGCAGTTCCTTGAGGACCTGCTCGGCGCGATCATTTTCCACCTGGCAGGTGCCAGCCGCGGTGTGGCCACCACCGCCGTATTCCAGCAGGACAGAGCCAACATTGATCTTGTTTGAACGGTCGATGATGGATTTACCGACGGCAAAAATCGTTTTCTTCTTGTCGGCGGTGTGGGACATCGTAATTGAGATGTTGCACGCCGGGAAAATGGCATAAATGGTGAAGCGGTTTCCGGCAAAAATTTCTTCTTCGCCGCGCACGTCTGCAACCACGGTTCTGCTGTGAACCTTGGCACAACGACGAAGCTGCATTTCAAACTTTTCTTCGTGCTCCATATACAGCAGCGTACGTTCCTGAACGTCCGGAATGGCCAGAATCTCTTCCACCGGGTGATGACGGACATAAACCATCATGTCCTTCATCAGCTGTTCGTGGCTGATTTCAAAATGTTCGTAACGCGAAAGCCCGGTGCGCGGATCAAGGACAAAATTCAATAACGTCCACGGGTTTGGCGCCAGGACGTCCTCTTCCGTGTACTGCGCCGAATCCGCCTTGTCGACGGCTTCCATCAGTTCTTCGGGTATGGACGGAAACTTTTCCTTGCCGCCAAAGTGGTTGTAAACCACGCGCGCGGCGGAAGGGGCGTCGGGGTCAATAATGTGGTTTTCTTTCGGGCCGACCCGTTCTGATTCGGAAACGTGGTGATCGAAGCAAAGGTGAACGCCTTCCACATAGGGCAGGTTTGAAGTGATGTCGTTTTCATCGACGCGCACTAGACCTTCCTGCATGGCGCGCGGTTCTGCAAAAACGACCTCACCAATAAGGCCCATTTCGATCAGCAACCCGCCGGCGACAACGCCATCGAAATCTGCGCGGGTTATGAGACGGTATTTTTTGTCAGACATATTTATCATTCTCTACGCAAAAAAGATGCGAAAAGCCCCCATATTTAACTGCGCGCGTAAACACCGCGCTGGTTGGGGACTGGCTTAAACTTATCCGTAACGCCTAGAACCGTTTCGGCCCCCCCCAAAAACAACTTTCCGTCTTCGGGCATTAGTGTGCTGACTTCGGCCAAGACCTTGCCTTTGGTCTCGGCGTCGAAATAGATCAGCACATTACGACAAAAGACAATATCAAACCCACCCAAAGGCTTTAACGGTTCCAGCAGGTTGTAATACTTATAGCGCACCATGGACTTGAGTTCGTCCTTGATATGCCATGATTCATCAACTTTATCGAAATATTTTAACAGCAACTGGATAGGCATGCCGCGTTGCACTTCGAATTGGGTGTAAATGCCTGCCTGGGCCTTATCAATGATATCGTTGGAAATATCGGTGCCGATGATATCAATATTCCAGCCCGCAAGTTTTGCGCCCATTTCTTTCAAAATGATGGCAATGGAATAAGGTTCCTGCCCACTGGATGCCGCAGCACACCAAATGCGCAAATGTTTTTTATCGGCGCGTTTTTCAATGATAGGTGGCAGCACCTCATCGCGCAGAAGGTCAAACGGCTTGTTGTCGCGAAAGAAGAAAGATTCGTTGGTCGTCATCGCTTCGGTGACTTCAACAATAACGCTTTCTTCTTTGCGGGTGCGAATAGTGCCAATCAGCTCATCAATACCCTGCAGGCCATGCTTGCGTGCAACCGGCATCAACCGGCTTTCCAGCAGGTACGACTTTTCCGCCGTCAAAACCAGACCGGATCGCTGCTTGATCAGCGTGGAAATAAAATCAAAATCTTCGGGGCTCAATCTGGGTGTCTCCGTTACGGAAAGAGTAAAAAATCAGGTACCGTATTAAAGCAGTCCGACTTGCTGGAACTTTGCTTTGATGATGTCAGAATCAAACGGTTTCATAATGTATTCGTTGGCGCCCGCGTTCATGGCTTCCTGGATATGTTCGAGATCATTTTCCGTGGTGCAAAAAACAACAACCGGGCCGTCTCCGCCATCAGCCTTGCGCAGCTCAATCAGGAATTCGATCCCGCTCATGACCGGCATATTCCAGTCCAGCAGGACGACATCCGGCATGGCCGCGAGGCAGGAATCCAGGGCTTGCTTGCCGTCAGCAGCCTCTGCGGTTTCAAATTCCAGCTCGCCCAGAATCTTCTTGGCGACCATACGGATGACCTTACTGTCATCGACAATTAGGCAGGTTTTCATGGGAGAGCGCTTTCAATAAGTGGGATTAATTTACTTTTTGTGGACTGATGCCCGACAGATCCTAGCCGGTTTGTGCGGCCCTTAAAGCCTGTATCGTGACCGAACGTCAAGCCGTATTATCTGCCGTCTCTCAATATATTAACTGCGCCCCCTCTTAATAAAGGGATATCAGGCCGTCGGTGCAAGGTAAAATTCACTTCGTGGTCACCTAATAATGATATGGCGGCTGAATATACTCTGAACACGGCTTTGTGGTGTTAAGCCCCATTTGCAAAAACGCTCACGGCGCTGGTGGCAGATCCAGCATTTGCCGAACATCGGCGGCGCTGGCGCCCTTATCGCGCAGGGCCTTCAGGGTCGCCGCCCGGTCGCGCTTGGCCAGGCGCTGGCCGTTTTCACCCGGAATCAACCTATGGTGATGGTAATGCGGGGTCTCAAGGCCCAGCAACGCCTGCAGCACGCGGTGGACATGGGTACTGTCAAACAGGTCTTCGCCGCGCACCACCCGGCTCACGCCCTGGATGTGGTCGTCCACGGTGACCGCCAGGTGGTAACTGGTTGGTGTGTCCTTGCGCGCCAGCACCACGTCGCCGAAGGTTTCGGGCTGGGCCTTTACCGCTCCTTTTGTTTCGTCCGTCCACACCAACGCCCCGGCTTCGGCAATGGCTGCCCCCATATCCAGGCGCAGGGCATAAGGTTCACCATCCGGGGGCGGATGACCCTTCTTTTTGCGGCAGGTGCCGGGATAAAGCGGGCCCTCAGCGCCAGCTTGTTGGGCGTGTGGCGCAGCGGTGGCGGCCTTGATCTCGGCGTTGATCTCGCGGCGCGAACACGTGCAGGGGTAAATCAGGCCCCGGGCTTCAAGGTTTGAAAGCGCCTCGGCATAATCGGCCATGTGTTCGGATTGTCTTCGTACCGGGGTTTCCCATGGCAGGCCCAGCCACGCGAGGTCTTCAAAAATAGCAGCTTCAAATTCGGGCCGGGCGCGTCCGGCGTCGATGTCTTCGATGCGCACCACGAACCGTCCCCCTGATGCCTTTGCGGCGTCAAAAGCGGTAATGGCCGAAAAGGCGTGACCCAAATGCAGCAAGCCGGTGGGGCTGGGGGCAAAACGGGTGACCAAGGGGCGCTGGGGCGGATGTTGTGGTTTTGTGATCATTTGGCAATTTATACCATATTTGGTATGACTGGGGGTGTTGATGGGGTTGAACAAGGAGCCCGGATTGTTAAATCAGGTGCCACTGCCAACACAAGCGCCAACACCGGCCCGCCCAGCCACCCGGTGGCTCAGGGTGACCCCCGCCTGTGTGACCGTGACGTCACCGCCCAAAATGCTCGCATCCCAACGGGAAGCGGGCTTTTTTTACGCCCGCTATCGGCCCATGCGGGCAGGGGGACGTGAATGAGCGCCCTGCAAACCCTGGTGCTGAACGCCGACTTCCGCCCGCTTTCGTACCACCCGCTGTCGCTGTGGACGTGGAAAGAGGCGGTAACAGCCCTGTTGCTGGAACGGGTCAACCTGGTCGAATCCTACGATGTAACCGTGCGCTCGCCGTCCATTGAACTGGAGGTGCCGTCCGTGGTGGCGCTCAAGCGTTATGTGCGCTTCGATGGTCGCCCGGCGTTTACGCGCTATAACATTTACCTGCGCGACGGTTTTTCTTGCCAGTACTGCGGTGATCGTTATGCCACCCATGAGCTGACGTTTGACCATGTGCAGCCCAAAAGCCGGGGCGGGCGCACCGAATGGGCCAACGTGGTTTCGGCCTGTGCGCCGTGCAACATCAGGAAGGCCAACCGCACGCCGACTGAGGCCATGATGCCGCTTATTCATCCCCCGATTGAGCCTTCCATCCGCCGCCTCAACGCCGCCTCGCGGCACCTCAAGGCCGGCGATGTTCACCACAGCTGGCTCGATTACGTTTACTGGGACAGCGAGCTGGAACGCTAAGCTATTGCGTTAAAAGGTTATTTCTGGTTCTTGTGGGGCGCTGGCAGCCAGCTTCACAAAAACCCGAAAACCCTCGCCAAACTCCTTGCCAAGCGCCGGGAAATCCTTATATTCCGCCCCTCTAGACCCATTCCCGGGAATGTGGGTGGCGGCAACGTCCGCCTCCCCGCTCATCCACCGCACTGATGCGGGCGGTTGGGACTACCGGGACACAAATAATAATCTCGATAAAGGTGAAACATCATGTCGAAGCGCATTCGCTCGAAATACAAGATTAACCGCCGTCTCGGCGTTAACCTCTGGGGCCGCCCGAAAAGCCCCGTCAACACCCGCGATTACGGCCCCGGTCAGCATGGCCGTGGACGCCGCTCCAAACCGACCGATTTCGGCACCCAGTTGATGGCCAAGCAGAAGCTCAAGGGCTACTACGGCAACATCTCTGAAAAACAGTTCCGCCGATATTACCAGGACGCGGATCGTCGTCGCGGCGATACCACGGAAAACCTGATCGGCATTCTGGAACGCCGCCTGGACGCCGTGGTCTACCGCATGAAGTTCGTGCCCACCGTCTTTTCCGCCCGCCAGTTCGTCAACCACGGCCATGTCATGGTCAACGGCAAGCGCGTCAATATTCCGTCTTACATGGTCAGTGAAGGCGATGTGGTTGAGGTGCGCCAGAAAGCCCTGAACATTCCCATGGTGATCGAGGCGCTGAACTCTTCGGAGCGTGAAATCCCCGAATACATGAACGTTGATACCAAAAAGGGCAAGGGTACCTATGTGCGCGTCCCGGCGTTTGCCGATGTGCCGTATCCGGTGCAGATGGAACCCAACCTGGTTATCGAATTTTACTCCCGCTAAGGGCTTAATAACGGCGCCTGCGTCGCCAGCCAGCCCCCTGCGGGACGGTTCAAAAATGCCGCTCAACACCGACAATCGGTGGGGCGGCATTTTATTTTCAATATTATCAATGGCTTAGCGGTTCAGGAAGCGTTCAGGTTGGGGGCGTATACTTAATCATCGACGCAAAGATGCGTTGGAAGCTCCTACGTTTCCAGCTCACGATCCAGCAACCAACGGCTCCTCGCACCCCCCCCTCGAGTGAGCCTTTTGAGAAAAAGCTGGACCCAAAAAAAGGCCGCCCCCGCCAGAGGGTGGCCTTTTTTAATGGGTGGATTTCAAGGGGTAGGCGTTTTAGGCGCTCTGGTAGGTGATGCCCTTGGCGTCAAACATCTGCTGCAATTCACCGGCTTCAAACATTTCGCGAACGATGTCACAACCGCCGACAAATTCACCCTTCACATAAAGCTGGGGGATGGTCGGCCAGTTTGAAAACGCTTTGATGCCTTCGCGGATTTCGCCGTCTTGCAACACGTCGACACCCTTGAACTTGACCTGCATCTGGGTCAACGCGCCGACAACGGCGGCGGAAAAACCACATTGCGGGAACATGGGGTTGCCCTTCATAAACAGAACCACAGGGTTCTCGTCGATTTCGCTTTGGATACGGTCAAATGCGGGGTTGTCGCTCATTGTCTTTCCTTTTTGTGCAGTCTTAATTTGATGTGGGGGCCGAAGTGGTTAAGCCCAGCGCGTGCAGTTCGCCGCCCATGCGTCCACCAAGGGCGTCGTAAACCATCTGGTGTTGCTGGACACGGGATTTCCCGGCGAACGACTGCGACACAATGCGTGCCGCATAGTGGTCACCGTCGCCGCGCAGGTCTTCAATCTCGACCTCGGCATCGGGCAGGGCATCCTTGATCAGGCGCTCAATTTCGCTGGCATCCATGGCCATGGGGTTCGCTCTCCGTTTGTTCTAAATCAGCAGTGGGCCCAGTGGGCGTTTTTAATGGGCATCCGGGTGGGCCATGAATGTTGGCAACCACCCTTCAAACCGGGTTTTCAGTTGGCTTAAGGATATGGTGTCTTTTTGGCCAATCGTCAATGCCGCACCGCCCACAGTGCCAATGAGCATGGCGGAAACACCCGCTTTCCCGGCCCGCTCCAGCACGCTTTCGGGGTTGCGGGTGGTGACGATATAGCGCCCCTGGTCCTCGCCGAAGGCCCAGGCGTGCAGGGGCAAGGCGGCGCTGGCGTCTTCGACCTTGGCGCCGAGCCCGGAGGCCAAACCCATTTCAGCCAGAGCCACGGCCAGCCCGCCGTCTGAAAGGTCATGGCAGGCATTAACGTGCCCGGCCAAAATCTCACTTCGTACGAAATCGCCGTTTTGGCGCTCAACGGCCAAATCCACGGTTGGCGGTGCGCCTTCGTCCCGGCCCAGCACTTCAGCCATATATTGCGAACGCCCCAGGTGACCGTTGGTTTCACCAACCAGCACAATGGCATCGCCTTCAGCGACAAAACCTGCGCCGACGACCTTGTTCACATCGCCGATCAGGCCGACGCCGCCGATGGTCGGGGTCGGCAAAATGCCCTGGCCGTTGGTTTCGTTGTAAAGCGACACGTTGCCCGAGACGACCGGGAAGTCGAGCGCCCGGCACGCCAGCGCAATGCCTTCGCAGGCGCCGACAAACTGCCCCATGATCTCGGGGCGTTCGGGGTTGCCGAAGTTCATGTTGTCGGTAATCGCCAGTGGCGTTGCGCCGGTTGACGTTACGTTGCGCCACGCTTCGGCAACGGCCTGCTTGCCGCCCTCAACCGGGTCGGCAAACACATAGCGCGGCGTCACATCCGATGTCATGGCCAGCGCCTTTTGGGTGCCGTGCACGCGCACCACGGCGGCGTCGCCACCGGGCCTTGCAATCGTGTCGGCCATGACCATGTGGTCGTATTGTTCCCATATCCAGCGTTTCGAGCACCCGTTGGCGCCACCGACCAGCGTTTCAAGGGCGCCCATTAAATCATCCGGCGCGGCCACATCTTCGGGCCTGAGGGTTTCGCTTTTCGGCGTCGGCACCCATGGCCGGTCATATTCGGGGCTGGCGTGGGCCAGTGGGTCAATCGGCAGGTCGGCAATTTTTTCACCCTTGTGAAACAGCACCATGTGCCCGGTTCCGTCTGCGTCACGCGCCGTCAACTTGCCGATGATGGCAAAATCCAGTTCCCATTTTTCGAAAATGGCGCGCGCCATGTCTTCCTTGCCCGGCTTGAGCACCATTAACATGCGTTCCTGGCTTTCCGACAGCATCATTTCATAGGCCGTCATGTTTTCTTCGCGCTGCGGCACGGCATCCAGATCCATATCAATGCCGACACCGCCACTGGATGCCATTTCAAAACTTGATGATGTCAGCCCCGCCGCACCCATATCCTGAATGGCGACGATGGCGTCGGTTTGCATCAGCTCAAGACAGGCTTCCAACAGCAGTTTTTCGGTGAACGGGTCACCCACTTGCACGGTCGGGCGTTTTTCTTCCGTATCGGCGGTGAACTCGGTCGACGCCATGGTGGCGCCGTGAATGCCGTCGCGCCCGGTCTTGGAACCCACATAAACGACAGAATTTCCAATGCCTGCCGCGGCGCAATAAAAAATGTTATCGGCATCGGCCAGACCCACGGTCATGGCGTTGACTAAAATGTTGCCATCATAGCTTTTATCGAACTCGCATTCGCCACCGACGGTCGGCACGCCCATGCAATTGCCATAGCCGCCAATGCCTTCGACCACACCGGCCACCAGATGGCGCGTCTTGGCATGCTCGGGTCGGCCAAACCTCAATGCATTCAGGTTGGCGATGGGGCGCGCGCCCATGGTGAACACGTCGCGCATGATGCCGCCAACGCCGGTCGCCGCACCCTGGTAAGGCTCGATGTAGCTGGGGTGGTTGTGACTTTCCATCTTGAAAATGGCCGCCTGACCATCGCCGATGTCGATAATGCCGGCGTTTTCGCCGGGCCCGCAAATCACCCACGGTGCCTCGGTGGGCAGGGTCTTGAGCCATTTTTTGGACGACTTGTAGGAGCAATGCTCCGACCACATGACCGAAAAAATGCCCAGCTCCGTCGGGTTCGGTGCGCGACCCATGATCTCGAGAATCTTTTCGTACTCATCGGCGCTCAGGCCGTGTTCGCCAACGCTTTCGGGTGTGACGTCAGGGTGATAGGTGGTCATTTATGCCACCGCCTTAACAAGGGCATCAAATAGCGGCTTGCCGTCGGTGCCGCCCAGAAGGGGATCAACAAGGCGTTCGGGGTGTGGCATCAGGCCGAGCACGTTGCCGGCTTCGTTGTATACGCCGGCAATGTTATTGAGGCTGCCGTTTGGGTTGCTTTCAGGCGTGGCATTGCCTTCTGCGTCGACATAACGAAACGCCACCTGACCCTCGCCCTCGATGCGCTTGAGCGTTTCGGCATCGGTAAAATAGTTGCCGTCGTGGTGCGCCACCGGCACGCGGATGACCTGTCCTTTTTCATAGCCCCCGGTAAACGCGGTGTCATTGCGCTCGACCGATAAATGCACGTCGCGGCACACGAATTTAAGGTTGGCGTTGCGCATCAGCACGCCGGGCAACAGGCCGGCTTCGCACAAAATCTGGAAACCGTTGCAAACGCCCAGCAGCAGCCCGCCTTTTTCGGCGTGTTGCTTGATGGCGGCCATGATGGGTGAGCGCGCCGCCATGGCGCCACAGCGCAGGTAATCGCCATAGGAAAAGCCGCCCGGCACGGCCACTAAATCATAACCGGAAAGGTCATGTTCGCGGTGCCAGACCATATCAACCGGGCCGCCGATGCTGTTGGCCAAAGCCGTTTGCATGTCGCGGTCGCAGTTGGAGGCGGGAAAAACGATGACGCAGGATTTCATCGGAAGGAGCTTGCTTTCGGGGCCCAATTGGTTGGGGCGAGTCATTAAAGGTCAGTCGGTGATCTCGATGGAATAATTTTCAATAACCGTGTTGGCGAGCAACTGGCGGCACATGGCGTCCACCTGTTCGCGAGCCTTGGCGGGGTCGGTCTCGGTAACGTCGAGCTCGATAAACTTGCCCTGGCGGACATCGCCAACACCGGCAAAACCCAGCGACGACAAGGTGTGTTCAATGGCTTTGCCCTGCGGGTCGAGAACGCCGTTTTTCAGGGTAACGTGGACGGTGGCTTTCAAGGCGGGTCTATCCTTAAGGTTATTTACTGCATCGTGTCGGGGGCGTGAAGGTCGGTCGGGCCGCTTTCAGGCAGGATGCCCAAACGCCGGGCCACTTCCTGATAGGCTTGTTCGATGTTGCCGAGGTCGCGACGGAAGCGGTCCTTGTCCATCTTCTCGTTGGTTTTCATATCCCACAGGCGGCAGTTATCAGGGCTGATTTCATCGGCCAGAATAATGCGCATCTGGTCGTCTTCCCACAGGCGGCCGAACTCCAGCTTGAAGTCCACCAGCCGAATGCCGATACCGAGGAACAGGCCGGTGAGGAAATCGTTGATGCGCAGCGACATGGCCATGATTTCATCAAGGTCTGCTGGCGACGCCCAGCCAAAGGCGGTGATGTGCTCTTCGGAAATCATCGGGTCGTCCAGCTCGTCGGACTTGTAATAATATTCGACAATGGAACGCGGCAACGGCGTGCCTTCGGGCATATCGAAGCGTTTGGCGAGCGAGCCCGCGACAATGTTGCGCACCACCACCTCAACGGGGATGATCTCGACCTCGCGAACCAGCTGTTCGCGCATGTTCAGGCGGCGCACAAAATGCGTCGGGATGCCAACTTCGGACAGGCGCACCATCAGGTATTCGGAAATGCGGTTGTTCAGCACCCCCTTGCCGGTGATGGTGCCCTTTTTCTTGGCGTTGAAAGCGGTGGCGTCGTCCTTGAAATACTGGACCACGGTGCCGGGCTCGGGGCCTTCGAAAATGACCTTGGCTTTGCCTTCGTAAATCTGTCTGCGTTTGGCCATGAAATGTGGCTCCGGTTGGCGCTCAATGGGACTCTGATCAGGCGCCTCGTATAGCAGGTCGCGGAGGCCAAAACAACGCCCGCCGCAGCGCCGCGCCTGCTGTGGGCGGCCCAGTGGCCTTTCATGGCGCCCTTGCGCCCAAGGGCCCCGAATCGGCCAAATGCTTGCGGCTGGCGCCAAAGCGTGGGATTTTACCCGCCGTCCATGCCCATGACGGGGGCCATGGCACACGGACATAAAACGGGGGCCGCATGAGCGGAAAAATAAAGCGTTTTCACTTCGGCTTGAGGCATATCTTGTTCGCGGGCTTCTTTGTCGTCGCGGCGGTGCCGATTCTGGCATTTTCGGTCTGGGTGCAGCAAGCGGCGCTCAGCAGCGAGGTCGAGGCGGTCAAGGAAAAGCACCTGCTGGTCGCCGCCAACCTGACCCGCGCCATATCGCGCTACCTGACCGATGTGGAGGCTGGCTTTCACATGGCGGCGCTTCATGCCACCGCCGAACAATCATCCATATCACCGCAAGAGATAGAGCACTTTCTGGAGGGTCTGCATATTCATGCCATTAAGGTGCTGGCAGCTGACGGTAAAACCGCGAGCGAGATCAAAACCCGCCATGTCGAGGGGCCGCTGGAACACATCAGCGCTGAAAACATTGTTGATCTGGCGCCGGAATTTAAACGGGCAGGAGAAACGCCTGGACGCGTGATCTTCAGTAATTTGATGCGCGATGGGTCTGGTGATCCCGGCATATTTATCATTATGGCGTTTGCCGAGGGTGGCGCGGCTATCGGCATTCTCGATATGAGCTACGTTGTATCGATTCAGGAAAGCATAAGTTTTGGTGTGCGTGGTCATGCCGCCATTGTCGATGCTACGGGGCGTGTCATGGCGCACCCAATCGCGGCGTGGCGAGAAGAAATGAAAGACATCAGCTTTCTGGAACCGGTCAAGCAGATGATGGCTGAAAAAACCGGCGTTGCCCAGTTTTACACCCCCGCTATGCAGGCCGACATGATTGCCGGTTATACGTTCGTTCCCGGTGTCGGCTGGGGCGTTATGGTGCCGCAGCCGTTCGAAGAACTGGAAGCACGCGCCGCCAGCGTCCAGCACATTGCAACAATGATCGCCCTTGGCAGCTTGTTGGTCGTCGGTTTTTTAAGCTGGTGGCTGGTCTGGTTTCTTTCCCGCCCCATCCAGGCGGTTGCCGGGGCTGCGGGTGAAATTGCCACCGGTGAACACAGCGCACGGGTGCCGGAAATCAATCGCTTTGCACCGGAAGAACTGCAAACCCTTCGCAATTCCTTCAACCGCATGGGCAGCGAAGTTGGCATCAAGACCGCTCAGCTTTCGAAAACCATAACAACGCTTGAGCGCGAAATAGCAGGTCGCAAGAAAACGGAACAAGCGCTCGGCGAACGTGACGAACACATTCTGGCCATCATGGAAACCATCCTCGATGCCATCATCACCATGGATTCCCGGGGCAGGATTTTGACGTTCAACCCTGCGGCGGAAAAAATATTTGGTTACACCAACGCGGAAGCGGTCGGCCAGAACATCTCCATACTGGTGGCGGGCGATCATCAGGCCAGGCATGATAACTACCTTTCCAGTTACGCAAAATCCGGCCCTTCCACCGAAGCGGTCGGCTACACGCGCACACTGATTGCGCAAAATAAGAACGGCACGGCGTTTCCCATTGAGCTTTCGGTTAGTGAACTGGTGCAGCACGGTGAGGTTATATTTGTTGGTGCCATTCGCGATATTACCGAGCGTGTTAAAACCAGCGAGGCGCTGCGTGAAAGCCGCGAACGCTTCAGGGGGTTTGCTGAATCGGCTTCGGACTGGTTGTGGGAAATGGACCGGGACCTGCGTTATACCTATTTTTCAGAAGGCTTTTACGAACGCTTTGGCCTTTCCGCCGACGAAATGCTCGGCAAATCGCGGCGCGATATGATGGGTGAGACGACTGACCCGGAAATGCTGGCGCACATTGAAAATTTGGAAAACCACAGGCCGTTCAGAGACTTCCGCTATGAAGGCACCATGCCCAACGGCAAGGTCATGTATCTTAGCGTTAGCGGCAATCCCACTTTAGATAATGACGGCAATTTCGTCGGTTATCGCGGAACGGCCACCGATATTACCGAACGTCGCCGCCTCGGCGATCAGTTACGACAAGCCCAGAAAATGGATGCCCTCGGCAATCTGGCCGGCGGTGTGGCGCATGAGTTTAACAATATGCTGGTGGGCATCACCGGTTTTGCCTCCATGGCGCAGGATGATATCGACAACCCGGAAATTGTTGCCATGAGCCTGAAGGAAATTTCGGCGGCAGCTGACCGCGCCGCGGCCCTGACCCAGGAACTGTTGACCTTCAGCCGCAAAAAAGTGGCCAAATTATCCGTCATCAACCTGCAGGACATGGTCATGGAATCGGCCAACTTCCTGCAAACCCTGATTGGCAAGAACGTTGAAATATCTTTTGCAATGGAAAGGGGTGATGCAAGGGTAGAAATTGACCCCGGCCAATTCAGCCAGGCGCTAACCAACCTGGTCATCAACGCGCGCGACGTTATGCCCGATGGTGGGCGCATTACCGTCAATGCCACGAACCCAGATGTTTATAAAATAGCGGCGCTTAAGCAAAAGCAGGGCAAGGGCTTTGCCGACATCAATTACGTTTGCATGTGCGTTACCGATAACGGCACCGGCATGGACGCCAGCACCCGCGCCCAATTGTTTGAACCGTTTTTTACCACCAAGCCGCAAGGCAAGGGAACGGGGCTTGGGCTTTCCATGGTTTATGGTTTCATGGAGCAGTCGAAAGGTTTTATCGACGTTGATAGCACGCTGGGGAAGGGCACTACCTTTCACCTGTATTTTCCGATTACCGATAAGGAATTGACCGTTGAAACAAGCGACGATGGCAAGAAAATCAAAATTGAAGGCAGCGCCCACAGCATTCTTGTGGTCGACGATGAAGAGGTCGTGCGCAAACTGACGGAAAATATCCTGACCGAGGTCGGGGCAAAGGTATTTACCGCGAAAGACGGCAAGGAAGGTCTGGAAGTCTGGGAACGCGAAGGCGGAAAAATATCCATGGTGTTAAGCGATATTGTCATGCCGGAAATGAGCGGCCCGGAAATGATATCGCGCATGAAGGAGCAATCACCCAACATGAAAGCGGTGTTTATGTCGGGCTTCCCCGGACAGGACGATACCTTGCCTGAAGGTCTTCGCAACAATTCCTTGTTTCTGGAAAAACCGTTTACCAAGCGGGCGCTGATAACACTGGTGATTGACGCGCTCAGTTCCTGAGCGACATCGGCTTAACCCAACAGCACTTCTTTAATCCGCCGCGACAATTGGTCCACCGTATAAGGCTTGGCCAAAAATGCGGTGACGCCCGTTTCCTTGGCCTCGACCGCAGCCTCGACGGAGTTTTTGCCGGTGATAATTACAAATGGGGTCTGGATACCGTTTTCGCGAACTTGCTGAAGCAACTCTATGCCTGTTGCAAACGGCATGTTCCAGTCGGCGATAATGATGGAAAAGGGGTCTGCTGCCGCCTCTATCGCTTTCCAGGCTTCCATGCCGTCTTCGACCGAAACCACGTTCTTGAACCCCAGTTTGGCGAGGGTCATCTCAATCAGCTTGCGGCTGGTCGGGTCGTCCTCGGCAATCAGGGCCGAACGGATTTTGGCTGTTTCTTTAGGTTTGGCACCCAGCATGGCTGTCTCTCAACTGTTACTTAAATGATGATGATTCTCAATATCCCTGCAACGCCAACCATAAGCAAGTATTTCGGGTTTTGATAAAACCGCTCACATCACCGCGTGCCACCCTTTTGCATCCGCCGCGCTGGGGTTGAACCACCAACGTGGCTTGCCCGGCGGCGTGCTGCCCGCTGCGGGCAGGGCCAGCAATGACGAAGACCGGGTGCCAAAGCCGCCTTCAAGCTGGAAGCACATGGCGTTTTGGGGTTGTTCGTCGGTTCCGGTTTCGCTCGAAGCCAGCAAGGTCTGCCACGGCCCCCAGTCGTCCTCATCGGGCATGGGTGGGTCCACTGCCTCGAACAGGGGCCGGTAATGGCGAATGCGCCCCGAAGCGGGGTCGTTAAGGTCATGGGCCGTCAGCATGGAAAGGCCCTCTGGAATGGCCGTCACCTCTATTTTCCCGGTTTCGCGGTGCGCCAGCCAAAAAGCCTGGCGTGGGTCGGCCACCACCAGGTTAAAGGGCCGGTAGGCATCGGGGTTTAGCGCGCCCAGGGCTTCCGCCACCACCTCGGCCTCGGCGTGGTCCAGTGCTTCCAGCACCAGCTCGCCGCGGCTGCGCTTGCCCGCCGCCGGGCCCAGGGTGCCAGGGCGGTTCAGTGCGGCGGCCATAACGCCATAATCGTTGAGCCCCAGCCAGCTGCCGCCGGCCTCAATGTCCAGTCCGGCCGTTACATCGGGGCGGTCCGGCCAGTGGCGTGCCGGGGGCTTCCATGGCCGGGTGGCCATTTCGTCGCGGTTGGCGCCGATAATCAGGGGCCACGGGTGGCCGGGGCGGCGAAGGATAACGACGGTGCACATGGCGGGGCTGCTTTCCTTTTAATATTGCTGCGCTATATTTCAGGCAGAGCCTTCCCGTCACCATTCAAGGAACAACACAGCCCATGTCCGACACCTTCAGCGAACGTGAAAAAAGCTTCGAAGCCAAGCAAAAGATGGACGACGAGCTCAAATTCAAGACCGAGGCCCGGCGCAACAAGCTGCTCGGTTTGTGGGCGGCGGAAAAAATGGGCATAGAAGGCGCCGATGCCGATGCCTACGCCAAGACCGTGGTCATGGCCGATCTGGAAGAGCCCGGCGTTGAAGACGTGCTGCGCAAGGTTATGGCAGATTTCAAAGAACGCAAGGTCAGTATCAGCGAATCAGATTTGCGCGACGAACTGGACCGCCAGATGTCTGCCGCTATTGAGCAACTCAAGGGCGAATACCCGGAAGCCTTAAGTTAAGACCGTGGCCCGGTTGGCGGCTGAGGTTTTTGTTTGGCCTAGCCGAACACACGCTTGAAAATATCGTCGACGCGCTTGGTGTGGTAGCTGATGGAATCTTCATCAAGCAGCGCCTTCAGCTTTTTAACATCCAGCGCCTTTTTCAGATCCTCATCGTGCGACAGGAAAAAGAACAAGCGGTTGTCGTGCTTGGCGGCTTCCTTTTCCACGGCGTCAAGCTTGGGCGCCTTGTCGGGGTTGTCGGGGTCGATACCAAAACTTTTCCATACCCGCATGGCACTTTGCTGGACAATTTTATAAGCGTCCTCGCGTGAAACATCATTTTGCGTCAGGAACAACAGCACGCGCTGGGCATCGTGGATGCCGCCGAAGTTGTTGATCTGGTTCATCATGTTTTCAGGATAAACCACCAGCTTTTCAATGACACCGGTCAGGCGGTTTAAGGCAAAGTCCAGTGTGATGGTGGTGTCGGGGCCAATCATGCGCTCGACCGAAGAATG
The DNA here is from genome assembly GCA_965602455.1 of uncultured Thalassospiraceae bacterium. Taxonomy (GTDB): domain Bacteria; phylum Pseudomonadota; class Alphaproteobacteria; order Rhodospirillales; family Magnetovibrionaceae; genus CBFCYL01. The sequence continues at coordinate 24,388 of CBFCYL010000010.1, read as the reverse complement.
TGAAATATCACGCTCGTGCCACAGCGCCACGTTTTCCAGCGCCGGTATAACCCCCATGCGAACAATGCGCGCCATGCCGGTCAGGTTTTCGGTCAAAATCGGGTTGCGCTTGTGCGGCATCGCCGAGCTGCCCTTCTGGCCGGGGGCGAAATACTCCTGTGCCTCGCGCACCTCGGTGCGTTGCAGGTGGCGGATTTCGGTGGCGACGTTTTCCATGGATGATGCAATGACGCCGAGCGTGGCAAAGAACTGCGCATGGCGGTCGCGCGGAATAACCTGTGTGGAGACCGGCTCCGGCGTCAGGCCCAGTTTTTCGGCCACGTATTCCTCGACCTTGGGATCGATGTTGGCAAACGTGCCGACAGCGCCGGAAATAGCGCAGGTGGAAATCTCGGCCTGGGCGGCCTCAAGGCGTTTGCGGTTGCGGGCGAACTCGGCGTAAAAGCGCGCCAGCTTCAAGCCAAAGGTTGTTGGTTCGGCGTGAATGCCGTGGCTGCGGCCAATGGTCGGCACCATTTTAAGCTCAAGGGCGCGTTTCTTCAGGGCGGCCATAAGGGCGTCAATATCAGCCAGCAAAAGCTCGGCGGCCTGTTTCATCTGCACCGCAAGGCAGGTGTCTAACACGTCCGATGACGTCATGCCCTGATGCACAAAGCGCGCTTCATCGCCGACGTTTTCGGAAAGCTCGGTCAGGAAGGCAATGACGTCGTGGTGGGTTTCGCGCTCAATATCATCAATGCGCGCGATACGCGCCTCGGTATAGGGCTTGTCGCCCTTTTTCCACACCGCCTTGGCGGCATCCTTGGGAATGGTGCCGAGGTCGGCCAGGGCGTCGCAGGCATGGGCCTCTATCTCGAACCAGATACGGAACTTGTTGGCGGCTTCCCAAATGGCGACCATTTCGGGACGTGAATAACGCGGAATCATAAAAAAGCTCTCCGGTGAATGTCAGGTCAGGCGATAGCCCACCGGGCCAATATACACAAGTTACGCCCCCGCCCCAACGCCCAACAGCGGGTTAAACCGTATCCCGGCGCCAAAGCGCATACCATGCCAGCGCCACCAGTTCGAGCGCCACCATCAGGGCAAAGGCCCAGCGGTAGCCCTCAGGCGCATAGCCGCCGTCTGCGGCGGTGGGCCAGCGGTCGATAATCCAGCCGACCAGCCACTGGCCGACAAACGCCAGCACAAAAACCAACAGGTTCAGCCCCGTGTTGACGCGCCCCGCCAGGTGCGGTGGAAAGGCCTGCGACAGGGCGGCGTATGGCAAAATACCAACGGTGCCGAAAAACCCGAACAACACCCACGCCGGAACCGCCACGGCCACAACCTGCCATGCCAACACAATTTGCACGACGATGAATGCCGTCATGCCAAAAACGGCCACGTTCATGGGGCGGATACCGTAAAGCTTGTGCAGGCGCTCGGCGATTGCCCCCCAGAATAAAAACCCGGTGATCATGGCAACCGCAATCCACATCAGTGAGCCTGCCACCTCGGCCCGACCCAGCCCCGCCACGTCGCGCAACCACGGACCCGACCACAGGCTTTGTAACGACAGGAAGACGGCCTGCGATAATACCGCCAGTGGTGCCACGCGCCAGAACAGGGGGCTTTTGAACACATCGCCCACGCCGCGAACGGCATCACCAAACGTAGCGTCGCCGTGGCGATGGCGGCCATCGGGAACCACAAAATAAATCGCCGCACTGGAAACCGCCGTTGCCAGCGCCAGTAACCAGAACACGCCGCGCCAGTCGGTGAAACCGAGCAACGCTTCCACCGGTGCCGTCGCCATCAGCGCGCCAAGGCCACCGGCTGCCATCTGGAAGCCATTGACCAGCGGCAGTTTCTCTTTTGGAAACCACATCACATAGGCCTTGAACGACGCCATCAAACACGCTGAGACGCCAAAACCGATGAGCGCGCGCGCCGCAATCAGCGCCGGCGTGGTCTCGGCGATGGCAAACAGGGCTGCGCCCAAGCTCGCAAACACAAGCAATGCGGCCTCAACACGCCTCGGCCCATAGTGGTCTAGTAAAATGCCCAGCGGCAACTGGAAGGCGGCGAAGGTCAGGAAATAAGCGCTGGTTAAAAGGCCAAGCGTGCTGGCGCTGAGGCCCAGTTCGGCCACCAGGTCTGGCGCGATGACGGCATTAACTACGCGGTAGATGTACGACAGGAAATAGCCCAGCGCGAACGGCGCGAAAACGCGCAGCATTATGATTGGAGAAAGGGCTGGGGCACTTGTCATGGCCATGATTTGTGGAGCCTTGGCGGGCTCAGGTCAAGCGGGTGCCGTCTTAGGGTTCGGGCGATTGTCCACCAAGGCGCTTTCTGGCCCATGCCAGATGTTGTTTATCAATGCGTGAAACCATAATGCCGCCGAGAATCAGCCCAAGGGCGACAAACATTTCATTGGTAATGGCCTCGCCCAACAACAGGGCGCCCCAGATAACACCGAACACTGGCACCAGATAGCTAACCATTGAGGCAAAGGTATAGCCGGTGCGCGGAATCAGGATAAAGCGAATGAGAAACGCCAGCGCCGTCGGCATTAACCCTAAATATAAAATGGCCAACAGGCTGGGCGTTGATGCCGTTATGTTCCATGGACTATCGAAGATCAGGCTCAGCGGTATTGTTATGGCGGCACCGAACAGCAAAACCATAGCGGTGGTCATATCGCCGGGAACATCCTTGATGCGCCTGGCAATGGCGCCGGAAACGGCATAGCTCATCGCCGCCGCCAGCACCGCCAGCTGGGCCCACAGCTGATCACCGACTGCGCTCAACGCACCAAGGCCAAAGACCACCAGCACACCAACAAAACCCATGATAAAACCGAGCACGCGAAACGGCGTCAGGCGTTCGTCGTCGGAGGTGAAATGCGCCAATAACAGCACCAGCAACGGCCCCGCCGCCATGAAAATCACGGCCAGCGTGCTGTCGATGTGGACGACTCCCCAACTGATGAGGAAAAACGGCAAGGCGCAATTAAACAGACCGGTTAGCGCCAATAGCTTTAGCGTGCGTCCATCGCGTGGTACCCGGCGGCCGCGCAACACCGCAAATATCATCAACACCGCCGCACCCAACGCCAACCGGCTGGCCGCGACGCTCATCGGCGCGATGGTATCAACGGCAATTTTGGCGGCCTGAAAGGCCGAGCCCCAAATGGCGCCTTGCAGCACCAGAAGCGCAATGTCGATGGGGGTTACGCGCAGCACGGCGGGGCGGCCTACAACAAGCCGAGGGTCTTGAAAGACGTGTGGCCGTTTTTGGAAACGATGATGTGGTCGTGCAGTTGTATGCCCAACTTGAGCGCCGCGTCTTCGACCTCGCGGGTCATTTCAATGTCGGCGGCGCTGGGCTGGGTGTCGCCGGACGGGTGGTTGTGCACCAAAATCAACGCCGTGGCGCCAAGGTCGAGCGCGCGCTTGATAACCTCGCGCGGGTAAACGGGCGTGTGGTCGATGGTGCCTTCCTGTTGCACCTCATCGGCGATCAGCATGTTCTTGCGGTTGAGGTAAAGAATGCGGAATTGCTCCTTCTTGCCGTGGCCCATGGCAACGCGGCAATAATCGGTCAGGCTTTGCGAGTTACCGAGCACCGGTTTGTCGTGGACTTCCTCGGCTAACAGGCGAACCGCCATTTCGTGGGCAACCTTCAAACTGGCGGCGCTGGCGGCGCTGATGCCATCAACTTTTGTCATGGCGGCGACATCGGCGTTCAACACCCCGCCCAGAGAGCCGAATGTTTTTAGCAAGGTCTTGGCGATGGGTTTGACGTCGCGCCGTGGCAGTGCCGCGCACAGGTACAGTTCCAGCAATTCATAATCGGGAAGGTCGCTCGCGCCCTTGAGGAAGCGTTCGCGAAGCCGTTCGCGGTGGCCCGCATAGTGTGGCTTCTCAGTCATGCTCCCCCCGGAAAATTTGATTAAACGCTATAGGGCGGTTTTTCCAGCCCCGTGGGCGAAAGGGTAAAGACCTCGAAGCCGTCCTTGGTCACGCCGAGGGAGTGTTCGAACTGTGCCGAAAGGGAACGGTCCTTGGTTACCGCCGTCCAGCCATCGGGCAGGATTTTCACATCAAGTTTGCCGAGGTTAATCATCGGCTCGATGGTGAAAAACATGCCTTCCTTCAGCTCAGGGCCTTCGCCGGGGTTGCCGGCGTGCATGACATTGGGTGCATCGTGAAACACACGGCCAAGGCCATGGCCGCAAAAATCGCGCACCACCGAGCAACGTTCTTTTTCCGCGTAGGTCTGGATGGCGTGGCCGATGTCGCCAACCGTGGCGCCGGGGCGCACAACATTGATGCCTTCCCACATGGCGTTGAAGGTAACTTCAACCAGCCGTTTGGCCTTTATGTTCGCCGCGCCGACAAAAAACATGCGTGACGTATCGCCAAACCAGCCATCCAGCGTGACGGTGATGTCGATGTTTATGATGTCGCCGTCTTGTAAAATTTTGTCAGACGGAATGCCGTGACAGACCACATGGTTGACCGATGTGCAGATGGACTTCGGATAGCCGCGATAATTCAACGGCGAAGGCGTGGCCCCGTGATCCATGATGAAATCATGGCACAGCTTGTCCAGTGCATCGGTGCTGACGCCGGGAACCACGTGCGGTGTGATAAAATCCAGCGTTTCAGCCGCCAGTTTGCCGCTAGCGCGCATGGACACAAAGTCCTCGGGCTTGTGGATGGTGATGGCCTTGGTCTGGTGCATGGTCTTAACCTTAATGGGTGATCGTTAATGTTCCTTAAGGGGAATATAAGCAGCCGACCCCCGCAAGACCAGCCCGCTTTACACCAGCGCCTTGACCGGCCCGGAAATGGTGATTTTCTTAGGGGTAAGGGCGCAGCCATACCCCAGCACTTCGACGCCGGCGGCCCGCGCCACCGCCAGGCGCTCGCCGTAATGGGGGTCGATATCGGCGGCGATGGTGAAGGCATTCGCGTCGTCGCGCTGCACCAGGTAAAACATCACGGCGCGAGAGCCTGCCTTGACCTGGTTGGCCAGTTCGTCCAGATGCTTGGCGCCGCGTGCGGTTACGGCGTCTGGAAATTCGGCTGGCGCTTCGGGTGCGCGATCACGCTTCATGGTGACGTTCTTGACCTCCACATAGCACGGCGGCTTGCCTTCGCCTTCCAGCAGGATATCAATGCGCGAGTTCTTGCCGTACTTCACTTCACGGCGCAGCGACGTGTAGCCTTTCAGTTCGGCAATTTCGCCCGCTTCAATGGCTTCGGCGACAATGCGGTTGGGGTGCTGGGTGTTGATGCCGACCATGGCCTTGCCGATTTTGACCATCTCCCATGTGTATCTCAGTTTGCGTTTGGGGTCGTCATTGGGCGTCAGCCACACGGCCGCCCCTTTGTCGTCGACCGACGCCATGGAACCGGAATTGGCGCAGTGGGCGACCACCACGGTTCCGTCCTTTAATTCCACATCGGCAAGAAAGCGCTTGTAACGCTTGATAAGCTTGCCGCGGATGAGGGGAGTTTGAAATTTCATGTTGACGGCAACTTAGTCATCGCCCGCGTCGTCCGCAAGGGCGTCTATTAAATTGACCCGGGCTGATCCCGGCTTCAACGCTTCCGGCTGGCCGGGGCCGGGCGACCACGCGGTCATGGTCAGGATGTCAAAGGTGGCGGGCACGCGACCATCCGCATCGGTGAATTTTTCCGTATAGATTTCCATGGCCCGCAACAGGGTATCGCGCCGGGTAAACGCCTTGCGCCGCCCGACCACGGCACCGGTTTCGCCCATGGCGCGCAGGTCGTGCAGCAACTTCATCGGCTCGGCGTACGAAACGGTGATGGTATCCACATCCACCACCGGCAACGTGAACCCGGCGCGGCCCAGCAGCGCGCCCAGGTCCTGCACCGTGGCGAACGGCGAAACGCGCGGGCTGATGCCGCCTTCAATTTCCATTTCGGCGGCCATCAGGCTTTCGCGCAACTCGTTCAGGGTGCGTTCGCCCAGCAGCGAGGCCAGCAACAGGCCATCGGGTTTCAGGGTCTTGCGGGTTTGTATCAGGGCGCCCGGAAGGTCGTTGACCCAATGCAGCGCCAGGTTTGAAAGCACCAGATCAAACGAACCGGGGGCAAAGGGCAGGGCTTCTTCGTCGGCCACCACGGTGGCATGGCCGTTTTTTCCGGCCAGTTGTGCCATGGTCTGGGAAAGCTCGGCCTGAACCACGGTTTGCACACCGCCGCGCCCGCGAAGGCGTTCGGCTACATGGCCACTGCGGCAGCCGAGGTCGAGCGCAGTGGGAAAGGTGCGTTTGATGTCATCGAGCCGGTCACACAGCCGCTCGGCGCTTTCGTCAAACAGGAAAGACTCGCCGCTGTTTGCCGCGCGGTCGCGGTGGCGGGTAAGCACGGTGCGGTCGAAAATATGCATAGTGGGTTGTGCGTTCATGGCTTCTTGTATGACACAGCCCCGCCCGCTTGATAAGGTGGTCGCGGTTAAATGACGGCAGGTTAAGCGATGAAAACAATAACAGAGCCCAAGCGCCTTGGTAAGCGCCCGGAAATGACCCCGGAAACGACAGCCTCGCCGCACCCCGTTCGCAGGTTGGCGGCGGGCGCGCTGAACCTGTTGTTGCCGCCGACCTGCCCGGCGTGTCAGGTGCCGGTTGCCCCGGGTATTGATACGGGCGGCGGGCTTTGTGCCGACTGCTGGTCAGCGCTCAACTTTTTATCCCGGCCCCATTGCGACCATTGTGGTCACCCGTTTGAAACGGCGATGTATGAAACCATGTTGTGTGGGGCGTGCGTGCGCGAACGCCCGCCCTTTCAACGGGCGCGTGCGGCACTGGTCTATGACGATGCTTCGCGCGATCTGGTACTGGGGTTCAAGCGCGCCGACCGTACCGACTGGGCGCCGCTTTTTGCGCGCTGGCTGGCCGATGCGGGCACTGAGTTGCTGGCCGATTGCGACCTGGTGGTGCCGGTGGCACTACACTGGTCGCGCCTGTTATCACGGCGTTTCAATCAGGCCGCGGAACTGGCCCGGCCACTGGCGAAACGCACCGGGGTGAGCTTTGCCCCCGAGGTGCTGGTGCGCACCCGGCGCACCCCGGTTCAGGGCCATTTGGGTTTCCGGGCGCGTGAACGCAATGTGCGCGGCGCTTTTCGGGTGCCGAGTGCCCAGGTCCGTAAAGTTGAAGGAAAAGCGGTGCTGCTGGTGGACGATGTGTTCACCACCGGTGCCACCGCGCGCGCCTGCACCCGCGCACTTTTGGCCGCCGGCGCCAGACGGGTGGATATATTGACATTGGCGCGTGTGGTGCGTTCCAGCCCGTAAAGGCAATGAATGGCGGTGGGCGCATTGCACATGGGGCCGGAGCGCCCTATATTAGATTTAAGTGATATTCAAACCGAGGAACCAAGCCCTTGTCAAAAGCCGCCAAAGTCGAAGTTTATTATTCCCCCACCTGCGGATACTGCCACCGCGCCAAGCGCCTGTTGGACAAGAAGGGGGTCAAGTACAAGGAATACAACGTGCTGATCAAGCCGGCCATGCGCAAGGAAATGATCAGCCGTACCGGCAAGACCTCGGTTCCGCAGATCATCATCAACGACAAGCCCATCGGCGGTTCCGATGACCTGATGGAGCTCGACTTCGATGGCGAGCTTGACGCATTGCTGGGCATAGGCTGATCTAGGGTTACCCCACCTTTTTTTCGGGAAACCCGGATGGCCGATATAACCAAACCTTTCAAAGCCGCTTGCGTGCAGGTGAACGCGTCTGACGACATGGCGGCCAATATTGCCGCTGCCTCAAACCTGGTGCGCGATGCCGCCAACGCGGGCGCGGAACTGGTGTTGATGCCGGAGAACGTTTCCATGATGACGTTCGGCGAGGACAACGCGCACGCCCACGCCAAAACGGAAGCCGAGCACCCGGCCATTCCCGTCTTTGCGGCGCTGGCCAGCGAGTTGGGCATCTGGTTGCACGGCGGCTCGCTGTCTATCAAGGCCAAAGGTGCCGGTAAGCGCTTGCTCAACCGGTCTTATGTTTTTTTACCCACCGGCGAAGTGGCGGCGCGTTACGACAAAATCCATATGTTTGACGTCGATCTTGGGCCTGCGGAAAGTTACCGCGAAAGCGCAACCTTTGCCCCCGGCGAGGCCGCCGTCACGGTTGACCTGCCGTGGGGAACGTTGGGGTTGAGCACGTGTTACGATGTGCGCTTTCCTCATTTATACCGGGCGCTGGCCAAGGCGGGTGCCGAATACCTTGCGGTGCCGGCGGCGTTTACCCGCACCACCGGGCGCGCCCACTGGCACACGTTGCTCGGCGCGCGCGCCATTGAAAACGGCGCCTACGTTTTTGCCCCGGCGCAAACGGGCGAACACTTCGGCGGACGCCAGACCTATGGTCATTCATTGATTATTGATCCATGGGGCGCGGTGTTGGCCGATGGGGCCGAGGAGCCCGGTTTTATCATTGCCGACATCGACCCGGCCAGGGTAGTGGAGGCCAGGTCGCGCATACCATCGCTGCAACACGATAAAAATTTCAGTTAATGGATTTTGTGCGCCGCGGGCTCTTTATCCTCACGCTCGCTTTTACCAAGGTCGTTAACGGCGCAAATGCGCTGGATAACACCGGGACAGGCGGCGCCCTCATCAAGACCGTGCTCAAAGGCAACGATTTGTAATTTTCCTTCAACAACGTTGATTAATTCGCCGCTCTTGAGTAGATGGTCCGGGTTGCGCGGTCGGGTGAAGGCTTCGTTACCGCGGGCAAACGTTTCATAAATCAACACGCCGCCGGGCTCCAGACTTTGCAGCAGGGCGGGCAACAACGGCCGGTGCAGGTAATTGTTGACCAGCACGCAGGCGAAGGTCTGCCCGGAAAAAGGCCACGGCGAGCCGTCTTCCAGGTCGGCGGTGACGACCTCGGCGTCGCCGGTTGCCGCAAAATCATCCAACGCCGAGATATCGCGGTCGACCATGGTGACCGGATGGCCGCGGTCGAGAAAAACCCGTGCGTTGCGTCCTGCGCCGGCGGCAATATCCAGCACCCGGCCTTGTTCGCGCACCAACCCGGCCCAACGCACCACCCAGTCTGATGGACGGCTGATGCGGTGATGGCGGGGGCGGGGATCTGTTTTTAAGCCACTTTCAGGCACTGTTTCTGGGGGGATATTGGCCATTTATTAACGCCTTTACGTTCAAAATCGTCAATCGTAGCGGTAACTGCTATGCTATTATTTAGCATACAGGCCCTTGCGTCACGGAAAACCAAATTGCGGGCCCAAAAGTCTAACAAGAGCAAGCGAACCAATGATTCTTTACCAACTGCAATGTGTCGATGAACATACTTTCGAGGGCTGGTTCCGCGACAGTGTGTCTTTTGATGCGCAGGCAAGTTCGGGTGACATTGAATGCCCTTATTGTGCGTCAAAGCGCATCATCAAGGCGCCGATGGCGCCGCGGCTGGGTTCGAACACAAAGGGCGAAAACCTCACGCCCGAAGCCCGCGCCATGGAAGTTGCGCGCCAGATTCTTGACGCTGCGGTTGATGTTCGCCGTTATGTTGAAGAAAACTTTGATGACGTCGGTGAAGATTTTGCCGATGAGGCGCGCCGTATTCATTATGGCGATGCAAACGAGCGCGGCATATACGGCAACACCAACGATGAAGAAGCCGAAGCGCTGGAAGAAGAAGGGGTGGATTTTGTTCGTCTGCCTGAAACACCGCGCAAGGATAGCTAATAAAGACAGATTAAGTTTAAGGCAGCGCTCTGCCGCTGTGATTCGTAAAGGGTGCGCACTTTGAAAAACAGGCTTCTGACAACAGCCTCGGCGCTGGCATTAATAGCCAATGGTGCGTTTGCGCAGTCGGTTGACGGTAGCGCGTTTTCATCCCCGTTTACGCAACAGCATATCCAGTCGCAAGTTCCACTTACCCAGAACCTCGCGCAATATAAAGCCGCCGTTCTCAGGCTTGCCCGCCAACAGGGCCGGACGCTGCCGCCGGGGTTCATCGAAGGGCTTAAGGCGGAAATTACACCCACGGACCTGCAGGCAATCAAAGCGCTGGTTAATCAGCGCAGCGTTATGGGCACCCATCCGGGGATGGGCACGGAATATAGCGAAAGCATTGGGCGCTACATTCAAGACAATCCGCAACACGCTTTCCATGTTGACCGGGAATTACGCGATATCATAACCCTGGCCCAGAGAACAAGAATGGCTTCGCAGGCACCGCATGCGCTTGCAACCATGTACAACACCTTGATGCCGCCGCCGCTTTTGCCATTGGCACCAAGGATACAAACGAGCTCGGAAGTCTCGTTTTTATTGCCTAAGGCCCAAACCCGTATTGCCCTGCCGGTGGCTGGCGCAGCCGGTACGTCCGGTTCGGTTGGTGCCGCATCGGTTGTTGCGGGCACATCAGGCCAAATTGTTATTGGCGGTCTGGTTGCCGCCGGGCTTACCGGCGCCGCCCTGGCCGCGGGAAGTGGGCGCGGCGGTACCAATGAAGATGTTAACGGCGCTGCAGCCGCCGCAAGCAACACCTTTCTCGATAGTGGCGCCGGGTTGACCTATAACGCCACCACCGCAGCGACGTTTGCAGCACGCCAGGAATACAAGAACGTTGCTCAGTACGGCAGTGCCAGCACCATTAACCCCTACACCCTGCTGGGTGTGGATGATGCCTATGGCCATGGGCTGAGCGGCAGCGGAAAAACCATCGCTATTCATGATAGCCACTTTTACAGCGCCGCAACCCATATTGATATGGCGGGCAAGGTGATCACAACCTTCGGCACCCTGAACGAAGGCAGCGGTGCTTTCCCGTATTATCATGGCGCCAGCGTTAGCGGTTTTGCCGCCGGTAGGTACAATTCCAACAGCGCCACCTTCGTGGATGATAATTCGGCAGGCGATTATAGCGGTGGCGCCACGCCGCTATGGGATTACGGCATCATGGGCGTTGCCTACAACGCCAGTCTGCACCTGGCGGATACCAGCAACATTTACAGCCCGGCGCAGTGGGCCTTGTCCACCGATGATGCACGCATCAAGGGGGCCATTGTGCAGAATAATTCATGGGGTTTTGACGATGACCTCAACCCCGATACCGTCAGAACCTACATGACGAACAACACCAAAACCCTGGCCGAGGCATTGGTGTTTTACCAAACGCAGGATCAGGATGTCGACGGCACGAAAGATGTTGGCTTGACGGCCGGAGATCCAGGGTGGACGGCCGCCAACTGGAACGCATACATAACGGCGTTGAATAATTTTCAAGTTAACGGCGTTATTGTTTTTGCCCTTTCCAATACCAGCGCCCTAACCCATGCCGACACGACCGCGGCACTGCCCTATCTTGATGCCACGCTAGCCGAAGCGTGGATTACGGTTGGCAACATTGAGACATCGGGCGCCACGGTAACGGGCGGCAGCGTGACGCGTAAATCAGCACCGTGTGCGCAAACGGCGGCTTATTGCGTGGTCGCCGACGGCTGGAATGTCACCAGCCTGAACGGCGGGACGACTTATGCTTACCTGACCGGTTCCGGAACGTCGTTTGCCGCGCCGCAGGTTTCCGGCTTGGTGGCCCTGTTGTCGGAAGCCTTCCCCACCCACACGCCGGCACAACTGGTGGACCGGCTTCTCGCCTCGGCGGATAATTCCTTTTTTACCGCCAGCGGCACCACCACGTTTGCCAACGGTATAACTCACGGTTACAACAGCAATTACGGTCACGGTATTCCCGACTTGTACGCCGCCTTGCAGCCCATTACGACCTCGAAAATGTCCAGGTCCATCCTGGTCGATGTCAGCAGTGGCGGCGGTGGTGGCGGTGGCGGCTATAAAACGGCCACGGCGGTGCCCATTGCCATCACCCGGATGACACCGGGCGCCGCGTTCGGGGATTCCATTGCCCGCGCACTGGACGGCAAGACGGCCTATTTTCATGACGCCCTGTATGGCGGCTTCGCCTTTGACTTTGGCAAGCTTGTTAGCGCCCAGCCCTTATCGGACAACACCGAACAACGCCTCGCCAATCATTTGAGCCCGGTGCGGTTAAACCCGGTGCTGGCTTCACCCGCCCTTAGCTTTATAACCCTAGATGTTGAACCGAAGGATGGCGAAGGCATACCCGCCCTGTTGTCTTTTGGCGCAGGCGAAGGCCGGCAAATCTTCATGGGCCAGAACTATCCTCTCGAACATGCCCTGGGCCTCACTGAGGGCGGCGGGCAAATGGAAACAAAAATCAGCAACAATGAAATTGGATATAGCGTTCCGTTTGTTGCCGCCGCGCGCTCAGGCTATAGCGTGGGCAACAATCTGACCCTGACGAACCGCCTCAGCTGGTCGTCAGCCGCGTTCGTGGGTGATGATGATAAATCCGGGGCAGGGGTCAGCGGAATGGCCAGCGCCCTGAAATGGCAACATGAAGGCGCAACGCTGGCGGCGTTTATGGGCGTAAGCCTTGAAAACGGCGCGTTCATCGGCACATCAACCGACGGCGCCTTCGGTGAAGCGCCCTCGGCGCCAACGGTATTTTACGGAACCTCTTATTCGTCGCGACTGAACGAAAGCTGGCACCTGGGGCTTTTGGGGGCCGTGGGGGCAACCGATGTCTCGGCTGGTGATACGTCTCTTATAAAGTTCACGGAACCGATCCTTACTTCCAGTTTCGGGGGAACGCTTTCTACCAATGGCGTTCTTGACAATATGGATAGCTTTTCACTCAGCATTGCGCAGCCCCATCGTGTTGAAAGTGGCCGGGCTACTATTTCCATTCCGCAACGGATTTCCCTGGACGGCTTGCTGCAATTTGCAGAAGAAAACGTTTCATTTTCACCCACTGGCCGCCAGATCGACCTGAGCGCGCGGTATAATTTCCCGCTTTCTTTCGGCGGTACGGCCTCGCTGGAAGGGGTGGTTTCAAGAGAGCCCGGACACGTCAGGTCTGCCAGCATGGAAAAAAGTGTCATTGGCAGCTATCAGCTGGCGTTCTGAGCAAGGCTGCTTTTTCAGATTTTTCTATATATTTCATTGTATTCGCGCAATAATAAAGGCTCGATACTAAATGGTTTTCGGCGATTCCGGGGTGGGGAATAAGTAATGGCGCGCGCTTTTCGTTACGGCGACTTTGTTCGCGAAGTCACCATCAACCAGCGGTTTGTAAGCTATGAAAACCTTGTGCCCAAAGTGGAATTTGATGCCGAGGGTCGCGAAATACCCCATGTGCCGCCACCGCTCAAACCTCGCCCGATAGATGTCTACCGCCTGCTGACGCCCTATGTCGGCATGCGTTTGGGCGACCAGCTCAAGGCGGTGGTGCCGCTGGCGGCCTATCTGGTGCTGTTTCAAATTGTGATCCTGCGCCAGGACATAACCGATTCCGGGATGCTGACCGGCGGCCTGATCGCCGTCATCATTGGCCTGATGTTGTTCATGGAAGGGCTGAAGCTGGGCCTGATGCCGTTTGCCGAAAGCATTGGCAACAAACTGCCGAAAAAATCATCATTAAAATTTGTCCTGTTTATTGCTTTTCTGCTGGGCATCAGCGTAACCCTTGCAGAGCCCGCCATCGGTGCGTTGCAGGCGGTGGGCGCTATCGTCAACGTCGAGCGCGCGCCGTATTTGTACGAGTTGCTCAATAACCGGACGGGCACACTGATTCTTTGCGTAGGCATCGGCGTCGGGTTGGCCGCCGTGGTTGGCACGCTGCGTTTTCTTTACGGCTGGAGCCTGAAACCGCTGATCTATATGACGCTGGTGCCGACATTGGCGTTGACCGTGCTCATCATGGGAGATCCGGAACTGAGCAAGGTGCTGGCCCTGGCTTGGGATTCCGGTGCGGTGACCACCGGCCCCGTAACCGTGCCGCTGGTTCTGGCCTTGGGTATTGGCATCACGGCGGCAGCGGGCAAAGGCACGACATCACTTTCCGGCTTTGGCATCGTGACGCTGGCTTCGTTATTCCCGATTATTGCCGTTATGTCGCTTTCGCTTTATGTCGCATCGGTCATAGAGCCAGAAACCATCATCGCCGCTGCCAAGGCGGCAACAGGCGATATCGGTGGCCCGTCGTGGTACGACATAACGCCCTTCGCCGAAATTGTTGCCGGGTTCCGGGCCATCGTGCCGCTGGTGCTGTTCTTGATGGCGATCATGACTTATGTCCTGAAAGACAAAATTTCGAACGCCGGTATCGTGCATTACGGCTTGGTGTTGTGCCTACTCGGTATGATCGTGTTCAATATTGGCTTGTCGTATGGCCTTGCAAACCTGGGCGGCCAGTCCGGTGGCCTGGTGCCAGCGGCGTTTACGTCTGTTGATGGCGTTGACGGTTCACCCTTGTTCGAGTTTTCCGTTGGTGTCGCTGTTGCACTGTTTTTTGCCTGGGCTCTTGGCTTTGGTGCGACATTGGCGGAGCCGGCATTGAACGCATTGGGCATGACGGTTGAAAACCTGACCAACGGTGCCTTCAAGAAACGGCTGTTGATGTATGCGGTTTCGCTCGGCGTCGGCTTCGGTATCGCCATCGGCGTGCTGAAAATTATTTTTGTTATTCCCATCGCCTACCTGCTGATTCCTGGCTACCTCATAGCCGTAGTTCTTACGTTTTTTTCATCGGAAGAGTTTGTCAACGTAGCCTGGGACAGCGCCGGTGTGACCACGGGGCCAGTAACGGTGCCGCTGGTTCTGGCCATGGGCCTCGGCTTTGGTAATGCCGTCAATTCCGTCGAAGGGTTTGGCATTCTTTCCATGGCGTCGATTTGCCCCATCATTTCCGTACTGGGAACCGGCATCTGGATTCAGGTGTATGCCAAAATCCGCAAAGCCAGAAAACACAGGGAAAAAACCCAAGGCGCAATCGAAACAGGAGAAATCATAACATGAGCGCCCGCCAGTTTACCGTCTTGACCGATTTGTCGTTAATAACGTGCATCGTCCAACGCGGCATTGCCGACAACATTACCAAGGCCGCGCGCAGCGCCGGCGCGCAGGGCGCGACCATTCATTTTGCCAAGGGTATGGGCGTTCGTGAACGTCTCGGCATATTGGGCGTTGCCGTGGATGTCGAAAAAGAGATTATCAACATTGTGGTTTCCAACGACCAGATTGAGCGTGTTTTTGAGCGCATGTATTTTGCCGGTAACCTGGACACGCCGGGAATGGGCATCATGTATGTAACGCCACTGGATAAGGCGGCCACCTATATTCCGCCCGAGGTAATAGAACGCATGGATAAAGAATCCAGCTAGAGGCCATGATGAAACTCTCAGCGGAAAAAAATACTTTGATTACCTGCTTCCTGCCCAAGGGGAAGGGTCACCTTGTCGTTAAGGCGTTGCACGATGAAAAAGAAATCAACACCGCCGATGTAACCAGCGGTCGCGGGCTGGGCACCGCCGGGCGGGTCAGCTTCGGCACCTGGGCGGAGTTTGATATCCTGACGGTTGCCGTGGAAAAAAAACTGGATGATGAGATATTCGACTTTATTTACGAAACCGCCGATATGCACCGCCCCCATGGCGGCATCATTTTCACTCACCCCCTGAGCATGACCTCAACGTTCATACTTCCGGATGAACCCGAGGAAGGGGAAAAGGTACCGGAAGAACTCGCGGAAGAAACGCCGGAATCAAAAAACTGATTTTAGGTTTTTTCGGCAAATGCCAGATAGTTCACATCAAGGTCGCGTTCGGAAAGCGCCCAGCTATCCTTCATCGGGTTGTAAACCATGCCCGCCATCTGGGTGAACGCCAGTCCGTGTGGGCGGATCAACGCCGCCAGTTCCGAAGGTTTCAAAAACTTGCGCCAATCGTGTGTGCCAGCGGGCAGCCAGCGTAAAATGTATTCAGCGCCCACCTTGGCCAGCAACAATGCCTTAAACGTGCGGTTCAATGTCGACAGCACCATCACGCCATTGACCGAAAGCAATGCCGTCGAAGCCGCCATGAAGGCCGCCGGATCAGACACGTGCTCAATCACTTCCATGTTCAACACAACATCGAAGCGTTCGGGTTCAACGACCAGTTGTTCCGGGGTAGCGTTGCGGTAGTCAATATCAAGGCCGCTTTTCATGCTGTGGATTTTGGCAATCTCGACATTTTTTGCCCCGGCGTCGATTCCGGTGACCTTTGCGCCCAGCTGCGCCATGGGTTCAGACAGCAGCCCGCCGCCCGAGCCCACATCAAGCACCGAGAGTCCGGCAAAGGGCAATTCGGCATTTTCATCGAGCCCAAAGTGGGCCGAGACATGCTGGCGGATAAAGGCTGTGCGCACCGGGTTGAGCTGGTGTAGCGGCTTGAACTTGCCGTTCGGGTCCCACCAGGCATCGGCCATGGCGGTGAAGCGCGCGACATCGTCGGCATCGGCGGTATATCCGGGCACTTGGGCCTTTTGGGGGGCCGGTTTGGGTGCCATTTCGGGCCTCCTCGGGGGTTTCCTTTAAGTGATAATCCGAGTATGAATACGCGCCCGCCCGGGCGCAACCGGCAATGACGGTCGATGCCCGGCGAACGCCAATCTGACCCGCAGGAAACGAGCTTGCTATGGCACTGATCGTGCAAAAATTTGGTGGAACGTCCGTGGCCGATGTCGAGCGCATCCGGGCCGTGGCCAAGCACGTCAAGCGCGAGGTAGGCGCCGGCAACCAGGTGGCGGTGGTGGTTTCGGCCATGGCAGGAGTCACCAACCAGCTGGTCGACTATGTGGATCAAACGGGGCAAAACAATAAACTGTATGACGCCCGTGAGTATGATGTGGTGGTATCTAGCGGCGAACAGGTTACTTCGGGTTTGCTGGCGCTGGTATTGCAGGATTTAGGCATACCGGCGCGTTCCTGGCAGGGCTGGCAATTGCCGGTGCGCACCAATGATGCCCATGGCAAGGCACGTATCGAAGGTATCGACGCCGAGGCCATCCTGGCCAGCATGGCTCAGGGTAATGTTGCCGTGGTGCCTGGTTTCCAGGGCGTTAGCCCCGAAGGGCGCATCGCCACGCTGGGTCGCGGCGGCTCGGACACGTCGGCTGTTGCGCTGGCCGCTGCCTTGGGTGCGGAGCGGTGCGATATTTATACGGACGTGGATGGTGTTTATACCACCGACCCGCGTATCGTTGCGAAGGCCCGCAAGCTCGGTAAAATTACCTATGAGGAAATGCTCGAAATGGCCTCGGTCGGGGCCAAGGTGCTGCAAACGCGATCCGTAGAGGTGGCGATGAAGCACGGCGTTCGGGTTCAGGTGCGCTCTTCTTTTACTGATGAAGATGGTACACTGGTTGTAGATGAGGATGAAATTGTGGAACAGGAACTGATCAGCGGCATTGCGTATTCACGCGACGAAGCCAAAATTACGCTGCTTGCCGTGCCCGACCAACCGGGCATTGCGGCCAGTATTTTCGGCCCCCTGGCCGAAGCCAGCATCAACGTGGATATGATCGTCCAGAACGTTTCCGTTGACCCCAAGCACGCGGCAACGGATTTGACGTTCACGGTTACCCGCGCCGATCTCGACCGGGCGGTTGCCACGGTAAAAGAGCACGCCAAGGACTTGGGCTACAAGGAGCTGGTTTTTGATTCCGACGTGGTCAAGGTTTCGGTTATCGGCGTTGGCATGCGCTCGCACGCCGGCATCGCGCAAAAGATGTTCCAGACGTTGGCCGACAAGGGCATAAACATTCAGGTTATCTCCACTTCGGAGATCAAGGTCAGTGTGCTGATTGCCGAGGAATACGCCGAGCTCGCCCTGCGCGCCCTGCACACGGCCTACGGCCTGGACGACGACGCCACCTGATGGGAGACCGTGCACAACAACACCTGGACAAGCTGTGGGCGCGGGGCTGTGAATTCCTGGGCACCGAGACCGCTATCATGGGCGGTGCCATGTCGTGGATTTCAGACCGTAACCTGGTTTCGGCCATATCCAACGCCGGTGGTTTCGGCATTATCGCCTGTGGTGCCATGATGCCTGACCAACTGGCCCCAGAAATTGCCGCCACGCAGGAAATGACCGACAGGCCTTTCGGCGTCAACCTGTTGACCATGCACCCGCAACTGGATGAACTGATCGACGTTTGTCTGGAAAGAAAGGTCACGCATATCGTTCTTGCCGGTGGCCTGCCGCCGGGTGCTGCGGTTCAGCGCATCAAGGAAGGCGGCGCCAAGCTGATTTGCTTTGCGCCCGCGTTGTCGTTGGCCAAGCGTTTGGTGCGCAGTGGTGCCGACGCCCTGGTGGTGGAAGGTTCCGAAGCGGGCGGCCATATCGGCCCGGTAGCGACCAGCGTGCTGGCACAGGAAATCCTGCCTAACGTGACCGACGTGCCAATTTTTGTCGCCGGCGGTATCGGCCGTGGCGAAGCCATTGTCAGTTACTTGGAAATGGGCGCAGCGGGCGTGCAACTCGGCACGCGCTTTGTTTGCGCCGATGAATGTATCGCTCATGAAAATTTCAAAAAAGCGTTCATTCGCGCCAATGCACGCGATGCCGTACCGACGGTACAAATTGATCCGCGCTTTCCGGTTATTCCGGTGCGTGCGCTTGAAAACGAAGGCTCACGCCTGTTCATGGAAGCGCAAAAAGCGGCTATCGAACGACACAACAGTGGCGAACTTGATCAAAAGGCGGCACAGCTGGAAATTGAACGTTTCTGGGCCGGTGGTCTTAAACGTGCCGCCATTGACGGCGATGTGGAAAACGGTTCCATGATGGCGGGTCAAAGCGTGGGCCTGGTGAAGGAAACGCAAACCATGGCCGAAATTTTCGCCGAGCTTCTGGCCCAGGCCAGGGGTGCCATCAGCCAGCGTTTAATAGACGCCTAGGCGGTTGTGGCCTGATAAGGCTGGCCGGGCCTTTTTTCGACAGTTTTGACCTAACATCCTGACGCCAAAAGCATAAACCCGGCCTAATCCACCCTCGCGACTTGCTTTTTCGGGTCGGTGGTTCAAAATGGCGGGCAATGGGGAACAGCGTATCGTGAGCGACAAAACGACCACCACGACTGACCACTTTGAAACCGGCACCAGCGGAACCGGTGCGCGCGCCGTGGGCGCGTTGCTGGCGAAAACCCGCGTCGCCAGCGCCCAGGACATTACCGATGTTGCGCAATCATTGCGCATATCCAAGCGCTATCTTATGGCGCTGGAAGAAGGCCGCAGCGAAGACCTGCCGGCCACAGCCTATGCTATCGGGTTTTTGCGCAGCTATACCGAATACCTGGACCTCGACACCGATGAAATTGTGCGCCGCTATAAGGCTGGCGCAGAAAGCACCGAAGCGCGCTCCGACCTGACATTCCCCAAGCCAATCCCCGAAGGCGGGGTTCCGGGTGGCCCGATATTATTGATCGGCCTGATGGTGGCCGCGCTGGCCTATGGCATCTTTAGTTTTACCACCAGCGACGATAAGCAACCTGATCGGGTGGCGGCGCTGCCCGAGCGTTTATCAGAAACCCTGCCGCCGGTGACCCGGCCCCAGGCTGACCGCAGCGTGCTGAAAACGGCGCCGCAAAATGAGCCTGAAGCCGCCATGGAATCCGCGCCCAAACCCACGGAGCCCGTTGTCGAGACATCTCCGGAACCAGTCCCTGAACCTGAGCCAGTAGCCGCAACCGCGCTCCAGACCGAAGCTCAACCCGAAGCCCAGCCCGAACCGACAGCGTTGGTCGAAACCCCACCCGAAACCGAAATGCCCGTTTCGCGCATTCAGGTGCGCGCCAAAACCAACAGCTGGATTCAGGTGCGCGATGAAACCGAAGACAAACTTTTGTTCACGCGTCTGTTGCGCAAGGGCGATATCTACGATGTTCCCGCCCGCAGCGGCCTGACGTTGCTGACCGGCAATGCCGGGGCGCTGGATATTCTGGTTGATGGCAAGGTGGTGCCGTCCATCGGCGATGCGGGCGATGTTCGGCGTAACGTTTCGCTGGACCCTGAAAAGCTGATACTCGGCTCCGCCGTTAACGATTAGCTGATTTTGGTAAAAAGAGCCCAGCTTCGCAAAATCGTTTCACACCTCATCACCTAATAAATGACACCATGAATAAAACCGAAACACCGACCAGACGTCACAAGACCGTTCCCGTAAACATTGCCGGGGTCATGGTTGGTGGCGACCACCCGGTGGTGGTGCAATCCATGACCAATACCGACACCGCCGACATCGATGCGACGGTCACGCAGGTGGCCGAGTTGGCAGCCGCCGGTTCCGAACTGGTGCGCCTGACGGTGGATCGCAACGAAGCCGCCGCCGCGGTGGCACCCATCCGCGAGCGCCTTTTGGCCCAGGGGGTCGATGTTCCGTTGGTTGGCGATTTTCATTACATCGGTCACCAGCTGCTGGCTGACCACCCTTCGTGTGCCGAGGCGCTGGCTAAATACCGCATCAATCCCGGTAACGTTGGTTTTGGCGATAAGAAAGACAGGCAGTTCTCTGCCATGATCGAAGCCGCGCTTGAGCATAACAAACCCGTTCGTATCGGGGTTAACTGGGGCAGTCTCGATAGTGCGCTGGCGGAACGCCTGATGGATGAAAATGCCAGACAGAAAAATCCCAAAAGCGCCGCTGCCGTTATGCGCCAGGCCCTGATCCAAAGTGCGTTGGGCAGCGCCAAAATGGCCGAGGAACTGGGGTTGGGTAAGGACCGCATGGTTATTTCGTGCAAGGTCAGCGAGCCCATGGAGCTAATCGCCGTTTACCGCGAGCTTGCGGCGCAAACCGATATCGCACTGCATCTCGGCCTGACCGAGGCCGGCATGGGCGATGGCGGTGTGGTCGCCTCGACCGCCGCCCTTGCGGTGTTGCTGGAAGAAGGTATCGGCGACACCATCCGCGTTTCCATAACCCCCCGGCCGGGCGAGGCGCGGTCGCGAGAGGTGCGCGTGGCACAGGATATTTTGCAATCGCTGGGCGCGCGGTCGTTTTCACCACAGGTAATATCATGCCCCGGTTGCGGGCGTACCACCTCGACCCGGTTTCAGGAGCTAACCGAAGATGTTCAGGGCTTTATCGCCTCGCGCATGCCCGACTGGCGGGGGCGTTACCCCGGGGTTGAAACGCTGAAACTGGCGGTTATGGGGTGCATCGTCAACGGCCCGGGCGAAAGCAAGAATGCCGATATTGGAATCAGCCTGCCTGGCAGCGGTGAAAACCCATCGGCGCCCGTGTTCATCGATGGCCAAAAGGCCGCGACCCTGAAAGGCAAAGACCTGGGCGAACAGTTCAAGGCCATGATCGAGGATTATGTGGCTCAACGATTCGGCTCGGCCAGCAGTAAAAAAGGGGTCGCACAATGAGCACGCCAACGCCCGAAAAAGGACAGCTTCGCCCCATCGTTGTCGGCGCCAACCATAAATCCAGCACCATGATGCTGCGAGACCGCATTTTTGTTGAAGATGCAAACATGGCGCCGATGCTGGCAAAAGTTTGTGATGCCGGCGTGGCACAGGCGCTGGTGATATCAACGTGTGACCGGGTGGATATTGTCGCCATGTGTGATGATGTTCGCGCTGCGCGCCATGCCATGCTAAAGGCGCTTGCCGAAGAGGGCGAGATTGATGTGGCGGAACTTGAGGGCCAGACCTATACGCTTTTTGATTCAGATGCTGCGTTGCACGTTTTTCGCGTAACCGCATCGCTCGACAGCCTGATGGTCGGCGAACCGCAAATCTTCGGCCAAGTCAAGGCGGCGCACCGCCAGGCGTCTGAAGCCGGAACCGTTGGCACCGAACTGGAAAGCCTGATGCAGGCGGCTTATGGCAGCGCCAAGCGGGTGCGCAATGAAACCCAAATCGGCGAAGGCCCTGTCAGCATGGCGACCAGTGCCGTGCAGGTGGTGCGTGACCTCTTCGGTGCACCCAACCGATGCCGGGCGCTGTTAATTGGAGCCGGCGAAATGGGAGAATTGATCGCCCATGACATGCAAGGCGCCGGGCTCGGCCATTTAACGGTGTTACACCCGCGCCTCAGCCGGGCGGAAGCGCTGGCCCGCGACCTGACGGCGCACGTGGCACCGATGGAGGATTTGCAGAATTTATTGGTCGATTCCGATATCGTGCTAACGGCGCTGGGCTCACGGCGGTTTTCACTGGAACGCGAAGCGGTTGAGGTTGCCCTTCGGGCGCGGCGCTCAAAGCCAATATTCATTGTTGATGCCGCGGTGCCGGGCGATGTCGCCCCGGCAGTTGAGGAGCTGGCCGATGCGTTTGTTTACACCCTTGATGACCTTGAGCGCGTGGCCTTAAAAGGCCGCGCCGAACGTAACCAGGAAGCAACCGGTGCCGAGCTGATTATCGCCGAAGAGGTCGAGGCCTTCCTCAGCCAATTGGCCGAACGCACCGCGGTGCCGGCGCTGGTGCGCATGCGCAGCACCTTCGTTGAAGCGCGTCGCCGGGCGCTGGCCGATAGCGCAGGCGATGCCGAAAAGGCAACCCGGCTTATGGCGAGCCGCCTGTTACATGGCCCTTCGGAGGCCCTGCGTCGCTGTGCCGCAGAGGGCGGCGATATAAAAGCCCTGTCCGAAGCGCTGGAAACCCTGTTCGCCGAAGACATAAGCGATATTGATGACGGCGAAGGCAGCGGACGATGAGCCTTGAAGCAAGCTTCAGGCGGGTGATCGATCGCCATGATGAACTGAGCGACCTTTTGTCTGGCGGTAACATTGCGGCCGATGCTTTCCAGAAATATTCCAAGGAATTTTCCGACCTAGCGCCGGTTGTTCAGGCCATTCATGCGCTGGAGAAAGCCAAGCAAGACATTGCCGGGGCTGAGGAAATGCTGGCTGAGAGTAAGGGCGACAGCGAGCTTTGCAAACTGGCGGAAGCGGAAATCCGCGACATCAAAGCCCGGCTACCGGAACTGGAAAGCCATGTACAAATTATGCTGCTGCCCAAGGACGCGGCCGATGAACGCAACGCCATTCTTGAGGTTCGCGCCGGAACCGGTGGTGATGAAGCGGCGTTGTTTGCCGCCGACCTGTTCAGAATGTATCAGCGCCTATCTGATTCCAATGGCTGGAAGTTCGAAGCCATGGATATCAACGAAACCGGCATTGGCGGGTTTAAGGAAGCAA
Organism: uncultured Thalassospiraceae bacterium; assembly: GCA_965602455.1. Lineage (GTDB taxonomy): Bacteria > Pseudomonadota > Alphaproteobacteria > Rhodospirillales > Magnetovibrionaceae > CBFCYL01. The sequence goes on along the minus strand of CBFCYL010000010.1, from coordinate 1,319 downwards.
CGGCATCCATATCCGGGAAGGGTGTTTTTGCGCGCCTCAAGTTTGAAAGCGGCGTACACCGCGTACAAAGGGTGCCGGAAACGGAATCCGGAGGGCGCATCCACACTTCGGCAGCGACCGTGGCCGTGCTGCCCGAGGCCGAAGATGTGGACATTGAAGTGCGAACCGATGACTTGCGTGTTGATACCTACCGCGCTCAGGGGGCGGGTGGCCAGCACGTCAACAAGACCGACAGCGCGGTTCGCATCACCCATTTGCCCACGGGCGTGGTGGTGCAGTGTCAGGACGGTAAATCCCAGCACAAGAACAAGGCGCAGGCCATGAAAATGTTGCGCGCCCGCCTGTATGACCAGCAGCGCAGCAGCCTGGACAGTGAGCGTGCTGCCGACCGCAAAAGCCAGGTTGGTTCCGGCGACCGATCGGAACGCATTCGCACCTATAATTTCCCTCAGGGCCGCGTTACCGACCACCGCATCGGCCTGACGGTCCATAAGCTGGACCGGGTGATGGAGGGCGATTTGAATGAAATTATAGACGCGCTGAGCACCGCAGATCAGGCCCAGCGGTTGGGTGAGCTTTCTTAAAAGAGCAAACTTTCATGAATGTGACGACTGATATAATTCCAAATGAAAAACAGACCATCGGCGAGGCGACCAAGGGCGCTGCCGCTCGCCTCAAGACCGCCGGCATTGAGGCACACCTGCTGGAGGCAAGGCTGCTGAGCGGGTTTGCCATAAACGGTGGAAGCGAGCGCGTGCTTGCCGAGCGCGACCGGTTGCTCACGCCTGAGGAAACAAGCCGTCTGCAAAATGCGCTTAGTCGGCGCGAAGCCCATGAGCCCATGGCGCACATAACCGGCCAGCGAGAGTTCTGGTCGCTAATGTTTAACGTCACCCCGGAAACCCTGATTCCGCGTCCTGACAGCGAAACCATGATTGAGGCGGCATTGGAATGCATACCAGACAAAGATGCAGCGCTTAATCTGCTCGACCTCGGCACCGGTTCTGGCTGTTTGTTGCTGGCTTTGCAGTCAGAGCTGCCAAACGCAGTGGGTACTGGCATTGATGTCAGCGCTGGGGCCGTTGGCGTTGCCCAGGGTAATGCTCAAAACCTTGGCCTTGATTCGCGCGCAACCTTCACCGTTGCCGACTGGACCGAGGCGGACTGGAAGGAAGGTCTGGGCGCGCCCTTTGATATGGTTGTTTCAAACCCGCCGTATATTGCGGATGTGGAATATCGGGCGCTTGACCGGGAGGTGAAAAACTTTGAACCGTATCGTGCGCTTCATGGCGGCGATGATGGGCTGGATGCATATCGCA
>CBFCYL010000009.1:0-60891 GCA_965602455.1 uncultured Thalassospiraceae bacterium | reverse complement strand
CGGGCTATCGCAAGGAACTTGAAAAACAAATCAACAAACTGGGCCTTAGCTCCGTGGTTCGCATTGTCGATCATTGCGAAGATATGCCGGCGGCTTACATGTTGGCCGATGTGGTGATCTCGGCGTCAACCGACCCCGAAGCCTTCGGGCGCATTGTTACCGAGGCCCAGGCCCTTGGCCGCCCGGTGGTAGCACCTGACCACGGCGGCGCGCGCGAAACCGTTATCGACGGCAAGACCGGCTGGCTGGTGCCGCCGGGTGACGAAGCGGCGCTGGCCGGCGCCATCGGTCGTGCGCTGGACTTGAGTGAGTCCGAACGCCAGCAGGTGGCCGACAACGCCATCGCAAATGTGCGCGAACATTTTTCAAAGGATGCCATGTGCCGCAAGACGCTCGATGTCTACACCGAGGTTCTGGCTGAGCACGAAGCCAACAAAACAGGCGACTGAAGAAAGGGTGCCGTTTGCACGGGCGAAATGGGCGAAGCGGAACGTATCCTGATTATAAAGCTGGGCGCGCTGGGAGATTTCATCCAGGCGCTGGGGCCGATGGCGGCCATACGGCGCCATCACGGCAAGGCCCGCATTACTCTGTTGACGACAAAACCCTACGCCGATCTTGCTAAAGCTTCGGGTCTGGTTGATGAAGTGTGGGTCGACACCCGGCCCAAGGTCTTGCAGATAGGCGAGGTGCTGGCGTTGCGCAAGCGGTTGCGCGGCGGACACTTTGACCGGGTTTATGATTTACAAACTTCGCAACGCAGTAATTTTTATTTCAAGCTGATGCGTCCGGGGTTTTTCTTTGGTTCGGCTCCCGACTGGTCGGGCATTGCGCCGGGTTGTTCGCACCCCCACACCAACCCCGGGCGTGACGCCATGCACACCGTAGAGCGCCAAAGCGAACAGCTTGCCCTTGCCGGCATAGGCGATGTAGCGCTAACCGACCTTTCGGCCATGGCGCGTGACGTTGGCCACCTTGACGCCAATTTTGGTGTTAAGGCGCCCTACGCCCTGCTGGTTCCCGGCGGCGCCGTTCATCGCCCGGCCAAGCGCTGGCCCGCGGAAAGCTACGCTGCCATTGCCCAGCGCCTGCTGGAAGGCGGCATTACCCCCGTTTTGCTGGGTGGCGATGATGAGCGCGGCCTGCTGTCGCTGATTGCGCGCGATTGCCCCGGCGCCGTGAACCTGGGATCCAGGACCGATTTTATCGATATCGCGACGCTGGCCCGGGGCGCCTTGGTGGCGCTGGGTAACGATACGGGGCCGATGCACATTATTGCCGCCAGCGGTTGCCCGTCGGTGGTCTTGTTTTCCGCCGAAAGCGACCCGCGGTTGTGTGCGCCCAAGGCTAAGCGGGTGCGGGTGCTGTCGCGTGATGACCTTGGCCGGCTGGACGTGGCCGAGGCGTGGACGGCGCTGGCCCAGATGGGCGGCCCCGCCTTGACAGACCCCTGAATCCATCTACATTCCCGTCTTCTGGCCCCGATTAACGCCCGCAATGAACATTAGGTAATATATTAGATGATCTCGCTCACGCTTCCCGATGGAACGAAGCGCACCTTTGAAAACCCCGTCAGCGGCCTCGATGTCGCCGCGGATATCGGCCCCGGCCTCGCCAAGGCGGCGTTGGCGGTGCGTGTCGATGGCGAGATGAAAGACCTGAGCCACACCATTGAAAGCGACTGCGCCTTTTCCGTGGTTACGGGTAAGGATGAAGATGCGCTTGAGCTTTTGCGCCACGATGCCGCGCACGTCATGGCTGAGGCGGTGAAAGAGCTTTACCCCGACACCCAGGTCACCATCGGGCCGTCCATTGAAAACGGTTTTTATTACGACTTTGCCCGCACCGAGCCTTTTACTCCGGAAGATCTGGAGAAGATTGAGGCGCGCATGGGCGAGATCGTCAAGCGAGGCGAGGATATCACCCGTGAAGTATGGCCCCGCGAAAAGGCGGTCGAGTTTTTCAAGGACCTGGGCGAACATTATAAAGCCCAGTTGATTGAGGCCATTCCCGCAGGTGATGACGTCAGCCTTTACCGGCAGGGTGACTTCATCGACCTTTGCCGCGGGCCGCACCTCTCGAACACGAAACAGCTGGGCACCGCGTTCAAGCTGACCAAGCTGGCCGGCGCTTATTGGCGCGGCGACAGTAAAAACGAAATGCTGCAGCGTATTTACGGTACCGCATGGGCGACCGACAAGCAGCTCAAAGCGTACCTGCATATGGTTGAAGAGGCCGAAAAACGCGACCACCGCCGCTTGGGCCGTGAAATGGACTTGTTCCACTTTCAGGAAGAAGCGCAAGGATCAGCGTTTTGGCACCCCAAGGGCTGGGCCATGTATCGCGTCTTGCAGGATTACATCCGGCACAAACTTGAAGCGGTGCAATATGAAGAGGTCAACACCCCGCAACTGGTTGACCGTTCATTATGGGAAGCATCAGGACACTGGGAAAAATTCCGCGAAAATATGTTTATCTCGGAATCCGAAGACAAGGTTCTGGCTATCAAGCCGATGAACTGCCCATGCCATGTCCAGATTTTCCGCCAAGGCAATAAAAGCTATCGCGACCTGCCGCTGCGCATGGCCGAGTTTGGCTCTTGTCATCGCAACGAGCCTTCGGGCGCATTGCATGGCCTGATGCGGGTGCGCGCCTTCACCCAGGACGACGCTCATATTTTCTGCACAGAAGAACAGATCACCGAGGAGACCACGGCGTTTTGCAACCTGTTGCTGGAAATTTACAAAGACCTTGGCTTTGAAGAAGTGGCGGTCAAGTTTTCCGATCGCCCCGACGTGCGTTCCGGTGATGACGCCACCTGGGACAAGGCCGAAGCTGCGTTGAAGGAAGCAACCGAAGCGGCCGGGCTTCCATGGACACTGAACCCCGGCGAAGGTGCTTTTTATGGCCCCAAGCTCGAATTTGTGTTGCGCGATGCCATCGGTCGCGACTGGCAGTGTGGCACGCTGCAGGTGGATTTTGTTTTGCCTGAACGCCTCGATGCCAATTACATCGGCGCAGACGGTGAAAAGCACCGCCCGGTAATGTTGCACCGGGCCATCCTTGGTTCGTTCGAACGCTTTATCGGCATCCTGATCGAGAACTACGCCGGGCGTATGCCACTTTGGCTGGCCCCGGTTCAGGTGGTGGTTGCCACCATTACGTCCGATGCAGACGAATACGCCAAAGAGGTACAGGGTGCCTTGGCCAAAGCGGGCTTCCGCGCCGAACTGGACACCCGCAACGAAAAAATCAACTACAAGGTGCGTGAGCACAGCCACGCCAAGGTTCCTGCCATGTTGGTGGTGGGCATGCGCGAGGCCGAGGAAGGCACCGTGGCCCTCAGGCGTTTGGGCGGCAAGGACCAAGAAGTGCTTGCGCTGAAGGATGCTATTGATATCCTAGCGGTCGAAGCGGCAGGCCCGTTGGGCTCGATGGGTAAAGGATGACTTCCCCCTCGTTGTGCGCAGACCCGAAAATATGATTGCCTGCAAGACCCGCCCCCTCCAAAGGGCAAATCCGCTTTTATTGGTTCAACATTAAGGAGAAAACCGATCGCCAGACCACCCCATAACCAGCCGCCGGCAAAAAAAGGCCCGCGCGTAAATGAGAGCATTACCGTTACCGAAGTCCGCCTCGTCGGTCCCGAAGGAGAAATGTTAGGCGTCAGGCCGATTGCAGAAGCCATTGAAATGGCTACCGATCACGGCCTTGATTTGGTTGAGGTTTCGCCCAATGCCGAGCCGCCGGTGTGCAAGATTCTCGATTACGGCAAGTACAAGTACGAAGAGCAGAAAAAGCGCAACGAGCAGAAGAAAAAGCAAAAAATCATTGCCGTTAAGGAAATCAAGATGCGCCCGGGCATCGACGTTCATGACTATGAAGTCAAGATGAAGAACGCCCGCAAGTTTCTCGACAATGGCGACAAGGTCAAGGTGACCATTCGTTTTCGCGGTCGTGAAATGGCCCATCAGGAGCTGGGTTTGCAGGTGCTGGTCAAGATGCGCGATGAGCTTGAGCCCAAGGCCAAGGTCGAGCAGATGCCCAAGACCGAAGGGCGCATGATGACCATGGTGCTGGCACCTGAGGCGAGCAAGTAAGCGGGCCGATGGCCCAATAGGCCAGAAACATCCCGGAAAACAGCCGTTTTTTTCGTTTTCATCCGATTTTTCGGTGCCCGGCCGCCAGCCGGTCGCCCAAACCCACATAGGCCCGGCTTCGGCCCTTGCCAAGGCGGTCTGGCTTGGCTATAACCCGGCATCCCGTGGGCCTTTTTGGCCCCCGGTATCGGGCGACATGGCAGGGCATGCCTCAGTCGCCCAGAACGCAAAGAAACGGGAACCGGTGCCTGCTTTAGCCGCCGTTCCCCCTTAAGAAAAGGACAAGCGAAATGCCCAAGCTGAAGACCAAGTCGAGTGCCAAAAAGCGTTTCCGCCTTACCGGTACTGGCAAGGTGCGTGCGGCGGTGGCTTTTAAACGCCACGGTATGCGCAAGCGCCCCCAGAAAATGAAGCGTAAAGCCCGTGGGACGATGATTCTGTGCGCCCAGGATGCACGGATCGTCAAGTCCTACATGCCGAACGCTTAAGTTACTGAATAAGAGGAAACCAAAATGGCACGAGTAAAACGCGGCGTAACCACACACGCCAGACACAAAAAAGTCATCAAGGCGGCCAAGGGTTATCGTGGCCGCGCAAGCACCAATTTCCGGGTTGCCGTCGAACGCGTCGAGAAAGGCCTGCAATATGCCTATCGCGACCGTCGCGCCAAAAAGCGCGAATTTCGCCGGCTCTGGATTCAGCGCATCAACGCCGGTGCGCGCCTGCACGGTCTCACCTATTCGCAGTTCATTAACGGCCTTTCCAAGGCCGGCATCGAACTCGACCGTAAGGTGCTTTCGGATATCGCCGTTCGCGAGCCGGAATCGTTTAAAAGCTTGGTTGAACAGGCCCAGGCCGCTCTCGCCGAGTAATAAAGGATCTTAACCTGATCCAGATATCATCGAGAGGGGCCGGCGGAAACGCCAGCCCCTTTCGTTTTGAGATACCTGCGTTATGTTTAGTGCGTCATGTTTAGGGGAGACGACGTGAACCAGTCCGTAAATGCAGACCAGTTGAAACAAGACCTGCTGGCCGATGTCGATGGCGCCACAACGCTGAGCGCACTTGATGACGTCCGTGTTAAGGCGCTCGGTAAAAAGGGCGCTGTGACCGCCGCCATGAAAAACCTCGGCGCGCTGGCCCCGGAAGAGCGCAAGGCCGCCGGTCAGGAATTGAACGCGGTCAAGGATGCGGTTGGCGATGCCATAGAAGCCAAGAAGTTTACCCTCGCCAAGGCCGAGATGGACGAACGCCTGATGGTTGAAGCGGTGGATGTGACACTTCCCCATCGCCCCGAGGGCGCGGGCTTTATCCACCCCATCAGCCAGACCATCGACGAGGTTGTGGCTATTTTCGGCGAAATGGGTTTCACCGTTGCCGAAGGCCCCGAGATTGAAGATGACTGGTTCAATTTTACCGCGTTGAACATTCCCGAAGATCACCCGGCAAGGCAGGAACACGACACGTTCTATCTTCCCGGTGTTGGCGAAAAAGGCCGCAAGGTTTTGCGCACCCACACTTCGCCGGTGCAAATTCACACCATGTTGAAGGGCAAGCCGCCGTTTCGCATTATTGCGCCGGGGCGCACTTACCGTTGTGATTATGACGCCACCCATTCGCCGATGTTCCACCAGGTTGAAGGCCTGGTGGTGGACAAGAAAACCCACATGGGCCACCTCAAGGGTGTGCTGACGGATTTCTGCCGCGCTTACTTCGGTGTTGATGACCTGCCGTTGCAATTCAGGCCCAGTTATTTTCCCTTTACCGAACCTTCGGCCGAGGTCGACATCGGCTGTACCCGCAAGGACAGCGAATTCAAAATCGGCCACGGCGACGACTGGCTGGAGATTCTCGGCTGCGGCATGGTCAATGATAAGGTTTTGGAAAACTGCAACATCGACCCCAGCGTTTACCAGGGCTTTGCCTTTGGCGTCGGTATCGAACGCATCGCCATGTTGAAGTACGGCATTGGGGATTTGCGCACATTTTATGAATCAGACCTGCGCTGGCTGCGCCATTACGGTTTTTCGGCGCTGGATGTGCCCTCAATGACCGGGGGGTTGGACGCATGAAGTTCACCCTGGGCTGGCTTAAGGACCATCTGGAAACCAATGCATCGCTGGGCGACATCACCACACGGCTGACCATGCTGGGCCTGGAGGTCGAAAGCGTGACCGACCGCTCGGCAGGCCTGGAAAGCTTTGTTGTTGGCCATGTAACGGCGGCTGAAAAGCACCCCGATGCCGACAAGCTTCAGGTGTGCACGGTCGATACCGGCACGGAAAGCCTGCAGGTCGTTTGCGGTGCGCCCAATGCACGTGCCGGCATGAAGGGCGTGTTTGCGGCTTCCGGAGCTTACGTTCCGGGCATCGATATGAAATTGAAGCAAGCCAAAATCCGCGGCGTCGAAAGCAACGGCATGTTGTTGTCGGAACGCGAAATGGGCCTTTCCGATGAACACGAAGGTATAGTCGACCTGCCCGAAGATGCCCCCACGGGCGCCCGCGCTGTTGAAATCATGGGCCTGGGCGACCCCATCATTGAAATCGCCATTACGCCAAACCGTGGCGATTGCCTTGGCGTGCGCGGTATCGCGCGTGACCTTGCGGCCAGTGGCATGGGTCACCTTAAAGCCATCAGCACCGACCCGGTACCCGGCAGCTTCAAAAGCCCCATTACGGTAACCACGGAAAACGAAAGCGTTTGCCCGCAATTTGTCGGGCGTTCGGTGCGCGGCATCACCAACGGCGAAAGCCCGAAGTGGATGCGCGAACGCTTATTGGCCATCGGCCTGCGCCCGATTTCGGCGCTGGTGGACATCACCAATTATGTGACGTTTGACCTCGGGCGCCCGCTGCACGTTTTTGATGCCGACAAGGTCAAGGGTAACATTACGGCGAGGCTGGCCAAGGATGGCGAAACCATTTCGGCGCTGGACGGCAAGACCTACACGCTGGACGCAGAAATATGCGTCATTGCCGATGATGCCGGGCCCGAGGCGCTGGGTGGTGTTATGGGCGCAGAGGCCAGCGGGTGCACGGAAGCCACCCAAAACGTATTTATTGAATCAGCTCTGTTTGATCCCGTTCGCACGGCGGCGACGGGGCGCAAGCTGAACATTATTTCCGATGCCCGTTTCCGCTTTGAGCGCAGCGTCGATGCCGCCTTTGCCGCCAGCGGCATGGAAATCGCCACCCGCCTGGTATTGGAACTGTGCGGCGGCGAGCCTTCAGAAGTTGTCGAGGCCGGGCGCGAGCCCAAATGGAAACGCGATATCAACTTCCGCCCGGCAAGGGTCAAGGAACTGGCCGGGGTTAAGGTTTCCAATGATGAAATGACGCGCATCCTCAGCGTGCTGGGCTTCGGTGTTTCCGGCAACGGTGATGCGTGGCAGGTTTCGGTGCCGTCGTGGCGCGCCGATATTGTTGCCGAGGCCTGCATTGTCGAGGAAATTGTGCGCGTTTACGGCTATGCAAACATTCCCGCCACTTCGCTGCCGCGCGAAAGCGCGCTGCCATCCCCGGCGTTAAGCCGTGAGCAGCGCCGCCGTTCGCGCCTGCGGCGCACGATGGCCACACGCGGCCTTGTCGAAGCGGTGACCTATTCGTTCATGCCGGGACGCGAAGCCGACCTGTTCGGTGGCGTTACAGAAAATGCGCGCCTGGTTAATCCTATTTCCAGCGACCTTGATGTCATGCGCCCTTCCATCGTGCCCAACCTGATTGCCGCCATCGGGCGCAACGATGATCGTGGGTTTGGTGATGGTGCGCTGTTTGAAATTGGCCCGCAGTTTTCGGGTGACGAGGCGCAAGATCAGGAACTGGTCTGCGCTGGCGTTCGCTCCGGCAGCGTTGTGCCGCGCAACTGGCAGGGCCCGGCACGACCCGCCGATGTGTTCGATGCTAAGGCCGATGCCCTCGCCGCGCTGGATGCCATGGGTGTGGCGGTTCAAAAAGTGCAAATTACATCCGGCGCCCCGGCGTGGTATCACCCCGGTCGTTCCGGCACCGTACAACAGGGGCCGCAATCAATATTGGCGCACTTCGGCGAAGTGCATCCCGGCGTGCTGGAGCAAATGGGCGTCAAGGGCCCCATGGCGGCGTTTGAGGTGCATCTTGGCGCTCTGGACTCGACCAAGGCCAAGGCCCGTGGCCACCAGCGCGCGGCGCTGAACCTGTCGTCGTTGCAACCGGTGGCGCGTGATTTTGCCTTCGTGGTGGCGGACGATGTTGGTGCCGCCGATGTTATCCGCGCGGCACAGGGCGCGGATAAAACGCTCATAAGTTCGGTGCGGGCCTTTGATCTTTTCGCTGGCGAAAGCATTGGCGCGGGCAACAAATCACTGGCCATTGAGGTAACCTTGCAGCCCACCGCAGCAACCCTGACCGACGCCGAGATTGAAGCGGTCAGTGGCAAGGTTGTGGCCGCCGTGACCACAAAAACCGGCGCCAAGCTTCGCAGCTAGGCTAGCGCTGGCTCAATTAATCGTGAGCGGGGGCCGATTATTACTCCTACGAAACGAATAAAGGCTTGATTTCCAAGGTTTGCGCCCTGATATGGGAATCGGGCAGTCGTTTTGCGTCAGCACCGGCCTGACAAAAAAAGGAGTGAAGTATTAACCCCTTAGGGCTAGACTGGCGAAGTGTTCGAGGGGGAGGCAGCACGGTTAACGTGCCTAAATAAATGCCCCCGTAATGAATTTGTTTTTTGGCGCCAGCAGCGGCGAAGGTTGGTAGCGCCGTTTGGCATGAGAATGATTGTAATTCACATTGATAAATACCAGTTTTGCGTCTAGGCGTGGCGTGAACGAAAGCGAGAGGAACGAAAAATGGCAGAACCCGTAAGAAATTTAACCGGTGTCGAGCGCACCTTCGGCGATGACGAGATCATCGTCTCCAAGACCGACACCACCGGGCGCATGACGTATGTGAACGATGTGTTCCTGCGTCTTTATGGCGGCGCAGAAAGTGAATGCCTCGGCGAGCAACATTCGCTGGTGCGTAACCCCAACATGCCGCGCTGCGTGTTTAAGCTGTTCTGGGACACGATCAGTTCCGGCAAGGAAATTTTCGCCTACGTGGTGAACCGTTCCAAGAACGGCGACCACTACTGGGTGCTGGCGCACGCCACGCCGTCGCGCGATGCCTCGGGCACCGTTGTTGGTTACCACTCCAACCGCCGCGTGCCCAACATGCAGGTGGTCAACACCGTAATCCAGCCGCTGTACAAGCAGTTGCTGGACATCGAGAAAAGCCACGCCAACAGCAAAGACGGCATGCAAGCGGCGTTTGATACGCTGGTCAATATCCTGAAAGAAAAAGGGGTCGAATACGATGAGTTTATCTTCTCTCTCCAAGACTAAGATTGCCATCATTGTAGCCGCCGCGGTTGCCGTGCTAGCAGAAGTTGGCGTCATTGTCGGTGTGCCGACAATCGTTGAGGAAATTGCTGTCGGTCTCGTTGTGCTGGCGGCGGTCGCGGCTTTCGTGTTCCTCTCCAAGGTGGCCAAGGAGGCCAACCGCACCCTTGACGTCATCAATGCGGCGGGCCGTGGAGATTTCGAGGCCCGCCTCCTGAACATCAAAGAAGGTGGTGAGATTGGCGAAATACAAAACGCGGTCAACAAACTGGTTGACGTCTCCGATGCCTATGTGCGCGAGACCATTGCGTGTCAGGAATACGTGACCGAGAACAAGTATTTCCGCAAAATCCTGCCCGGCGGTATGAACGGTACGTTCCGTAACGCGGCTGTTATCTTCAACAAGGCGTCAGACACCATCGCCGCCAAAACGGATGCCTTCACCGGCGTTGCCGACAACTTCGAAAAAACCATGAAGGGTGTGGTGGAAACCGTGGCCTCGGCAGCGACCGAGCTGCAATCCAGCGCCCAGACCATGGAAGGCACGGCGCAAAGCACGTCAAAGCAGTCCACCGTGGTGGCGGCAGCGGCGGAAGAAGCATCGACCAACGTGCAGACGGTGGCCTCGGCGGCGGAAGAGCTTTCATCTTCCATCTCCGAAATCAGCCGTCAGGTTTCGCAGTCGACGCAAATTTCGGGCACTGCCGTGGCCGAGGTCGAAGGCGCCAACGACAAGGTGCAGGGCCTGGCCGAAGCAGCCAACAAGATTGGCGAGGTTGTGGCGTTGATTACCGACATCGCCGACCAGACCAACCTGCTGGCGCTGAATGCAACCATCGAAGCGGCTCGTGCCGGTGATGCCGGTAAGGGTTTCGCGGTTGTTGCATCGGAAGTGAAAAACCTGGCCAACCAGACGGCCAAGGCGACCGAGGAAATCTCCAGCCAGATTGGCGGTATCCAAAGCGCTACCCAGGAAGCGGTGCAGGCTATTCAAAGCATCGGCGGGGTCATCAACCAGATGAGCGAAATCTCATCGACCATTGCCGCTGCCGTTGAAGAGCAGGGCGCGGCAACGCAGGAAATTGCGCGTAACGTCGAGCAGGCTGCTTCCGGCACCACCGAGGTGACGTCCAACATCACCCAGGTCACGCAGGCCGCACAGGAAACCGGCGAAAGCGCCGGCCAAGTGCTGGGTGCTGCGGGCGAGCTTTCCAAGCAAGCCGAGGTGATGAGCAGCGAAATGGATAACTTCGTCATCGAGATGCGCAAGGTTATCTGACGACGCTTTACAGCAAACCATATGGAAAAAGGGCTGGAGGTTTCTCCGGCCCTTTTTTTATGCGCTGATTTCAATGTGCTTTGGAGAATGGTGCGCCCGACAGGATTCGAACCTGTGACCCCCAGATTAGGAATCTGGTGCTCTATCCGACTGAGCTACGGGCGCTCGGTGGGGGTTATAGCATAATACCCGGCCCCTGCCAGCGGCGAGGAAATACGCTTAGTTAAAGATCGTTACCGGGAACGAATAATACATCACCGCCGATTCCGTTCCCGGGTTGGTGTCACCGAGACTGGCGTTCGAGTAGTGCGAAACCGAAACCCCGATGCGCGAACGGTCGTCAAACCGGTAGGCGACTTCCAGCTGTGAACGGAACTCGATGGGGTAATCCAGATCCAGCTTTTTATTGCCGCCGACATAATAATGTGGGGCAAAGCTGGGCGTCACCACAATGCGCGGATGGATGTAAATATCCATCAGGATACCGGCACCTATAAACTGGCTGTTGGTGTTGGTGACCGCCACGGCAACAAAGGGTTTAACCAGACCTAAAAGCAACTTGTCATGGCGGTACTCAAGGCGAAACTCTGCGCCGTCGTCTTTTTTGCGGTTCCAGTCGTATAGCCCGGCGCCGATGGAAATGAACGCCGGGTCGGCACTTGCGCTTAAACGCTCCGCTGCGCCAGCCGGGTTGGCCATAAGGGCCATGACGCCCACGGACGCCAAGGGGGCAAACCACCAGCGTGTGACGTGGGTTTTTTTGGCGGTTTTTTTCGTTTTCATGGGTGTCCATTTCGCTGTTTTCGGTGGCCGGAGCGGCGCCCGTACGCCCGAGGCATTTTACGGAAAACTGGTTTAATTTCAATGCCTTTGAGGGGTTATCCGGCAGGCTTGATGAGGCCGCGAAAGTCATCCGTGGCGGTCGTTAAGGCCCGGCGGATGCCCGGCTCCATGGCTGAATGCCCGGCATCAGCCACGACTTCCAGCTGGGCGCCGGGCCAGGCGCGAACCAACGCTTCGGCGGCGGCAATGGGGCAGATAACGTCATATCGCCCTTGCACCACCTTGGCGGGAAGGTGGCTGATCCGGCCCACGCCACCCATAAGCTGGCCGGGTTCAAGGAACATGGCGCTGGCGAAGTAATGCGCTTCAATGCGGGCCAGAGAAAGGGCGTATGAATCCAGCGCCGCACCCGCCTGCGGCTGGCGCGCCGGCAACAGGGTCGAGCACGCATTTTCATAAAGCGCCCAGGTGCGCGCCGCCGGCATATGGATTTCAGGGTCTGGATTGTTGAGCAATTTAAGGTAAGCGCCCAGCAGATGGTTGCGTTCGTGTGTTTTTCCGGCCTGTTTCACGTGGTCCACGAAAGTGCGATGTGCATCGGGAAAAAACTTGTTCATGTCGTGCAGGAACCAGTCAATTTCACCACTGGTGCCCATAAACACGCCGCGCAACACAAACCCCAGTGCGCGTTCGGGGTGCGCCTGGCCATAGGCCAGCGCCAGCGTTGCCCCCCATGAGCCACCAAACAGCAACCATTTTTCAATGTCCAGCGCAGCGCGCAGCTGCTCCATATCGGCAATCAGGTGCTGGGTGGTGTTGGCAGCAGTGCTGGCCTTGGGCCGCGAGCGCCCCGCCCCGCGCTGGTCGAACAGCACGATGCGGTAAAAACCGGGGTCGAAAAACCGCCGTTGGCTGGCCACCGTTCCGGCACCGGGGCCGCCATGAACCACCACCACCGGCACGCCACGGGGGTTTCCGGAAACATCCCAGTAAAGGCTGTGGCCATCGCCAGCATCGAGCCGGCCCTGGGCGAAGGGCTCAATGTGGGGGTATAGATCGGTGCTGTGCTGGCTATCCATCTGGGGCACATTATAGCGAAACCGGGCCTGAAGCCCTAAGGTGTTTGCATGACATTTTCAAAATGGATGGTTTGCGCCGCCACGCACAATATCAGGGCGTTGCTTGTGTTTGCCCTTGTGGTGTTTTTGCCACTGGTGGCAGGGGCGGGTACACCGGGTGCCCTGAGTACCGCGGGTGATGCGGTGGTGGCTTCGGTGGTGGATGGCGATACCGTGGTGCTGGACGATGGCCGCCAGGTGCGTCTTGTCGGCATCCAGGCGCCGAAGCTGGCGCTTGGCCGGGCCGGGTTTGAAGACTGGCCGCTGGCGTCCGAATCCAAAGCGCACCTTGAGGCCTTGTCGTTGGGCAAGCGCGTTACCCTTCGCCTGCCTACCACGGCCGCCGACCGCCATGGCCGGGTGTTGGCTCATCTGGTCACGGTGGCGGGCATCTGGTTGCAAGGTGAAATGTTGAGCAGTGGGATGGCACGCGTTTATACCTTCAATGATAACCGCTTGCTGGCCGCCGAAATGCTGGACCGTGAAGCTGCTGCCAGGAATCGTGCTGCTGGCTTATGGGGTCTTGAATTTTATAAGCTGCGCACGCCATGGACCGTTAGGCATGACATTAACACGTTTCAGGTGATCGAAGGGCGCGTGGTCGATGTGGCCACGGTCGGTAAATGGACCTACATCAATTTCGGCAAAAACTGGCGAACCGATTTTACGGCCCGGTTTGACAGGAAAGCAGCGAAGCTGTTTGACCATGCGGGGCTGGATGCCCCGGCCCTGAAGGGCCAGCGTGTGCGGGTACGTGGCTGGGTTCATCAACGCAACGGCGCCATGGTGGACATAACCCATCCCGAACAGGTTGAGGTGTTGAGCCAATGACCTTAACAAACCATGTTTTCGGGCGTTGGCTAGCCGGGGGTGACAGTGAGCGCACATCTGCCTATATTTTTGTTATGAAACGCTACTTCAATCGTTCCGCCCTTGTTGCGCTGGCTATGGCCCCGGTGCTGTTGGTGTTGGTGGCGTGCTCCACCAACCCGGCTACCGGCGAACAAAGCTTTACCGCCTTCATGTCGCCGGAACGCGAAAAGGAAATCGGCAGGGAAGAACACCCAAAAGTCATCAAGGGCATGGGCGGTGTTTATGACGATGTGGAATTCGGCGCTTACGTTGCCACCGTTGGCGCCAAGCTTTCCCGACATTCCGAAATGCCGGGCATTGTGTGGACATTCACGGTGCTTAATAATTCCCAGGTCAACGCTTTTGCGCTTCCGGGCGGCTATGTCTACATAACCCGCGGCCTGTTGGCGCTGGTCAGCAATGAAGCCGAAATGGCCGGTGTGCTGGCCCACGAGATTGGCCATGTAACGGCCCGCCATACCGCACAACGTTACAGCACCACCATTGCCACATCGCTCGGCATTCAGGTTCTTGGCGCTCTTGGCCAGGCTGCCGGGCTGTCATCCGGGCTTGGCAATATTGCTGCCGTGGGCGCGCAGGCTGCGTTACAGGGCTATTCCCGCGAACAGGAACTGGAATCCGATAAGCTGGCCGTGCGCTACCTTTCACGCGCCGGGTATAGCCCCCAATCCATGCACAGTTTTTTTAAAAAACTGCGTGTGCACCAGCGCATAGAAGGCATGGAAGAAGGCGACCCCGACCGCGCGGAACGATCCAACATCATGGCGACCCATCCACGCACTGCTGAGCGCATAGAGCAAGCGATTGCGCTTTCAGCTGATGCCAAGCCCTTTAACGTCCAGTCTCACCGAGAAGAAGACTACCTGGCGCGCGTTGACGGCATGGTTTTTGGTGACGACCGAAGCCAGGGGATAATTCGCGGGCGCGTATTCGTTCACCCGGAAATCGGCATCCGCTTTGAAGCCCCGGAAGGTTTTAAACTGAAGAATACACCGGCAAAGGTGGTCGCCCGACGCGATAAGGATGCCTACATGGTGTTTGATATGGCGCCGGAAAAAGACCTTAAAAAGGCATCCGGCCTGAAAAATTATGTTGAGCGCATTTGGGCGAAAAATATTCGCCTGGTCAAGGTGGAACGGTTGAGTATCAACGGCTTGAACGCTGTAACGGGGGCCGGTTCCATCCAGACCAGAAGTGGCAAGCGCGATGTCCGGGTGGTTGCAATTCAGGGTTCCGATGATGAGGTTTTCCGCCTGCTGTTTATCAGCAAGTCGGGGCTGACGAATGCCCTGAACATTCCATTTCGAAACGCGACCTACAGCTTCCGCAGGATTTCACCGTCGGAAGCCGCCGCCGTGAAACCTTACCGGGTGAAAGTCGTCACCATTGGGCCGACAGATACGGTTTCCAGCCTTGCCAGTGCTCAGCCCATTTCCGAATACCGCCTGGAATGGTTTGAAGCCCTGAACGGCATCGGCAATGACGCTCCCCTGGCGGCGGGTTCGCGCGTCAAGGTCGTGGTGGAATAAAAAACCCAAAAAAACAGCCGGGGGTTTCCCGACTGTTTTCATTGGCATCTTCACAATAAGTAAAAATGCGTTCGCTTAGGCGACCAACAACAGCTTTTCAAGTTTGCTGGTCGCTTTTTCCATGTCGATTTTGTCAACCGCCGCCACTTCGCTGGCAAGACGGTCGATTGCTTGTTCATAGATCTGGCGTTCGCTGAACGACTGATCCGGCTGGTCTTCGCGACGGTGCAGGTCGCGAACCACCTCGGCAATGGAAATCGGGTCGCCGGAGTTGATCTTGGCTTCGTATTCCTGGGCGCGGCGGCTCCACATGGTGCGCTTGACCCGGGCGCGACCCTTAAGGGTGACCATCGCCGAATCCATGATTTTCTTTGAACTTAATTTGCGCAGGCCCGAATGCTCGACTTTATCCACCGGCACGCGGAGCGTCATGCGCTCGCCCTCAAACAGGATAACGAACAGGCGCAATTTGTGCCCGGCCACTTCCTGGCGTTCAATCCCGACAACCTTGCCGACGCCATGGGTCGGGTAAACAACGAAATCGCCTTCGCTGAACAACAGGTTGTCTGCGTCTTTTTTCTTAGCTTTTGCCATCTTGATCCCACTTATCCGTTAAATGTGTTTGCTGCTTTCCTGATTCGACGGCAACGAGGCCCCAAATCAGGCGAAAACCGATTATTTCCGTTAAAAAAGGCGCTAAAAGCGCCGAAATCTGTTGAAAAAATGGCCCACACAACAAAAACAGGCCCCTTCGGGCCGGTTGCAAAAGCAATATATCACATTTTTGGGGTAAATCCTACCCCAACCGGCATCTTGTCGTGCAAGGGGTAGGTTTGGGGCCACTAAAGTGGCGGAAAAACACCAAAAATTGCGTTTCCAGCCGCCTTAAGTCCCTTTGCCGGGCTCGGTGCTCATCAGGCCCGCCTTGTCCGGCTTGCCGTCCCAGTCCTTGGAATCGACCGGCACTTCGCCCCTGGCGGTAATGTTGGGCCACACCTCGGCATATTTGGCGTTGATTTCCAGCCATTTATCCAGCTTGGGTTCGGTATCGGGCAAAATGGCCTCGGCTGGGCATTCCGGTTCACAGACGCCGCAATCAATGCATTCGTCGGGGTTGATCACCAGCATGTTTTCGCCCTCGTAGAAGCAGTCCACGGGGCAGACGTCAACACAGTCCTGATACTTGCACTTGATGCAGTTCTCAATGACGACATAAGTCATAGCGGTCTCCTGTGGGGCCTTGGCCCGTGCTTGGCCCATAAGGCCCGGCGGGTTCAAAATCTGCTGCCTGTTTACTTGATCTCGCCTTCGGCTTCAAGACGCTTAAGGACCCCTTTTTTCGCTTTTCCGCTTTCGCGATCGGTGACGTAAAGCTGGCCACAAAGGCGGCGGATGAGGTTGGATTCATAGGCATCCACCGTGCCGTCGGCCAGCACCACCGCCCACAGCATTTCAATCAATTCGACGCGCTGGTCGTGGTCAAAGGCATCTTTGACGATGCGTGCCAGGGAATAGATTTCCACGGCTGCCTCAACTTCGGCTTCGGCATCGCGGATCAATTCCGCCACCTCGTCGGCGCCAAGGTCGAAACGTTCTTCAAGCAGGCGCTCAATGGTCGCACGCTCAGTATCATCGAAGTTGCCGTCCATGACGGCGGCCTCGACCAGCAAGGCGCTCGCCGCCAGTTCAAAAGTGCGTTCACTGCTTTCGGGCTTGGCCTTTGAGTCTGGCGTCAACAAAGCCTTGATGTGTTTGAGCATGGTGCATTCCGTTTTCTGTGTGGGCGAAGTTTATGGCTCCGCCTTGAGTTTATCAATAGCCCGGCGGTCGGCCTTGGTGGGTCGTCCGCTGCCCGGTTCGCGCTTGCCCGGTGGCGCCAGTGTATCGGGTTTGTTTCGCGCCCGGCGGGGCGGGGAAAGGTCTTCATAAAGCGTTTTGGCTTCGGTCGCAGGGCCGCGCCGGGAACCCGGCGTCACAATCCGAACCACCCGCACATGACCGCCACGCACAAACGTTAACACATCGTCCGGCTTGATCATGGCGTGCGCTTTTGGTGCCAGCTTTTCGTTGATGCGCACCTTGCCCGCGTTCACAAACTTTCCGGCCAGGGTGCGGCTTTTGAACAGGCGGGCATGCCACAACCACTTGTCGATGCGGATGGTATCGCTGGCGTCGCTGTTCATGATGTCAACTTAAGGTCTTTCAGTTTAGCGAAGGGCGAATCGGGGTCGATTTTCGGTTCGTGCTTTTGCGGCACCGGTTTGCGTTTTGGTGCATTTTTTTGGCGTTTGGTTTTGCTGTTGGCATTGCCGGTATCACCGCCCTTTTTTACCTTGCCCTGATGTTGTGGCCTGCTTCGTTTTTGCAGTTTGTTTCCGCCTCTCCCCTGCGGTTTGTAAAGCTCGTTCGTATCGGCTTGAAAACCCAGGGTTTTCAAAATCCCAGCCATTTCCTCGGTCGAGCACCCGGCCAACGACAGCAGGTCGGGCTCAATGGTGAAGGGTGCTTTTTCCAGTTTTTTCCATGCCGCCTCGGCGATGCGCTCCAGCATATCGGCGCGCACGAACAAGCCACCCGCCGGGCGGAAGCCAGCGGCGCGCAACCAGCCTTCTGGCTGGTGGTGCTCGCGTTTCAGCGATACCCGGCCCGCCGGTGGCGGTGCCATCGGTGTTTCACCTGTATGCAAGGCCCACAACAGAACGCTCAGTTCCACTGCGCCGGGGCGCAGCAGGGCGGGTATATAAACCAGATGGCGGCCGATTCGCACGCCAAGGCGGCGCAGGTCGCGGCGTGTTTCGCGGTCCAGTGCCTTGATTTCGGCCTCGGCTTCATGGCGCGGTAGCGCCCCCAGGCTCTCGCCCAGGCGAAACACCAACCCGCGGGCGACGCCGTCCAGCGGTGCCTCGCTGGCCGCCAACAGGGGCCCCAGACGATCGCGCGTCATGTCTTTCACCCACACGCCCAGTCGTGCCGCAATGCGATCCTTGTCCTTGGCATCCAGCAGGTCGCTGGCCAGCACCTTCACCGCCGGGACCAGCAGGGCACTGCCTGCCCCCAAACGCGCCACCGCTTCGCCGCGCCAGTTGACCAGGCCATCGGCGGTAAATGTAAACGCGCCATCGACATCGGCGGCGAAAAGTTCAAGGCGTTCCGTAATGCGCTGGCGCAACGCTTTGGTGGCGGCGGTATCGAGCACCTTGGCCGCCAGCGAGGTATCCGCCCTGTCGGCGACGAAACGAAAGCCTGAAAGGTGGCCCAGGTGGTGGCCTTCAACTTCCAGTGCGCCATCGTCCTGTAGTTCGGTGGCCAGCGGCTGGTCGGCCTTCAGCGAGCGGGCCAAACGGCTGGTGCGCTGATCAACGAAGCGCGCGGTCAGTTTTTCGTGCAGGGCATCGGAAAGGCGGTCTTCGATGTCGCGGGTGCGCGCCTGCCAGTGTTCGGTATTATCCAGCCACTTGCCCTGGTGGGAAATAAAGGTCCATGTGCGAACGGCCGAGATGCGTGCCATCAGGGTGTCAATATCGCCATCCATGCGGTCAATGCGCTTGATGCGCTCTTCCGCCCACGCGGCGGGGATGTGGCCGTCGCCCGCCATCAGGTAATGAAAAAGCTTTGCCAGTAATTGCCTGTGGGCGTCATTGGAAATGCGGCTGAAGTCCGGCACCCGGCAAACATCCCACAGCGTTTGCACGCCATCAGCCGTTTGCGACATATCCGCTATGGTCTTGTCTTCGCCCAGTCCCGTCAGGGCGCGTTCGTCGTCGGCTTCTCTGGCCAGCACCAGCACATCGCTTTCCGGCTTTTGCGCAAGGCTTTCCTTTAGTGCCTTGATGGAGCGGAAGTCGAGATCGGTGTTGCGCCAGAACACTTTTTTAAGGGGGCGAAAAGTATGATTGGTGATGGCCTCAGTCATCACCGAAGCCAGCCCGCCGATATCGCCGGTGGTGCCGAAGGTGCCATCGTTCATGTGCCGTCCGGCGCGCCCGGCAATCTGCGCCAGCTCGGCTGGTGTCAGGTCGCGCATACCGCGGCCATCGAACTTGCGGGTCGCCGCCAGCGCCACGTGGTCAACGTCCATGTTCAGGCCCATGCCCACGGCGTCGGTGGCGACAAGGGTGTCGACCTCGCCGGACTGGAACATATCCACCTGTGCGTTGCGGGTGCGCGGGCTAAGCGCGCCCATAACAATGGCCGCACCGCCGGATGTGCGGCGGATCAGTTCGGCGATGGCGTAAACATCATTGGCAGAAAAAGCAACAATGCACGAACGCGCCTTAAGCCGTGTCAGCTTTTTATGGCCGGTATAAACCAACGTTGAAAGCCGGGGCCGGGAAATGAATTCAACATCGGGGATCAGCTTCTGGATAATGGGGCGAACGGTATCGGCACCCATAAACATGGTCTCGGCGGTGCCGCGCGCGTGCAGTAAGCGTTCGGTGAACACATGGCCGCGTTCCGGGTCGGCACACAATTGCACTTCGTCAATGGCGACAAAGGCAAAGGCCTGATCGGTTGGCATGGATTCAACCGTGGTCAGGAAATAGCGTGCGCCGGGCGGCACAATCTTTTCCTCGCCGGTGACCAGCGCTACCAGGTTCTTGCCCTTTTCGCGCACGGCGCGGTCGTAGTTTTCGCGCGCCAAAAGGCGTAACGGAAAACCGATGACGCCGCTTTCATGCGCTAGCATGCGTTCCATGGCGAGGTGGGTTTTACCGGTGTTGGTTGGGCCTAATACCGCCTTCAGGGCCGGGCGGTCACGGGACGTGTCAATCTGCATGGGCGAGAACTTATCAGGCTTCGGTGTGCATGCAAACCTACTGGCAAATCAGTGGCACAAATGCCACCGGTAAAACCGGCTTTTGCGTAAAACACCCCTTTGTGTGGGAGTCGGTGCTTTTTATCCCCAACCGCAGCATCTGGGGGCCAACCCGGGGCCCGGTCGGAACGACCATGCGTCCGCCCGGTGCCAGTTGCTCGATCAGGGCTTCGGGGATGTCACCTTCAGTGGCGGCGGCGACGAGAATGCCGTCATATGGCGCGTGCTCGGGCCAGCCCCGGCTGCCGTCTCCCGTTTTGACCGTAACGTTCGTATAACCCGCTTGGCTGAGCTGGCCACGGGCGATGTCGGCCAATTCCGCAATGCGTTCAATGGAAAACACCGTCGCCCCCATTTCCGCCAGCACCGCGGCTTGGTAGCCCGACCCGGTGCCGACATCCAGCATCCGCGCGCCCGGCTTAATGTTCAGCAGTTCGCTCATCAGGGCGACGATGTAGGGTTGGGAAATGGTCTGGCCGAAACCAATGGGTTGGGGGCGGTTGGCGTAGGCAACGCCGGGGCCGGGGCGCTCGGGAATAAAAGCATGGCGGGCCACGTGGGTCATAGCGCCGATGACGGCCGGACTGAATTGATTCACGCCAGTCCAGCTGGCGGTCTCAGCGGCATCGGATTGCAACACCCGCGCCAGCTCAGCGCGCGCCACACCGTTGGCGTCTTCATCTGGCATTGAGCCCGGCTTTTGTTTCGTGTTCGCCATGCGGATTCTCAGGCGCCGATGTCGATTTCCGGTTCGCGCCGTTCTTCATCTCGTCGCTTGCCGACAATCGTCTTGATCTGTTTTTCAATGGCGTCAAAACCGTCGCGTACGGCAACGTAAACGTCTTCGTGGGCGGGGTTGTTGCCGTGGTCGTTGTGAATAACGTGTCCGGCGCCGGGTAGGCTCATATCAATGTTGATGTGGAACAGCTTACCCTTGGCATGGGACTTGTGGGGCGCCTCTACCACCACGCGGCACGTTGTAATACGGCCATAATATTCGCTGATTTTGTCGACGTGTGCCTGGATATCGCCTTCCAGGGCATCGGAGTGATCGCAGCCGTGAAAGCTGACCTGGATCGGAACGGCGGTGGGAAGGGTCATGGGCTCCTCCATTGTCTGGCTTCAATGAGCTGAAGCCATCGGTTGGGGAAAAGCAGCCTAAAAGGCAGAAGTGCGCCTTGCCTGTTATTATACGCCTCGCAAGGCTTTGCGGCGAGTCCCAACGTCATATCAGCAGGGCCGGGGCTTGCTGGCGGCCCATATTTGGGTGTTATACTTCGGCGAACCCAGCCACCGCAACGACCCGTGGAGACCGTTATCATGAACTTTAAACACCCTGTCAAAATTGTTCGCAACCTCGCCGTGCTTTCGGCGTTGACCATGGCGCTGGCCGCCTGCGCCCCGGAAGTGGGTTCCAAAAAATGGTGCGAAAACATGAAGGAAAAACAGAAGGGCGAGTGGACGACCAATGAAGCGGCCGACTTCGCCAAGCACTGTCTTTTCTAGTTTACGATTCCCGAAGCCGCCTGAGCACGTAAGCCAGAATGCCGCCGTGACGGTAATATTCCACTTCGTCCAGCGTATCGACGCGGCACAACAGGTCCAGCTTTTCTGATGAGCCATCTGCACGGGTGAGGGTCAATGTTACGTCCTGCATTGGCGTGATGTTGCCTTCGATGCCCGTCAGGTCAAAGGTTTCGTCACCCTTCAACCCCAACGATTTTCGCGTCACGCCGTTCTTGAACTGCAACGGCAAAACGCCCATGCCCACCAGGTTGGAACGGTGGATGCGTTCAAAACTTTCCACTACCACGGCCTTCACGCCCAGCAACTTGGTGCCCTTGGCCGCCCAGTCGCGGCTTGAGCCGGTGCCATATTCCTTACCGGCAATAACGACCAGTGGCGTGCCCGTTTCCTTGTGTTTCATGGCGGCGTCATAGATTGGCATTTCCTTGTCGCCAAAAACGGTGATTCCGCCTTCGGTGCCCGGTGCCATTTCGTTTTTAATGCGGATGTTGGCAAAGGTGCCGCGCATCATGACTTCGTGGTTACCACGGCGTGAGCCGTAGGAATTAAAATCTTCCGGGCGCACCTGGTGTTCCAACAGGTATTCCCCGGCAGGGCTGTTTTTCTGGATGCCGCCGGCGGGCGAAATGTGGTCGGTGGTGACGCTATCACCCAGCAGGGCCAGCAATTTTGCTCCCTTGATGTCATGAATTTCGCCGGGCTCCGCCGTCAGGTCTTCGAAGTATGGCGGGTTGCGCACGTAGGTGGAGCCTTCATTCCAATCAAACGTAAGCCCACCGCTGGTGGCGATGTCCTGCCACGCCTTGGGGCCCTTGGAAACATCGGCATAGCGGGTGCGATACATTTCCGGCGTTAGCGAAGTGGCAATGGTGTCGCTGACTTCCTTGGCCGTTGGCCACACGTCTTTCAGGTAAACCGGGTTACCGTCCCTGTCCTTGGCCAGCGGTTCATTGAGGAGGTCGCGGGTCATGGAGCCGGCCAGCGCATAGGCCACCACCAACGGCGGCGAGGCCAGATAATTGGCTTTCACATGCGGGCTGATGCGGCCTTCAAAATTGCGGTTGCCCGAAAGCACCGCCGTTGCCACCAGGTCGCCTGTGCTTATGGCGTCGGCAATTTCTTCGGCCAACGGGCCGGAGTTACCAATGCACGTGGTGCAGCCAAAACCGGCGATGTTGAAGCCCAGCGCATCAAGGTGTGTTTGCAGCCCGGCGGCTTCCAGATAATCGGCCACCACCTGGCTGCCCGGCGCCAGCGAGGTCTTGACCCACGGCTTGGGGCGAATGCCCAGCGCGTTTGCTTTCTGGGCCAGCAACCCGGCGGCAATCAGCACCGAAGGGTTGGACGTGTTGGTGCAAGATGTAATGGCGGCGATGACCACGTCACCGTCCCTCAAGACGTGATCGCGGCCTTTGACTTCCTGCTCGCGGGGGCTGTCGGCACCGGCGAGATCTTTCAAGGCAGCCTTGAAGCCGACCGCCGCACCGGAAAGCGCAATGCGGTCCTGTGGGCGTTTCGGCCCGGCCAGTGACGGCTCAACGGTGGAAATATCCAGCTCCAGCGTGTCGGTGAAGGCCGGCTCGGGTGTGCTTTCGTCGCGCCACATGCCCTGCGCCTTGGCATAGGCTTCCACCAGCTCGACCCTTTCGGGGTCACGCGCCGTGAAGGTCAGGTAACGCACGGTTTCTTCATCAACGGGGAAAATGCCGCAGGTGGCGCCGTATTCCGGCGCCATGTTGGCGATGGTGGCACGGTCGGGCAGGGAAAGGTGATCCAAAGCGTTGCCGAAGAATTCGACGAACTTTCCGACCACGCCTTTCTGGCGCAGCATCTCGACAATGCGCAGCACCAGATCGGTTGCCGTAGTGCCTTCAATTAACTTTCCTGTCTACTTAAAGCCGATGCCTTCGGGAATCAGCATGGAAATGGGTTGGCCCAGCATGGCGGATTCGGCCTCAATTCCAGCGACACCCCAACCCAGCACGCCAAGGCCGTTGACCATGGTGGTGTGGCTGTCGGTGCCGACCAATGTGTCGGGGTAAGCGATGGCGTTGCCGTCTTTATCATCGGTCCAGACCACCTGTGCCAGGTGCTCGACGTTGACCTGATGGCAAATGCCAGTGCCCGGCGGCACAACGCGGAAATTATCAAACGCGCCCTGGCCCCAGCGCAGGAATTCATAGCGTTCCTGGTTGCGCTCGAACTCGCGCTTTTCATTTTTTTCCAGCGCATCATCGGTGCCGGAAAAATCAATCATCACCGAATGGTCGATCACCAAATCAACCGGCGAAAGCGGGTTGATCTTTCTGGCATCACCGCCGACGGCTTCCATGGCATCGCGCATGGCAGCCAAATCCACCACGGCCGGCACGCCGGTAAAATCCTGCATCAGCACGCGCGCCGGGCGATAGGCAATCTCGCGCCCGGCTTCGCCGCTTGCCGCCGCCTTGACGTCGTCAGTCACCACGGTGCGGCCGTCTTCAAAGCGCAGCATATTTTCCAATAAAACCTTCATCGAAAAAGGCAGGCGCGAAACGTCGCCATAGCCCGCCTCGGTGGCCGCTTCAACGGCATAATAATCATAGGTTTTGCCGCCCACCTTCAGGGTGCGCTTTGCGTTGGGGGTGGTGCTGGTGGTCATCTAGGGACTCTCCTTCAGACAGATGTGCCGGTCTATGCGCCTGGCTGGCCGCTTGTCCACGATATAGCATATAGGTAAGGGGGGCGGCGAATCCCCTTAAATTGACCGAAAAATGCCCTCGCTTCAGGGGTCACCATAATACCCCCTTTCAGACACAATCTGGTCATATTCAGGGTGCTTAATCACCACCATAAGGAAGACAGACCGCAGAGGATCCCCCTCCCTCCCATGTCTCCTTCCTTTGTTTGAGAAGCAATTTCGCAATGCTGACGAACTGATACGGGCCGGGTTTTTTTATGACCCGGCCCCTTTTTTTGTCATCTCACCTGTTGCCTTGCGCTTCTCTTTAATGGCTGGATGATTTATGGTCTGGACGCAATTTCCGGTGCTTGTTGAAGGGGTTATTACGAGATGTTTGAGGGCCATGGCCTGACCTGTGTGCGCGGTGAACGCCTGGTGTTTTCGGGGCTGGACTTCAGCTTGCCCGCTGGTGGTGCCCTGGTGCTGGTGGGCCCCAACGGGGCTGGCAAATCGTCGTTGCTGCGCATGATGGCGGGCTTGCTGCGCCCGGCGGCGGGGCGGCTTTCGTGGACGGACAAAAACACCACCACCGATACCACCCCTGAAGGGGCACCGGATGATCGCGACGGTCATAATGTGTTTGATGACCTCGACGGCCATGCCGGACACCTGCATTACGTTGGCCACCACGATGCGGTCAAACCTGTGTTGACGGTTCTGGAAAACGTGCGTTTCTGGGCCGGGGTGCGCGGCGGAGACGTTGATGACAAGAACCTGACCGCCGCACTTAAAGCCTTCGATATTTCCCGCCTCGCCGATGTGCCGGGGCGCTTCCTTTCCGCTGGCCAGAAACGGCGTGTCAACCTGGCGCGCATTATTGCCGCACCGGCGCCGCTGTGGCTGCTGGATGAACCGACCACGGCGCTGGACCGTGCTTCCATCGGCCTTTTGGATGGTGCTATCGCCGCGCACCGCAAAGGCGGTGGTGCGGTGGTGCTTTCAACCCACGCCGATATCAACCTTGAAGCGGCCGAGGTGCTGGACGTTTCCGAATTCACCTTGAAAAGAGAGGTCGCATGAGCCGTTTCGTGTTTATGGTCCGCCGCGACCTCAGCCTTGCCATGCGCCAGGGCATGGATTCGGCGATGGTAGTGACCTTCTTCGTGCTGGCGGTGGTGCTGTTTCCTTTTGGTGTCGGCCCGGAGCCGGGTGTGCTGGCGCGCATTGCGGCGGGCGTTATCTGGGTGGCGGCGTTGCTGGCGGCGATGCTGTCGCTGGAACGCCTGTTCCAGACCGATTATGAGGACGGCTCGCTGGAACTGCTGGCGCTTGGCGGCATGGCGCTGGAGGTAACGGTGCTGGCCAAGGTGGTGGCGCACTGGCTGACCACGGGCCTGCCCCTGATTGTCGCCGCGCCCATTCTGGCGGTGTTGATGCAAATGCCCGCCGATGGTTTCGCGGTCTTGATTTTGGCCCTGTTGTTGGGCACGCCGACCCTGAGCCTCATTGGCGCGGTGGGGGCAGCGCTTATACTGGGCTCACGGCGCGGCGGGGTGCTGCTGTCTTTGCTGGTGTTGCCGCTTTATATTCCGGTGCTGATTTTTGGGGTTTCGGCGGTCGATGGCGCCATCACCGATTTATCGGTGCGCCCGCAACTGTTCATTCTGGGCGGTTTGTTCGTGGGTTCGCTGGCGCTGACGCCGTGGGCGGGTGCGGCGGCCATTCGCCAAGCCCTCGAATAGGGCGCCTGAAACAAGACATTTAAGCTGCTTTCCCGGGGTGTTGCCTCATTTCCGCCATTTCCGGGTATCATCCTCTGGCCATAAACGGTCCAAACGGGTAAAACGTCCCCCGTCCTAGCGCGAACCCGAACCAGCCCAAAGAAGGCTGAATGCAAGAGAAATCCATGGCAATAGACATCCACCGCTTCGCCAACCCGACCCGCTTCCTGCGCATCGCCGCTGTACTGCAGCCGTGGGTGGCGGCCGTGTTTTTTGCCTCGCTGACGGTGGGCCTTTATATGTCGTTCTTTACCGCGCCCGCCGATTACCAGCAGGGTGAAAGCTCACGTATCATGTATGTGCATGTTCCGGCAGCGTGGATGGGCATGTTTTGTTACACCACCATCGCCATCGCCAGCGCAGTCTCGCTAATCTGGAAACACCCGCTGGCCGATGTAATTGGCCGCGCCACCGCACCGGTTGGCGCCGCGTTCACCTTCCTGACGCTGGCCACTGGTTCGCTGTGGGGTAAGCCCATGTGGGGAACGTGGTGGGTATGGGATGCGCGCCTCACTTCAATGCTGGTGTTGCTGTTTCTTTATATTGGTTACATGGCGTTGCAGGGCGCGTTTGACGACCGGGTGCGCGCCGCTAAGGCTTCGGCCATTTTGGCGCTGGTGGGTTTTGTCAACGTGCCGATCATCAAGTTTTCAGTAGACTGGTGGAACACCCTGCACCAACCCGCCAGTGTGCTTAAAATGGGCGGCTCGTCCATTCACCCTTCCATGCTGTGGCCGCTGCTGATTATGGCAATTGCCTTCAAGGCTTATTATGTATGGGTTTTGCTGGTGAGCGTGCGCCGCGAAATCATCGCTAACAAGGTGCGCATACTGCGCCTTAAACAAGTTCACGGCGGATAAAGGAAAACCATGTCCGAATTTTTCACCATGGGCGGTTACGCCGTATTCGTCTGGCCCTCATACGCCCTGACGGCAGTGGTCATGGCTGCCGTGCTTATTGCCAGTATCCGCGGCCTGAAGGAAACACAAGCCACGTTTGAGCGTCTGCAAGGTGAAATCGGTGGTACAAAAAATGGCGAGGAAAGCCCTAAATGAAACGCAAGCACAAGCGGTTGACGTTTGTCGTTATGGCCATGTTGTTGTTGGGTGTGGCCACAGGGCTGGTGCTGTATGCACTGCGCGACGGCGTTTCATTGTTCCACAGCCCCACAGATATCGTCACCAAGCAACCGGGCCCCGACCAGCGCTTGCGTCTGGGCGGCCTGGTGGAAGAAGGCTCGGTGGTGCGCGCTGAAGGTTCTGCTGTGGTGAACTTTCGCGTTACTGACTTGGAAAGTTCGGTTGCCGTTCGCTTCGAGGGTTTGTTGCCCGACCTGTTTCGCGAGGGCCAGGGTGTGGTAACCGAAGGAAAGTTTGTGAACGGCACGTTCGTGGCTTCGGAAGTGCTGGCCAAGCACGATGAAAACTATATGCCCAAGGAAGTGGTCGATGCGCTGAAGGAATCCGGCCAATGGCAAGAGCCTGAAGGCGGCTCAAAATGAACAAGAGTCCGCACAAAACGGACACCGATGGAGGAAACGCCAGTGGTTACTGAAGTTGGTCATTTTGCTTTGATTTTAGCCATGATGGTCGCGCTTTTTCAGATCGTGGTGCCGATGGTGGGTGCACACAACGGTGACCGCGCATGGATGCGTTTTGCCGCGCCGGCGGCGGTCGTGCAGGTGGTGCTGGTTTCCATTTCTTTTGCCGCGCTGACCTATGCGTTCATCGGTTCCGACTTTTCGTTGCAGATCGTTTATGCGAACTCACATTCCGCCAAGCCGATGCTCTACAAGATCACCGGCGTCTGGGGAAACCACGAAGGCTCCATGCTGTTGTGGGTGCTGATCTTGGCCATCTATGGTGCGGCGGTGGCGCTGTTCGGCCGTAACCTGCCACCGACCCTGAAGGCGCGTGTCATTTCCATTCAGGCGCTGGTTGCGTTGGGCTTTTACCTGTTCATCTTATTTACGTCGAACCCGTTTAGCCGCCTGTTTCCGCCGCCCAGTGACGGCAAGGGCCTGAACCCCTTGTTGCAAGACCCGGGCCTGGCGTTTCACCCGCCGTTTCTCTATCTCGGCTATGTGGGTTTTTCCATCGCCTTTTCGTTTGCCATCGCGGCGCTCATAGAAGGGCGCGTGGATGCGGCGTGGGCGCGTTGGGTCAGGCCGTGGACGCTGGCGGCGTGGTCGTTTTTGACCGTCGGCATCGGGCTAGGCTCATGGTGGGCTTATTATGAGCTCGGCTGGGGCGGCTGGTGGTTCTGGGACCCGGTGGAAAACGCATCGTTCATGCCATGGCTGGCGGGCACCGCGTTGCTGCATTCATCCATCGTTGTTGAAAAACGCAATGCCCTCAAAGGCTGGACCATTTTTCTTGCCATTGTCGCTTTCTCATTTTCCCTGCTGGGCACGTTCATCGTGCGCTCGGGCGTGTTGACCAGTGTGCATTCCTTTGCCGCAGACCCTGAACGCGGCGTGTTTATCCTCGTTCTACTGTTGTTTGTGGTCGGCGGTTCATTCGCGCTTTTCGCCATGCGCGGCCCCGAACTGAAAACCGGCGGCCTGTTCCAGCCGGTTTCGCGTGAAGGCGCACTTTTATTGAACAACCTGATCATGATGGTTGCCGCCGCCGTGGTGTTGCTGGGCACCATGTATCCCTTGTTCATTGACGCCATCAGCGGCGATAAAATTTCGGTCGGCCCGCCGTTCTTTGAAGCATCTTTCGTGCCCTTGATGGTGCCGATGCTTTTCGCCATGGCCATCGGCCCCTTGCTGGCGTGGAAGCGCGGCGACCTGCCCAAGGCTATCAACCGGCTCAAGATTGCTATTTTCCTCAGCCTCGCGGCCGTTGTTGGTATCTGGCTGGCGGTAGGCGGCACCGGCCTGATGGCGGCGCTCGGCTTAGGCCTTGGGGTGTGGGTTATCCTCGGCACGTTGACCGAACTTTTCGGGCGCGTGCAACTGCTCAAGGGTGATATCGGCGCCAGCCTGCGCCGCCTGGTGACCATGCCGCGTTCAACGTGGGGCATGACCATCGCCCACATCGGGCTCGGCGTTGCCATTCTTGGCATGGTCGGTTCCAGTGCCGGGAAGGTGGAAAAAATCCTCGTCATGAAACCGAACGAGACCGTTCAGGTAGAGGGTTACGATTACAAGTTCATCGGCGTTCGCCAGTTTCAGGGCCCCAATTACGTCGCCACCCAGGGTAAGCTGGTGGTTAGCCGCGAAGGCACGCTGGTGACAAACCTGTACCCCGAAGACCGCCAGTTCCCGGTTGAGGGCATGCCGACCACGGAAGCCGCCATTCACACTATGGCGTCTGCCGACCTTTACGTCGCCCTTGGCAAACAAGATGCCAACACCGGCGGCTGGGTTGTGCGCATTTATCACAATCCGCTGGTGGTGTGGATATGGACGGGCCTGTTGATGCTGGTTGGTGGTGGCATGGTTAGCCTGACAGACCGCCGCCACCGTGTCGGTGCGCCACAACGCTCAAACGCGGTCAAGAAAAACGCCAAGCGGGCACAGCCAGCCGAATAGACAGGAAAACTTCATGCGCCGTCTTGTTTTCATATTGCCATTGATTGTGGTGTTGGGTGTTGTTGTGGCGTCCGTCGTGCAGATGACCTCGGGCATCGGCGCCAACATTCTGCCTTCTGTGCTGATTAACCGCCCGGTTGCGGAAATGTCGCTGGCGCCGATCAAGGGGCGCGACATGGGCTTTTCCACCGCCGACCTCAAGGGCCAGGTAACACTGGTCAACCTGTTCGGTTCGTGGTGCTTTGCCTGCCTGACCGAACACCCCCAGTTGATGCGGGTGAAGGAACAAGACCTGGTGCCCATTTATGGCATCGACTGGCGCGAAAAAGACCCCGCTGCCGGACCGGCATGGCTGGCCAAGTGGGGCGACCCTTATACCCGCATCGGCAATGACCCCGATTCCAAGGGTGCCATTGCCTTTGGCGTGACCGGGGCGCCGGAAAGTTTCGTCGTCGATAAGCAGGGCATTATTCGTTACAAGCAGATCGGCCCCATTACCGCTGAAGTCTGGGACGACACCATCTGGCCAATTATTCAGGAGTTGAAGCGCCAATGAACTGGATGAACCGGACGAAGAAAACCATTTTAATGTCGGCCCTGGTGGCGCTTGCGCTCTGGTTGCCGGTTTCGGCGATGGCCATAGAGCCGGACGAGATTCTGGCTGACCCGGCACTTGAAACCCGCGCCCGCGAAGTCAGCAAGGGCCTGCGTTGCGTGGTTTGCCAGAACCAGTCGATTGACGATTCCAACGCCGAGCTGGCGCGCGACATGCGCATCCTGGTGCGTGACCGTATTCTTGCCGGTGACAGTAACCAGCAGGTTACCGATTACATGGTCGACCGCTACGGCGACTATGTGCTGTTGAGCCCGCCGATGAAACCTTCGACGTATTTGCTATGGTTCGGCCCAGTGCTGATTTTTGGTCTCGGTATGCTTGCCGTTATTTTCTTTTACCGCCGCCGCCCGGCTGCGGGCACGCCCGGCGCGCCGCAGGAACAAAGCCTGAGCAACGCTGAAAAAGAAAAACTGAAAGACCTAATGAAGGGTGATGACGCATGAGCTTGTTTTGGTTTGCCATTGCCGCGATGACCGCGGTCGCACTGTTTTTCATGCTGGCGCCTTTGGTTATCCGTGGGCGCAGCCATGTACCGGGGCGCGCTGATTTCGATATCACCGTTTACAAGGACCAGCTAATCGAGGTTGACCGCGACCTCGAGCGCGGCTTGCTGAACAACGAGCAGGCCATTTCGGCGCGCACCGAAATAGAGCGCCGCATGCTGGCGGCCATGGAAGACGCCGAGGCCGCTCGTGAGGCTGAAGCCCAAAAGGGTGGAACGCCGGAAGTAATAAAAGAAGATTTAGCTGAAGCACGCGAAGAGCCGCGCCGTCGCCCGATGACGTCTGCGTTGATGGTGGCCATGCTGGTGCTGGTGCCGCTGGGTGCGGTCGGTTTGTATGTTTATCTCGGCCAGCCGAAGATGGAAGACCTGCCCTTGGCTTCGCGTGAACGCGACCTCAACAAGGCAACGGAAGGGCGCGCCCAGTTGGTGAAAATGATCTCCGACCTGGAACAAAAAATACAGGCCAACCCCGAAGACCCCAACGGCTGGGCGCTGCTAGGGCGCAGTTACATGGCGATGAGCAGGCCGGGTGAAGCCATTAACGCTTACAAAAACCTGGTGACGCTAACAGACCGCAACCCCGAAGCCCTGATATTGATGGCCGAAGCCATGGTTACGGCGGAGCGCGGCGTGGTTACCGTGCCGGCGCTGGATGCTTTCAAGGAGGTCAAGGCCGCGGACCCCGGCGACCCCCGCGCTTATTTCTATATTGGGCTGGAACGCCAGCAAAAAAATGATGCCACGGGCGCCATTCATGAATGGGTGGCACTGCTGGAACATTCACCATCCAACGCCCAGTGGGTGGCGGAAGTCCGTGCCCGCATCGAGGCCGTAGCCACCGAGGCATCCGTCAGCGTACCCAAGTTCACCATGTTGCCGCCAATGGCGGAAGCAGAACCCGCGCCGCAGCAAGCAACGCAACAGTCTACTCCCAGTGCGCCGGGGCCGACGCAGGAACAAATGCGTGACGCCCAGCAAATGTCCGGCGACGAGCAGCAGACGATGATCCGCTCCATGGTGGAACGCCTGGCCGCGCGGCTTAAGGAAAACCCCGATGACCTGGAAGGTTGGGTGCGGCTGGAACGCGCTTATCAGGTGTTGGGCGACACCGCCAAGGCGGCCGAGGCGGCCGCCCAAATCAAGCGGCTGAAGGGCCAATAAGCAGCGGCCCCGCCCGGTTACCCTTACTGACGAATACGCTTACTGACCAATCATATAAGTCAGGAAATCGACCTTTTCCTGGGCCGTACATTCACGCCCGATGACACCTTTGCAATTGCGCAGGAACCACTTGTCGACCTTGGCCGCATCGGTGAAACGGGCCGGCGTTCTGGAAACGGCGATGGGATCAATAGGCTTGTTGGCGCGGGTTTCACCCATGCCTTGTGGTGTCTTACCGTGACAGGTGGTGCAGCCCGGGGTGTCGGGCTTACCCGTGCCGTAGTTGGTATTGAACATTTTTTCGCCATTGGCGGGGTTGGCGGGGGCACCGGCCTGGGCCTGGAACTTGGCGACGATGTCTTCGCGCGGCCCGGCAAGGGCGGTGGCGGCAAAGAAAAACAGGGCCAGCATCACACCCATGGCGGATAAAGCGTTGGTAATCAGCTTTGCTTGCGACCGGGCAGTGGCGGCAATGTTTACGTTATTGTGTCGGCTGTTTTTCATGGTGATTACTCCTTAGGGGGTCGTGGTCGGGGTTTTTGCGGGGGGAATCTTTATTTTTTGGTCGTCGAAATGACCGCTGGCATGATCCGTATGGCAGGCGGCACAGTTGGCTTTTGAGCCAATGCTCTTGCGCTTGAACACAGCCTCGTCAACCTCATCGTGCTTTCGTATCCAATAGGGTGTTGCGGTAATTTGCCCCGGCCTGCCCGGGTCGATCACGCGAAAACGGTTTGCCGCTTCGGTGTCCCACTTTTCGCCGCCATAGGCAGCAAAGTACTGCGCGATGGTGTCTGTCGTTGTGGCGTCCAGGGAAGCATCTTCCCCGAAGTGGTCGTCCAGCGTGTTCATGATGTGGGCCCACGATGCAATGGGCAGCAGGCTTGGATGATAAAAGGCATGGCAGTCACCACATTCAGACTCAGCCGTCTTGTTAACCGGAAGGTTGACCATGCCCGATGGCGGCATGGTTGAAAATGCCCACAACATGGACCCTGCCAATGAAAAGAATGCTGCGGTGACCAGTGCTGCGGCCAGTGGCCGGGAACGACGGTGGGTCAGCGGCGGTGTGCCTTCGGGAACCCGCTTCAGGCCTGTGAGCATGGAAGCCACCAGATTATCGCCGGTTAGTTTTGATTCCATCACCACTCCGCTCACATGTAAGGCAATCATGATGGTCAGTAAAACCGCCAAGCCTTCATGCATAGCAGCAGCAAGGTCGCCCACGGCATAAGTGGCGGCACCGGCAAGCGGGCCTTGATTCTCTTCACCGCCCAAAACCAAAAGCCCAGAAAGGGTAATGCCCGCCAGAACGAACAGCAGGCCGAAGATCATCAGGGCGCCCGATGGGTTATGGCCAATGTAGTGGCGCACCGGGCGCAGGGTCATCAATTCGCGCATATGCCCGATAATGTGAACCGGGCTGAAGGTAAACGTTTCCAGCCGCGCGTATTCAGAGCCAAACACCCCCCACACCAACCGGAAGACCAGCAAGGTAACGGTGATATAGCCTGCCCAAATATGCAGCCCCATCCACCATTCGGGGAACAGATAACCGCTCAGGAAACCGATGGCCACCATGGCGACCAGCGACCAATGAAACGCGCGGGTTGGCAGATCCCAGACCTTGACCAGGCGGCTTTTGCGTTGCGGGTTATTTAGGTCGGTATCGGCGTCGGGTTTGGTCATGAACGGCTCAACTCAAATTAAAAAAAGACGGGTGCTCAAACTTGATCATAACATATTTCGAGCTCACTTAACGCGCTCTGAGCCTTCCATTCAGGGCCAGTTCATGTTTGGCGGCCCATTATTGTGGCGCAATTATAGCGCATCTCGGCCCTTCAGGCGCCTCGCAGAAAGCCCCGGTCGATGGCCACAAAAATCACCCTGAATGTGAACCCAAAATCATGAACACCAATATAAGCAAAGATTCTTCGGCGCAGCTAAGCAGCAATATCCTTAATTCCCGCACCATCCGGGTTTGGGATATGCCGACTCGCGTTTTCCATTGGTCTTTGGTCACCATGGTGGCCATCGCGTGGGTTTCAGCGGAGGCTGACGGCAGCCTGTTTGTCATTCACGTTGTGTCGGCAACCACGCTGGTGGGTTTTGTCGTGTTTCGCCTGCTATGGGGCGTCATTGGTAGCCGCCATGCCCGCTTTAGTGATTTTGTCTACCCGCCTCATACGGTTCGTGACTATGCGGTTCGTCTAATGAGCTTTCGCCCGCCCCACGTAGTGGGCCACAACCCGATTGGCGGGTGGATGATACTGGCGTTGCTGGCGGCCTTGTTTGTGGTTGTTATCAGCGGGCTGATGACCAGCGAAGACGGCTACGTTGGCCCGCTTTCCCATCTCGCGTTTGGTGGCATGGATGACCTGCACGAAGCCCTTGCCAACATGTTGGGCCTGCTGATCGTCCTTCATGTTATCGGTGTGCTCGGCCATAGCCTGATATCGCGCGAGAACCTGATTCGCGCCATGATCACAGGCAACAAAACCACTTCTGCAACATCGGAAAAAATGATGGAAAAAGGCATAGCTGACGTTGGGTTTTTTCGTCCTGTGATAGCCGTCGTTGCGGGAATCGGCGCTGTGTGGTTGTTTTGGGGATAGGGGGATGAACAAGGAACCCGATTCTATGTTTCGCTGGTTTAGAAAATATATTGTTTTTTTCGTTTCGCTCGCCCTGCCGATCGCCCTGTCGATGGCGGTGGTGCGCCCGGCAAGCGCCGACGAAGATGATCAGTCCCGTGCCCGCGAAGCACTCATGCGTGGTGAGGTCCGCCCGCTGACAGAAATTCTGGAAAAACTTGATAAGCTTTACCACGGCGATGTCCTTGACGTTGAGCTGGAGGACGAAGAGTATGAGGGCACGCGGACGCTGGTCTATGAAATCAAACTGTTAACCCCGGAAGGCAACCTTATAAAACTCTATTTTGATGCCAAATCTCTTGCCTTGATCAATGCTGCCGGTCACGATGTCGAAGGCGCCAGAAAAAAACATGAGACCGATAGCGACCGGGATTAATTCCAAATAAACCGGAAAAAAATAAATGCGTGTTCTTGTTGTCGAGGATGAACCGGACTTGTTGAAACAGGTTAGCCGCGCCTTGCAAGAGGCGGGCTATTCCGTGGACCAGGCATCCGATGGCGAAGAAGGCGAATTTCTGGGCAGCACCGAGCCGTATGACGCCGTGGTACTGGACCTTGGCTTGCCCAAGGTAGACGGCATTACCGTTTTGAACCACTGGCGCCAGAATGAGCGAGCGATGCCGGTTTTGATTTTAACGGCTCGCGGTTCGTGGAATGAAAAGGTTTCCGGGTTTGATGCCGGGGCTGATGATTACCTCACCAAGCCATTTCATATGGAAGAACTGCTGGCGCGGGTACGCGCGCTAATCCGGCGTACCGCCGGGCACGCAACTTCCACTTTGGAATGTGGGCCAGTCATGCTGGATACCCGCACCGGCAGGGTTACCGTTAACGGTTCAACCGTTACGTTAACGGCGCACGAATTAAAGGTGCTTTCTTATTTTATGCACCATCAAGGTCGCGTGGTTTCGCAAACCGAACTGATTGAACATATTTATGATCAGGACTTTGATCGTGACTCCAACACCATTGAGGTGTTTATCGCCCGCCTTAGAAAAAAACTTACACCGGACATTATCAAAACCCATCGCGGTCGCGGCTATTCCATGCCGTCCCCTGAACCGTCTCTCGAATCGTCTGAGGACGAGGGAGACTGAGCGGACAATATGTTTGGACGTTCCGTCAGCTTACGCTTGATTGCGTTTTCAACCGCCTGGATCGGCCTTGCCCTGCTTGCTGGCGGCGTTACCCTTTCCAAGCATTTTCAAAATCATGTTGAGGCCTCTGTCGATAGCACGCTTTACAGCCACATCGAGGAGTTGCTGTCTTTTTCCGATGTTGTTGATGGCAGGCTTACGCTAAGACGTCACCCCAGCGACCCCGACTACCTGCGACCCTTATCGGGCTGGTACTGGGAAATCTTCATTGAGGGAGCGCCTGTTGAGCGTTCACGCTCCTTGTGGGATCAGAGCCTGAACCGTGAAGGCTTTCCCGAACCAGCGCGCGGCCAGGTTTCCAGCATCACCATGGCGGGCCCCCGGGGTCAGTCGATCCGGGTGCTTTCCAAAACGTTTTCCCTGCCCGGTCTTGACCGGGATGTAACGATCTATGTTACCGCACCGGCAACCGCCATTGAAGTTGCTACCGGCGTGTTTACCAACACCTTGGTTAATTCGCTTTGGCTTTTGGGTGCGGGCCTGGTCATCGCCGTGCTGTTGCAGGTCGTGTGGGGACTTAAGCCCCTGAACCTGATGCGTGAGCGCCTGGCCGATATTCACGCCGGACGAGCGGATCACATGACCGGGACATACCCGCTGGAAGTTGAGCCCGTGGTTGAAGACCTGAACCGCCTGCTGGAACACAACGCCCATGTGATTGAACGCGCCAGAACCCACGCCGGAAACCTGGCTCATGCTCTGAAAACGCCGCTGGCCGTGCTTCAAAATGCTGCCGGAGAACTGGACAGCGCTAATGCCGGAACCGTGCGCGAACAAACGGAAATTATGAATAACCTCATTACCCGTCACCTTTCACGCGCCCGGGCCGCGGGCGGGTCGGGGGTTCCGGGTATAAGTGCGGATATTGGCGAAGTCACATCGGGCCTTAAGCGCACCCTGGCGCGCATTTATGCGGCCCGTGGCATCACCATAACGCTGGTCAGTGTGCGTGGAGCCAAAGTGTATTGCGACCAGGAAGACCTCGGGGAAATGATTGGCAACCTGATGGACAACGCCTGCAAATGGGCCAATACCAAGGTGCGTGTTACGGTCCGGAACCGCGGTGGGACCACGGATATTGTTGTTGATGATGATGGGTCGGGTGTGCCCAAAGACCAGCTCGACGATGTATTGGGTCGCGGCCGCCGTCTCGACGAGGCAACCCCCGGCAGCGGACTCGGGCTTAGCATCGTCCTGGAGCTGGCCGAGCTTTATCAGGGTAGCCTGTCGCTTGACGCTTCTGAACTGGGAGGTCTGGCGGCGCGCCTAAGCCTTCCTTCGGCTTGATGTGAGGCCTTCCAGACGCCCTTTTTTGTCGGCTGCCTCTTGCTTTTTTGTCCCGATATCAGCATAACTCTGGGCGCAAATTGCCTCCCCGGACATCGCCAAGCCACTTTGGCGGGCGTGAGCGCGCGCCAGCCGAAAAATGCCGAATAATTAAGGGAACCAACCATGAGCACCTTCAAAACCATTGATGACATTGATGTAGCGGGCAAGCGCGTACTTGTGCGTGCCGACCTCAACGTGCCGATGTCGGGCGGCAAGCCCAGCGACACTACCCGCATTGACCGCACGGTACCGACCATCCGCGACCTGACGGCCAAGGGTGCCAAGGTTATTGTCCTGTCGCATTTTGGTCGCCCCAAGGGGCAGGTGGTTCCCGAAATGTCATTGCAGCCGGTTGCCGAAGCGCTTGGCGCAGCGCTGGGAACGGCGGTAGCGTTTGCCACTGACACCATTGGCGACAGCGCCAGGGCCGTAATCGACGCCATGAAGGACGGCGATGTGGCCATGTTAGAAAACGTTCGTTTCCACGGCGAAGAAACCGAAAACGATGATGCCTTCGCCGCTCAACTGGCGACGTTGGGTGATGTGTTCGTCAACGACGCCTTTTCCACGGCGCACCGCGCGCACGCCTCGACCGAAGCGCTGGCCCGCAAGCTGCCGGCCGCTGCTGGCCGCCTGATGCAGGCCGAGCTGGAAGCCCTGGGCGGCGCGCTTGGCACACCGCAAAAGCCGGTTGCCGCCGTCGTCGGTGGGGCCAAGGTTTCCACCAAGATGGAAGTTTTGGGCAACCTTTCTAAAAAAGTCGACATGATTATCATCGGTGGCGGCATGGCCAATACCTTCCTGTTTGCGCAGGGCAAGGATGTGGGCAAGTCGTTGTGCGAAAAAGACATGGCCGATGATGCCCTGAAAATCATTGCCGATGCCGCCGCCAACGGTTGCGAAATTGTGCTGCCGGTGGATGTGGTGGTGGCGGGCGAATTTGCCGCCGGTGCCGCCAGCCAGGTGGTTGGCGTTGACGCCATTCCCGCTGATCAGATGGCGCTCGACATCGGGCCCGCTACCGTTGCCGATGTGGAAAAGCGTCTGGCGGGTTGCAAGACGCTGGTGTGGAACGGGCCCTTCGGTGCCTTTGAAATTGAGCCCTTCGATGTTGGCACCAATGCTGCCGCCCAGGCCGCCGCGCGCCTGACCAAGGCCGGCACGTTGCTGTCCGTTGCCGGTGGCGGCGATACGGTCGCGGCCCTTGCCCATGCCGGTGCAGCCGATGATTTCACCTATATTTCGACCGCTGGCGGTGCCTTCCTGGAGTGGATTGAGGGCAAAACCCTGCCGGGCGTTGCAGCGCTTGAGGGCTAAAACGCCTATAGAATCAAAAGGTTAAAAAATAGTTGTTTCGCAACCGGATTATTGTGTATAATCACGGCAAGATTGATGGGCAAAACGCCCTCAACAATTAGAGAGGAGAACAGGAATGTCGGTCAATGCCGCAGGTTCCTCCGTTAACGTCCAGCAGGCCATGGTTGCGTTGCGCCAGTCGGTCTCCCAAGAGCAGGTTGCCGCTGCCCTCGTCACCGAGGTTGCCGCACAGTCTGCCCGCGATAGCGCACAACAGGCCGCCGTAGAAAATTCGGGCGAAGGCCGTGGCGAAAAGGTTGATGTCAAAGCCTGAGCTTAAGTTTCACTAAATTGAATCATACAGCGCCGACCACTTGAAAAAGGGTCGGCGCTTTTCATTTACGGCTTGAATCAGCGGTTTTCTTACCCAACATCCCTGAAATATCAACAGAAACGATGTCAAAGTCTTGATAATTGGTTAACCAATTTGGGGCAGGATTTCCGCCATGAGTGGTATTTCAAATTTTGATCCCGGTGTTTTTCAGCAGGCTCGCCAGCAAACCCGTTCGCAAGCTTCGGCTCGGCCAACAGCCAGCACCGAGGACGCGTCCGCGCCGTTGCCGCCGAAAGGCTACCGCGATGCTGGTGATGTGGAGCGCCGCGCCGGTATCATGAGCGCGGTCGAGTCACCGGAAAACGTGGCGGCGGTCAGGCGTCTTGATCGCAGCCTTAATTCCGGTCAACCGCTGCGCGGTGACGTGCCGCGGGGCTATTACCTCAGCCTTAAGGTCTGAGCACCACCACCCTCATTTTTTGCCCTATCTGGAAGCTGTGCTAGGTTTTTTTCAGCCGTTTGCCGTTCAAGGCACGCCAGCGTTTGATCTGAAAGGATGCCCCATGGCTAACCACGCCGAAATCGCCGCCAACCTGCTTCGCAATGCCGCCGTTTTTTTTCGCGACCTGGGGGCACAGAACGCCGACCTGAAAGAACAGATGGACGTTAACGCCCGCACCTACGAGACGGTGGCTGATTTGGTTGAAAGTGACCCAAACGGTGAAATAGCGCTTTCCAGCGAAGAGCCGCAAGAAGACCTGCAATAAGCCTCTGCTGGTTAGCCGGCGGCGTCTTCTATGCCCAGCAGGTTGCGGGCATAGGCATCAGCGGTGAACGGTTGCAGGTCGTCGATGCCCTCGCCAACGCCGATGGCGTGAACCGGCAGCCGGAACTTGTCCGCCAGCGCCACCAGCACGCCGCCTTTTGCCGTGCCGTCCAGCTTGGTCACCACCAAACCGCTGACGTTGACCATGGCGGCGAATGTTTCCACCTGGGCATGGGCGTTCTGGCCGATGGTGGCATCGAGCACCAGCAACGTTTGATGGGGCGCGCTTTCATCCAGCTTTTTTATGACCCGCACGACCTTTTCCAGCTCTGCCATCAGGTCGGTTTTATTTTGCAACCGCCCGGCGGTGTCAATTAACAACACATCCACGCCCTCGGCCCGGGCTTTTTCCACGGCTTCAAAGACGAGCCCGGCGGCATCGGCACCAAGCGTGCTGGCCACCACCGGTGCACCGGTGCGTTCACCCCACACCTGCAATTGTTCAATGGCTGCGGCACGGAACGTATCGCCAGCCGCCAGCATTACGCGCTTGCCATCCCTGATAAAACCGTTTGCAAGTTTGCCAATGGTGGTGGTTTTGCCGGAACCGTTGACGCCGCAAACCAGAATAATTTCAGGTTTGCGGCCGGTGTCTATAACCAGCGCCTTGGCGACCGGCTCAAGAATTGCCGCCGCCTCGGCGGCCAGAATTTCGAGGATTTCCGCTTCGCTGATTTCTTTTTCAAAACGGCTGCTTTTTAAGGCACTAATCAGCTTTGCCGATGTAGCCACACCTAGGTCGGCGGTGATTAAACATTCTTCCAGTTCATCCAGCGTCGCCTGGTCAAGCTTGCGCCGGGCGGTAAACAAATTGCCGATGCCATCGCCAAGACGTTCTGATGATTTACCAAGTCCGGCTTTTAACTTCGCAAACCAGTTCATGGGGCAACGACCTCACCCACCAGCCTGGCCCCGTCAACACCGGCAATGCGCGCCCGCACCATGGTGCCGGGTTCTGCCGATCCAGATATGGAAACCGGGGCATAACACGCGCTGCGCGCCATGCCGGCGCGTTCCACCAGCACATCGAGTGTTTCGCCGCGTTTTGATTGCAGGTGGCGTTCAAGCTGGTTTTCGCCAACGTCGCGCAAAACCCTGGCCCGCGCCTTGACCACATCACCGTTGACCGGCGGCATTTTGGCCGCCGCCGTTCCCGGACGCGCGGAATATGGAAACACGTGCAGGTAGGTCAGTCCCAGCCGCTCAACCGCACCGAGGGTATTTTCAAACATAGCATCGGTTTCGGTGGGAAAACCGGCAATCAGGTCGGCGCCGAAAACCATGTCCGCGCGCACGGCCCTTAATTCAGCCATCACGCGCGCCACATCGGCTATGCGGTGGCGACGCTTCATGCGTTTTAACACCATATCGTCTGCGGCCTGAAGGCTGAGGTGAACGTGCGGCGCAAGCCGGGACTCGTTTCCAAACAGGGCAATCAGTCCGGCGTCTATGCGCGCCGGGTCAAGCGAGCTGAGTCTCAGGCGTTTGAGGTTTTTCACTTCGTCCAGCACCGCTGCAATAACATCGGTTAACGTGGCGTCACCGTTCAGGTCATCGCCGTAAGCGGCAATATCCACCCCGGTCAGCACGACTTCGTTGTAGCCACCATCGGCCAGCTTTTGCACCTGCTGGACAATGTCGCCAATGGCCATTGCCCGGTTGGGGCCGCGGGCGGCGGGAATAATGCAAAACGTGCACGTGTTGTCGCAGCCTTGCTGCACTTGCACGAAGGCCCGCGCCCGGCCTTCCAGGCCGCTAACTAGGTGGTGGGCGGCGTCGCCGGGCTGGCTGATGTCGGATACATTAATTTTGGTGCCGCCGTCCATACCCAACAGGGATGTCGCGTTCAGCTTTTCTGCATTGCCGATGACGCGGTCCACTTCTTCCATGGCGGCGAATCGTTCGGGGTTTAGTTGCGCGGCGCAACCGGTCACGATGATGCGCGCGCCGGGGCGTTCACGGCGCAGGCGGCGTATGGTCTGGCGGGCCTGTCGTTCGGCTTCCGCCGTTACGGCGCAGGTATTGACGATGATGGTGTCGGCTTCATCGGCGGTCTTTGCATATTCGCGGGCGTGATCGCGCATGACTTCCGATTCAAGCGTGTTCAGGCGGCAGCCCAGCGTCACGATTTGGGTGCCGTGCTGGCTTTCGGGTTCGCTCATGCGCCCGCTCCCGACAGGGATGGGTCAATGGTGCCGCTGAACGCCGTGGCCACGGGCCCTGTCATCAGCACGTTGTTATCTGCCATCCATTCGATGGTTAGTGTGCCGCCATCCATCACGACATCGGCCTTGCGGCCTATTAGTCCGCGCCGTGATGCCGCCACCAGTGCCGCGCACGCACCGGAACCGCAAGCCAGCGTCAGTCCGGCACCGCGTTCCCAGACACGAACACGCAAGCGTTTGTCGTCCAGCACCTCAACCACCTCAACGTTGGTGAACTGGGGGAACAATTTATGGTGCTCAATCTCGGGGCCCAGCGTTGCCAGGTCCACCGCTTCGGCGTCATCAACGAAAAACACGGCGTGCGGGTTACCCATACCAACGCCAACCGGGTCGCTAAGCGCGCCGACGCTTATGGGCAGGTGCTCGGTGTCGCAGGCTTCAGCCAGGGGAATATCGCGCCAGTCCAGCTGTGCCGGGCCCATATCAACGCTGTAAAGGCCACCCTCCGCTGCTTCACAGTCCAGCAGGCCGGAAATCGTCTCGACCACAACGTGGCTGTTGCCCGTTTCGGCCATAAGGCGCGATGCCACGCAACGCGTTGCGTTGCCACACGCCCCCGCTTCAGAGCCATCGGCGTTGTGAATGCGCATGAAGACGTCCGCCTCCGGGCTTTTGGGGCTTTCAAGTGTGATCAACTGGTCGCAGCCGATGCCGGTGCGGCGGTTGCTGATGACAGCCGCCAGCGCCGCCAAATCGGCCACGCTTGTGGCGCGCGCATCCAGCACCACGAAATCGTTGCCGAGGCCGTGCATCTTGGTAAAAGCGATGGCGTTCTTTTGGGTCATAACGGCCCCTATATGAGCGTAAACGCCCCATAAGTCCATAGGAAGGGCCGCGGGCGGGGTGGGGTTATTTTTTGCTTTTGGACTTGGCTTTGGCCGCGTCTTTGGTTGTGGCGCCGCCGTTTTCGGCCATGGATTTGACCAGCTGAAACACCTGTTGGCGCACCGCCGGGTTGGCAATGCGGAAGTAATTGTGAACCAGCTTTATGGATTCCGGCTGCGCCATGGGGTCGTGTTCAAAACTATCCTGCTCGCCTTCGCCAAAAGCCATACCACCGGCTTTTGCCCCGCCTTTGGGCATGTCTTCGAAAAAATAAGACACGTTGACCTTCAGCGCATCGGCCAGTTTGAACAGGTTCGATGCCCCCACCCGGTTGGAGCCGTTTTCGTATTTCTGGATCTGCTGGAAGGTGATGCCCAGCTTCTTGCCGATATCGGTCTGGCTGATGCGCAGGCCCACCCGCCGGGCCTTGAGCCGCCGCCCCACATGGGTATCAACCGGATCGGGTGTTTCCTTGGGTATGCGCTTGCTCAATGGGAGGCCCTAACGATTTTTATAATTATGTTATCAATATGTTAGCCACAAAAACACAAACCGGACAACCTTGGATTTGAGCCGGGAATGTGTGCGTGCCACTGCGTGCTTGTTAGCATACGATAATGATCACTCGCTGCCTCATGTCAACCATTTCCGGGGCGGCGCAACGCTTGACTTAGCGGCCCCAGCGCCCTAGATTGCCGCCGTTCCTAAGACCTTGGGCCAGACTACCGCCTTGAGGGGTTCCGCCAGTCCGCGAGTTTCGCGCACTGGCGCGTTCGACGTTTGGCTTTCGCCATGCGCTTTGGAATTGAGATTTTTTAAGGACTTGATCGGAAAGACCAGGACCATGTTTGAAGGCTTAAGCGAACGACTGGGCGGCATTTTTGAGCGCCTGACCAAACGCGGCGCGCTCAGTGAGGCCGATATCGACACGGCACTGGGCGAAGTGCGCGTGGCGTTGCTGGAAGCTGACGTGGCGCTGGCGGTGGTCAAGACTTTCCTTGCCAGCGTCAAGGAAGCGGCGCTGGGCGAAGACGTGCTGCGTTCGGTCACACCCGGTCAAATGGTTATCAAGATTGTTCACGACCAGCTGGTGGAAACCCTGGGCGCGGAAGTTGAGCC
This sequence comes from uncultured Thalassospiraceae bacterium, assembly GCA_965602455.1. Taxonomy (GTDB): domain Bacteria; phylum Pseudomonadota; class Alphaproteobacteria; order Rhodospirillales; family Magnetovibrionaceae; genus CBFCYL01. The sequence continues at coordinate 17,476 of CBFCYL010000009.1, read as the reverse complement.
GCTGCGTGTTGAAGGCAACCCGCCCAATGCGGTTTTGATGGTCGGCCTTCAAGGCTCGGGCAAAACCACCACCACGGCCAAGATTGCCAAGCGCCTGACGCGCTTGCACAAGAAAAAGGTGCTGATGGCATCGCTGGATATTTACCGCCCCGCCGCCCAGCAGCAGCTTGTGCAGCTGGGTGAACAGGCAGAAATTGCGACCCTGTCCATTGTTATGGGCGAACGGCCCGTCGCCATCGCCAAGCGCGCCATGAAAACCGCCCGCAACGAAGGCTATGACGTGGTGCTTCTGGATACTGCCGGGCGCTTGCACATCGACAAGGAACTGATGGACGAGGTCGCCGACATCAGCCGCGAAGCCAACCCGTCGGAAACCTTGCTGGTAACCGACGCCATGACCGGTCAGGACGCGGTCAACGTGGCCCGCGAATTTAATGAAAAAGTCGGTATCAGCGGTATCGTGCTGACCCGCGTCGATGGCGACGCCCGCGGCGGTGCCGCGCTTTCAATGAAGGCTATCACCGGCGCGCCCATCAAGTTCCTCGGCGTTGGTGAAAAGCTTGATGACCTTGATGCCTTTGACGCACGGCGCGTTGCAGGAAGCATTTTGGGCCAGGGCGATGTGGTCGGCCTGGTGGAACGCGCCCAGCAGGTGGTCGGCGATGAAGACGCCGAGGCGACCGCAAAAAAAATGATGTCGGGCAAGTTCAACCTTCAGGACATGGCCGACCAGTTGGGCCAGTTGCGCAAGATGGGCGACCTCAAGGGCCTGATGGGCATGATCCCCGGCATGAGCAAGGTCAAGAACCAGATCAAGGAAGCCGACCTCAACGAAAAAAAGGTCGCGCGCCAACAGGCAATAATCCTTTCCATGACGACCAAGGAACGCACCAACCCAAAACTGTTAAACGGCTCGCGCCGCAAGCGCATTGCCGCCGGTTCCGGCACTTCGGTGCCCGAGGTCAACCGCCTCATCAAGCAATTCGACCAGATGAGCAAGATGATGAAAAAAGCTGGCAAGATGGGCAAAAAAGGAATGGGCCAGATGCCGCCGGGCATGATGGGTGGGGCAGGCGGCGCCATGCCGCCTTTTAGGTAAGCAATAATTTTCGTTTAAGACTTTTTCGTTCAACAACAGACTTTCAAATGAGTAAGAGGATCAACACAAAATGGCTTTGAAAATTCGACTGGCCCGTGGCGGCGCAAAAAAACGCCCTTATTACCGCATCGTTGTTGCTGATTCGCGCATGCCGCGCGATGGCCGCTACATCGAACGCCTCGGCACCTACAACCCGATGGTTGCCAAGGATCACCCCGAGCGCGTGACGCTTAAGGAAGAACGCATCAAGCATTGGCTTGGCGAAGGCGCCCAGGCGTCTGACCGCGTGCATCGTTTCCTCGCCGTTGCCGGCATTATGGAAGCACGCGCAATCCCCGAGCAAACCAAGAAAAGTGCACCTAGGCCGAAGACGCTTGAGCGCATGAAGGAAAAAGAAGAAGCCGCCAAGGCCAAGGCCGAAGAAGCCGCTGCTGCCGCCGCTGCGCCTGCTGAAGAAGCACCTGTTGAGGAAGCGCCTGCTGAAGAAGCACCTGTTGAGGAAGCGCCGGCCGAAGAAGCCGCTGGCGATGCCCCCGCAGAAGGCGACAAGGAAGCCGCCGAGGGCTAACGCCCAGCGGTGCCCTCGTTGGCCAATGGCGACCAAGGCAACCAAGGCTGAGCATGCTGGCGCATCGTTGATCTGCGTCGGCGTTATCGGTGCGGCCCGTGGGCTCAAGGGTGAGGTTCGCGTCAAGAGCTTCACCGCCGAGCCCGCCGACATCGGCGCCTACGGGGTGCTGACGGACGAGGCCGGCAAGCGCGACTTCGGCCTTCGCGTCATCGGGCGCCACAAGGGCCAGGTGGTGGCGAGGATTGAAGGGGTGGCGGACCGAACCGCCGCCGAGGCGTTAAACGGAACGCGGCTTTTTATCAGCCGCGAGCGCCTGCCGAAGCTGGAGGCGGACGAGTTCTACCTCGCCGACCTGGTGGGCCTGGCGGCCCGGACCGAAGATGGCGAACCCTACGGCCGGGTGGTATTGGCCGAAGATTATGGCGCCGGGCCGGTGCTGGAACTGGAACTGGCCGGCGCAGAAGAAGGGAAGAAAGTGATGGTGGCGTTCACCGAGGCCGTGGTGCCAGAGGTGGATATGGAAGCCCAAAGCCTGGTCATCCGCCCGCCCGAAGGGCTGCTGGAGCCGCCCGGCCCCGAAACGGGGCCAGAACAGGAAGAAGTGCCGGAGGAAGGGCAATGAGTGCCCAACAGACGGCTCCAAGGACGGCCCCATGGACGGGGGTGGCGCTGAGCTTGTTCCCGGAAATGTTTCCCGGGCCACTGGGCGCCTCGCTGGCTGGAACGGCCCTGGAGAAGGGGCTGTGGGCGCTTGAAACGGTGGACATTCGCGCTTTTGCGCGCGATAAACACCGCTCCGTGGACGACGCCCCCTTTGGTGGCGGCGCCGGAATGGTGATGCGGCCCGATGTGGTGGACCGCGCCATTGAAGAAACCAAGGTAGACCGGGCGGATTGTCCGCTGGTTTACCTGACCCCCCGGGGCCGGACGCTGGATCAGGCGCGGGTTCGGGAACTGGCTCATGGGCCGGGCGTAGTGCTCTTGTGTGGGCGCTTCGAAGGTGTGGACCAGCGTGTGCTGGATAAGCACCAGGCCGAGGAAATCTCGGTTGGTGATTACGTGCTGTCGGGCGGCGAAGTGGCTGCGATGGCGTTGATGGATGCCTGTGTTCGCCTGTTGCCGGGTGTCATGGGTTCGGAAGCCTCTAAGGTGGAAGAAAGTTTTGAGGCGGGGTTGGTTGAGTACCCCCATTATACCCGCCCTCCCGAATGGGAAGGGCAGCCGGTTCCGGAAGTTCTACTTTCGGGCCACCACGAAAAGATCCGGGCTTGGCGGCAAGCCCAGGCGGAAGCAGTAACCCGCGAACGCCGCCCCGACCTTTGGCAGGCCTATGTGGCAAACAAAGGCAGCGACTAAGGAATGAAGTTTCGCCGGAAGGTTTCGGCAGGAAAGTTTAAGAAAAGAAGGAACTGAGTGATGAATATTATTGAAGAGATCGAAGCAGAGCAGATGGGCAAGCTGGCCGCTGGTCGCAACGTGCCGGAGTTTCACCCCGGTGATACCGTTCGCGTTAACGTGAAGGTGGTTGAAGGCACGCGCGAGCGTTTGCAGGCTTTCGAAGGGGTCTGCATCGGTCGCAAGAACGATGGTCTGAACTCGTCGTTCACGGTGCGCAAGCTTTCGTCCGGCGAAGGGGTGGAACGTGTTTTCCCGCTGTATTCGCCGAACGTGGCAACGGTTGAGGTGGTGCGCCGCGGTGATGTTCGCCGCGCCAAGCTGTATTACCTGCGTGGCCGCACCGGTAAATCGGCACGTATCGCCGAACAGACCGATGGCTACAAGGCCAAGATTACAGCCGACGAAAAGGCTGTTGCCGCTGAAGCCAAGGCTGCTGCCAAGGCTGCCGGTGGTGGCAAGAAGGGCAAGAAAGCCAAGAAGGGCGAAAAAGCCGCCCCCGAAGCCGCCCCTGAAACCGCCCCTGAAGGCGAATAATTTTTATCGGGAAACGCCGCTCACCCCCCTTTGGCGGGGCAGGGCGGCGCCCCGGTGTCTCCTGAAGGAAGTGCCAATACAATGAGCGCGCCCCAAACGCTGTTTGATAAAATATGGGAAACCCATCTGGTTGATGTGCAGGAAGACGGCACCTGCCTTCTCTACATCGACCGCCATCTGGTTCACGAAGTCACCAGCCCGCAGGCTTTCGAAGGCCTGCGCGATGCCGGGCGTACGGTTCACCGCCCCGAGGCTACGCTGGCTGTAGCCGACCATAACGTGCCGACGAAGGACCGTTCCGGGGGTGTTGCCAACATTGCCAACCCTGAATCGCGCATCCAGGTGGAAACCCTGGAAAAGAATGTTGCCGACTTCGGCGTTCCTTACTTTGCTACCGACGATATCCGCCAGGGCGTGGTCCACATCATCGGCCCGGAACAGGGCTTCACGTTGCCCGGCACCACCATTGTTTGCGGCGACAGCCACACCGCCACCCACGGCGCCTTTGGCGCGCTGGCGTTCGGCATTGGCACGTCCGAGGTCGAACACGTTTTGGCCACGCAGACCCTGGTGCAGGCGCCGGCAAAAAACATGCTCATCAAGGTAGATGGAAAACTGTCCGCCGGTTGTGGGCCGAAGGACATTGTGCTCGCCATCATTGGTAAAATCGGCACCGCTGGCGGTACCGGCTATGTGGTCGAATACGCGGGCGAGGCCATCGAGGCCCTTTCCATGGAAGGGCGCATGACGGTTTGCAACATGACCATTGAGGCTGGTGCCCGCGCCGGTCTGGTGGCGCCCGACGAAAAGACTTTCGAATACCTCAAGGGTCGGCCCATGGCGCCCAAGGGTGGGGCATGGGAAACCGCCGTTACCTACTGGAGAACGCTGAAAACGGACGACGGCGCCACGTTTGACACAGTGATTGAGCTGAACGCCGCCGATCTGGTGCCGGAAGTTACCTGGGGCACCAGCCCGGAAAACGTTGTGCCCATTACCGGCAATGTTCCAGACCCGGCGGGCGAGCCCAACGCAGAGAAACGCGCCGCGTGGGAACGCTCACTGGCCTATATGGATCTGAAGCCCGGCCAGCCCATGGAAGGCATCAAAATCGACCGCGTGTTCATCGGTTCGTGCACCAACGGGCGCATCGAAGACCTGCGCCAGGCTGCTTCCATCGCCAAGGGTCGCACGGTTGCCGCCCATGTTGGCGCCATGGTGGTGCCCGGTTCCGGTTTGGTGAAGGAACAAGCGGAAGAAGAAGGGCTGGATAAAATCTTTATCGAGGCCGGTTTCGAATGGCGCGAGCCGGGGTGTTCCATGTGTCTGGCCATGAACGATGACCGCCTTGAGCCGGGTGAACGCTCGGCATCGACATCGAACCGCAACTTTGAAGGCCGCCAGGGCAAGGGCGGGCGCACCCATCTGGTCAGCCCGACCATGGCTGCTGCCGCCGCCATCGCCGGTCATTTGACCGATGTGCGTAAGTTCGAAGAGGAGGCATGATCATGGAAAAATTTACCAAGTTCACCGGCGTTGCAGCGCCCATGCCGATTCGCAACATCGACACCGACATGATCATCCCCAAGCAGTTCCTGAAAACCATCAAGCGCGAAGGCTTGGGGAAAAACCTGTTTGATGAAATGCGCTACCTTGACGACGGTTCGGAAAACCCTGATTTCATTTTGAACAAGCCCGCCTACCGCGAAGCCTCCATTATCGTTGCCGGTGATAACTTCGGTTGTGGTTCGTCGCGCGAGCACGCGCCGTGGGCGTTAAAGGATTTCGGTATCAAGGTTATTATTGCCACCAGCTTCGCCGATATTTTTTATAACAACAGCTTCAAGAACGGCATCCTGCCCATTCGCGTCGACAAGGAAACGCTGGACAAGCTGATGGATGACGCCGAGCGCGGCGCCAACGCCACGTTGAGCATCAACCTTGAAGACCAGACCATCAAAGGCCCCGATGGCGGCAGCGTTTCGTTTGATGTGGAACCGTTCCGCAAACATTGTTTGCTTGAGGGGCTGGACGACATCGGCCTGACAAAGCAAAAGGCGGATAAAATTTCGGCCTACGAAGAAAAACAAATTACCGTCCAGCCTTGGCTCTTCGGCTAGCGGTCGCTTAAGGAAAATACATGTCCAGTAACAAAAATCTTCTCATCCTGCCCGGTGATGGCATTGGCCCCGAAGTTGTGGGTGAGGCGCGGCGCGTCATCGACTGGATGGGTGAAAAACGCCACTTCAAGTTCAACATCGAAGAAGACCTGGTTGGCGGTTCGTGCTACGACGCCCACGGCTGCGCCGTGACCGACGCCACCATGGAAAAGGCCGCGGCAGCCGACGCCGTGTTTCTGGGTGCGGTCGGCGGGCCGAAGTGGGACGATGTGGCCCGTGAACACCGCCCCGAGGCAGGGCTCCTGAGGCTTCGCAAGGACCTCGACCTTTATGCAAACCTGCGCCCGGCCATTGTGTTTGACGCGCTGATTGATTCTTCGACTCTTAAGCCCGAAGTGGTGAAGGGTCTCGACATCATGATTTTGCGCGAACTGACCGCCGGTGTTTATTTCGGCCAGCCGCGCGGTGTTGAGGTTCGCGACGGTGTGCGCTTTGGGCTCGATACACAGATTTACTCCGAACCGGAAATTGAACGCATCATGATCACGGCGTTCGATATGGCGCGTAAGCGCGGCGGCAAGGTGACGTCCGTTGAAAAAGCCAACGTTATGGAATCCGGCGCCTTCTGGCGCGAAGTGGCAACCAAGGTGCACCAGGACGGCAACACGGATGTAGAGCTTACCCACATGTACGCCGACAATTGCGCCATGCAGCTGGTGCGCTGGCCTTCGCAGTTTGATGTCATCGTCACCGACAACCTGTTCGGTGATATTTTGTCAGATTGTGCCGCCATGCTGACCGGCTCGCTGGGCATGTTGCCGTCGGCGTCCATCGGTTCGCGTGACGAAAAAACGGGCAAGGTTGCCGCCATGTACGAGCCGGTACACGGCTCCGCCCCCGATATTGCGGGCCAGAACAAGGCCAACCCGCTGGCGACCATTTTGTCGGTTTCCATGTTGATGCGCTATTCGTTCGACCTTGGCGAAGATGCCGACATGATCGACACCGCCGTCCAGAACGTGCTGGATGCGGGCCTGCGCACCGCCGATATCATGTCTGAGGGCGCCCAGGCGGTTTCGACCACGGAAATGGGCGAAGCCGTGGTGGCCGAGCTTAACAACCTGGGCTGATGATCCTTGCCAATGTTTCTTGCCTTTTGCCCGCCGTGAGGGTAAATCAGGAGCAGATTTTGAAATGAGGACGCACCTTATGAACCGGATGAACCGCCAGAACGCTGTACTTTTGGCTTCCAGCGCCCGCAAGGCTTCACAGCCTGTGGCATCTTTGTGCGTCAACACCACCACCAAACCGAAGACCAAGACCGGGTTTTAAGCGGGCTGGATCGGTTGGCAGAAATGCAACCAGGCTCGCGGAACCCCCGCGGGCCTGAAGTTTGTCGGGCGCTTGGGTAAAGTCCAAAGGCCGACATTTGAGGAGTTAAAAAAATGGGTTACAAAGTCGCAGTCGTTGGCGCCACGGGTAATGTCGGGCGTGAGATGCTGCAAACCATGGTTGAACGCAATTTCCCCGCCGACGAGGTAGTGGCGCTGGCGTCCAGCCGTTCGCTGGGCACAGAGGTTTCCTATGGCGATGACAAGCGCCTCAAGTGCCAGGATTTGGCGATGTTTGATTTTGCCGGCACGGATATTGTTTTTTCCAGCCCCGGCGCCACGGTTTCGGCAGAGTTTGCACCCAAGGCCGCCGCCGCCGGTGCGGTGGTAATCGACAACACGTCGCATTTCCGCATGGACCCCGATGTGCCGTTGGTGATACCCGAGGTCAACCGCGAAGCCATCGCCGGCTACACGAAAAAGAACATCATCGCCAACCCCAATTGCTCGACCATCCAGATGCTGGTGGCGTTGAAGCCCCTGCATGATTTGGCAAAAATCAAGCGCGTGGTGGTGGCGACGTATCAGTCGGTTTCCGGTGGCGGCAAAGACGCCATGGATGAGCTGTTCAACCAGACGCGCGGTATTTTTACCAACCAGCCGGTTTCCAAAACCAAGAACAAGTTCACCAAGCAGATCGCCTTTAATGTGATCCCGCACATCGACAAGTTCATGGATGACGGCTCAACCAAGGAAGAATGGAAAATGGTGGTCGAGACCAAGAAGATTCTTGATCCCGCTATCAAGGTAACGGCAACGTGCGTGCGTGCGCCTGTGTTTATCGGCCATGCCGAGGCCATCAACCTTGAGTTTGAGAGCCCGATTGACGAGGAAGAAGCCCGCGAGGCGCTGCAAAATGCGCCCGGTATTTCGGTAATCGATCATCGTCAGGATGAAGGCTACGTCACGCCGGCAGAATGTGCGGGCGAAGACGCCGTGTTTGTCAGCCGTTTGCGCAGCGATCCCACCGTTGATTATGGGCTTAGCCTTTGGGTGGTTTCCGATAACCTGCGCAAGGGCGCGGCCTTGAACACCGTGCAAATCGGCGAAGCGCTGGTTGCGGATTATCTTTCAAAATAACGTTCCGGGCGCAACCTCAGGCGGCGCCCGGCGTCAGCCTTTGGATTTGATGCCGGCGGATCTCTTGCCGCCCGGTGTTTTTTCCTTGGCCATCTGCTCATCGGTCTTGGTGTCGTAATCCTCACGCCGCTCCTGTCCCTCGAAAGGAACATCGTGGCGTCGGCGGTCTGGCCCGAAGTAATGGTCGGTGCGCACAAACGAGCGCGGTTTTTCGATGACCGTCTGAACACGTTGCATCAGGCTTTTTGCCGAAAGCGGCTTGACCAGGAATTCGTTCACGCCGCCGTCGCGGGCCTGGGTCACGCGACCTTGTTCGGAGTGGGCGGAAACCATGATGATGGGCATAAACGGGTTGGGGGTGTCGGCGCCCTCGCGTATCCAGCGCGTGAACTCCAGCCCGTTAATTGGCTCCATCTCCCAGTCGATGATGGCGATATCGGGCTTGAACCCGACCATTAAATCCATGGCATCGGCGCCATCGTCGGCCTCGCGCAGTTCGCGCACCCCAAACTGCGACAACACACGGCGGATGATGGTGCGCATAAACGGGTTATCCTCGACGATGAGGACTTTAATGTTTTCAAGATAGTCGTTAGCCATTTCCCGCCAAACTTCCCCCTAAGCAAGGGTCGCGACCCAACGTGGTCACTCCCAAGCGCCCCCGACCCAACATATAGCACCCGGGGCCAAACATCAGCAAACTTGCCACCCTCGCGGGCAGGGGGCATATTTTATGCAGGTTTTAAGCTGGCGTGAAATCATATTGGAGACCTCCCCATGCCCAATACCTCCAAACCCCGGCGCAGCGCGCTGTATATGCCCGGTTCCAACGCCCGGGCGCTCGAAAAAGGCCGCATGCTGGCCTGTGACGTCCTGATCATGGACCTTGAGGACGCGGTGGCGCCCGATGCCAAAAAAATGGCGCGCGACCAGATTGCCGCCGCCATTGGCGGGGGCGGCTACGGCCTTCGCGAAGTGGTGGTGCGCGTAAACGCGCTCGATACCACCTGGGGCTATAAGGATATTGCCGCCGCTGCGACTTCCGGGGCCGATGCTATTTTGTTGCCCAAGGTCGAAAGCGCCAATGCCGTGCGCCAGTTGGAGCACGTTATGGAAGAGGCCGGCGCACCGGATGAAATGGGCATTTGGTGCATGGTTGAGACGCCGCGTGGCGTGTTGCGTGCAGAATTGATTGCCAGTGCCAGCACCCGGGTTTCGTGCCTGGTGATGGGCACGTCGGACCTGGCCAAGGACCTGCATGCCCACCATACCCGCGACCGGGTGCCGATGATGTTGTCGCTGGGCCATTGTCTTTTGGTGGCGCGCGCCTTTGGCCTGACCATTCTCGATGGTGTCCATCTGGATCTCGAAGACGAAGAAGGTTTTGCGCAGTCCTGCCAGCAGGGCAAGGACTTTGGGTTTGACGGCAAAACCCTGATCCACCCCAAAACCATTGCCATGGCCAACGATATATACGGCCCCTCGCCAGAAGAGGTCGCCTGGTCGCAGCGCACCATCGAGGCCTTTGAGGCGGCGCGCGCTGAAGGCAAGGGCATCGTCGTGGTTGACGGCAAGTTGGTGGAAAACCTGCATATGGCCGAAGCACGGCGTTTGGTTAAGGTTGCCGAACAAATCGGGGCGCTGGAAGCGGCGCTAGAAACCTGAGCCCTGCACCCTTCTCTGACCACGAACAAGGGGATGGGCGGGGGATGAGCGATAGAAATGTGTGCTTTCGCACCCCACATCCTTCATGGGCGCGCTTGGCGCGTTGACAGTCTGGCCGGGGCGTCTAAAGTGATTTGGCTGATTCAGTGACTATACTGACCGGGATTTAAAGGGTTTTTTTAGATGGCTGATCAAAACAGGCCGCTTTCACCCCATCTTCAGGTTTACCGTCCGCAGGTAACCTCGGTACTGTCCATTACGCACCGCCTGACCGGGCTGGTGCTGGTGGCGGCGGCCATGATGTTGACCTACTGGCTGGCGGCGGCGGCTTATGGGCCGGATGCCTTTGGCCGCGCCCAGGCTTTTCTTGAATCGTGGCCCGGCAGGATGGTGATGTTTGGGTTCACCTTTTCCCTGTTTTACCATTTGTGTAACGGTATCCGCCATCTCGGATGGGATATGGGCTGGGGGTTTGAGCTCACAAAGCTGCGCATCACCGGCATTATTGTCGTCGTTCTTTCGCTGACCCTGACGCTGGCGAGTTGGGTGGCGGCTTACGGCTACGCCGGAAAGCTGTAGGGGGAGGCCATGGCCAACATACCTGCTCAGCAACGCCAGCTTAGATCAAACCTTTCCAAGGTGCGCGGCCTCGGCTCAACGCGCGAAGGCGTGCACCACTGGTGGGCGCAACGGATGAGCGCGGTGGCCCTTTTGCCGCTGTCATTGTGGTTTATTTATTCGCTTATTTCATTGACCGGCGCTGATTATGAATCGTTTCACGCCTGGGTTAGCGAGTTCGGCAATTCCGTTTTCATGGTGCTGCTGATCGTCACGCTGTTCCACCACGCCATGTTGGGCGTGCAGGTGGTGATTGAAGATTACATCCATTCCGAACCGATCAAGATGGCGGCCGTGCTGATCGTGCGTTATGGGTCCGTATTGTTTGCGGCATCATCCGTGTTTGCCGTTTTGAAAATTTCCTTATCCGGGTGAGGCCAGACTGAATGAGTGAAGCATATCCCATCACCGAACATGTTTATGACTGTGTAATTATCGGCGCCGGTGGTGCCGGTTTGCGCGCCGCGCTGGGCATGACCACATCGGGTCTGAAAACGGCGTGCATCACCAAGGTTTTTCCCACTCGCAGCCATACGGTTGCCGCACAGGGCGGCATTGGCGCGTCGCTGGGCAACATGGCGGATGATAACTGGCGTTGGCATATGTATGACACCGTCAAGGGGTCGGACTGGCTGGGTGATCAGGATGCCATTGAATACATGTGCAAGAACGCCGCCGCCGCGGTTTATGAACTGGAACATTTCGGCGTACCGTTTTCGCGCACCCCGGATGGTAAAATCTACCAACGCCCTTTTGGCGGCCACATGCGCGACTTCGGCGAGGCCCCGGTGCCGCGGGCCTGTGCCGCGGCCGACCGCACGGGCCACGCCATCTTGCACACGCTTTACCAGCAGGCCCTAAAGCACGATGTGGAGTTTTTCGTCGAATATATCGCCCTTGATTTGATCATGGACGAAGAGGGTAACTGCCGCGGCGTTGTGGCATGGAACCTTGAAGACGGCACCATCCACCGGTTTCAGGCCCAGTCCACGGTGCTGGCCACTGGCGGTTACGGGCGGTCGTGGTTCTCGTGCACCTCGGCACACACCTGCACCGGCGATGGCCACGGCATGGTGGCGCGCGCCGGACTTCCGCTTCAGGATATGGAGTTTGTGCAGTTTCATCCCACCGGCATTTACGGTGCCGGCGTGCTGATTACCGAAGGGGCGCGCGGCGAAGGCGGCTACCTGACCAATTCGGAAGGCGAACGCTTCATGGAGCGCTATGCCCCGACGGCCAAGGACCTGGCGTCGCGCGACGTGGTCAGCCGCGCCATGACCATGGAAATCAGCGAAGGCCGCGGCGTTGGCCCTGAAAAAGACCACTGTTTCCTGCATCTGGAGCACCTTGGCGCCGACATGCTGGCCGAACGCCTGCCCGGCATTTCTGAAAGTGCCAAGGTTTTTGCCGGTGTCGATGTGACGCGTGACCCCATCCCGGTTATCCCGACGGTGCATTATAACATGGGCGGCATACCGACCAATATTTATGGCGAGGTATTAAGGCCTACGGAAAAAGATTCCGAGGCCACCTGCCCCGGCCTGATGGCCATTGGTGAATGCGCCTGCGTTTCGGTGCACGGCGCCAACCGGCTGGGCACCAACTCGCTTTTGGATATCGTTGTGTTTGGTCGCGCCGCAGCCCTTCGTGCCCGCGCCCTGATTACGCCGGGCGCCGACCAAAAACCCATCGCCGATGAACTGCTGGCCCCGGCGCTGGAGCGCCTCGACCGGTTGCGCAACGCTTCAGGTTCCCACCCCACGGCCGATATCCGCTTGGCCATGCAAAAAACCATGCACCGCGATGTGGCCGTGTTCCGCACCGCCGAAACCATGGCCAATGGCCGCGATGAAATTGATATAATTGCCGCCCAGATTAACGATATCCGCGTTAGCGATCGCTCATTGATCTGGAACTCGGATTTGGTAGAGGCGCTGGAGCTTGAAAACCTGCTCGATTGCGCTCAGGCGACCGTGCATTCGGCGTTGGCGCGCCATGAAAGCCGGGGCGCACACGCCCACGAGGACTTCCCCGATCGTAATGACGAAGTCTGGATGAAGCACACCCTGGCGTGGGTTGGTGCGGATAAGTCCGTCAAGCTGGGTTATCGCCCGGTGCACACCTGGACGCTGACCAGCGAGGCCGAATACATCGAGCCCAAGGCGAGGGTTTACTGATGGTCGAGTTTATGTTGCCCAAAGGTTCACGCCCGACCAGGGGGGTCACCCACCCCGCACCCGAAGGGGCGACGCGCACCAAAACCTTCAAGATTTACCGTTATGACCCCGACAGCGCCCAAAACCCGCGCATCGATACCTTTGTGGTCGATCTCGATACCTGTGGGCCGATGATTCTGGACGCGCTGGTAAAAATCAAGAACGAGATCGATTCCACGCTGACTTTCCGCCGCTCATGCCGCGAGGGGGTATGCGGGTCGTGTGCCTTTAACATAGACGGCACCAACACGCTGGCCTGCACCAAAGCAATCGAAAGCATCGCTGGCGATGTGAAGGTCTATCCCTTGCCGCATCTGCCGGTGATCAAGGATCTGGTGCCAGATTTATCGGTGCCCTATGCACAGTATGCGTCCATTGAGCCGTGGCTGAAATCTGACACCCCGGCGCCGACGTCGGAGCGCCTGCAAAGCCTTTCCGAACGCGCCGAGCTCGATGGCATGTGGGAATGCATTTTGTGTTTCTGCTGCCAGACCAGTTGCCCCAGCTATTGGTGGAACGGCGACCGTTACCTTGGCCCCGCCATTTTGTTGCAGGCTTATCGCTGGATAGCCGATAGCCGCGACGAGGCCGCCGGTGAAAGGCTCGATAACGTCGATGACCCGTTCAGGCTTTATCGCTGCCACACCATCATGAATTGCACCAACACCTGCCCCAAGGGCCTCAACCCCGGCAAGGCCATCGCCGAGGTCAAGACGCTGCTGATTAAGCGGCGCTAACGGTTTTTCAGGATTCCGTTTCCGGCTTGGGTAAAATACGCACCCGCACCATCAATTTCAGCGCCTTCATGGCCACATCTCCGGCGGCGGTGCTCATGGTGAACGTGCCGACTTCAAAGCGGATGGGGAAGGTGACAAAAACCTCGGTGCCGCTTGCGGGCGCGCTATCCATGGTTTTCGGCGGCAGGTGTTCGGCCAGTGACGTTGCGCTCTGGAGCAGGAACCAGCTCAGGATTTCGTCGGAATTGAACGCCGTATTGGAACCGGGCGCGCTGGTAACTTGCGTGAAGATTTCGGCATTTTCCTTTTCGGCCTCGTAAAGGCGGACCACGGCTTCTGAAAGCGCCAGCGCTTTGCCCTCGGGGTGGTAGAAATCCACCTCGAAGCCGATGTGCTCGGTCTCAAAGGTAAACCTTTCTGATTCCCGCCCGGCCTGAAGGGTCATTTCTGGTTATCCTTTTTGACGCCCCCGCCCCAGTCGCGGCGATTAATGGGGTACTCACCCACCGCGCCAACAAAGGGCTGGATGAGCATTTTATCCAGTCTTTCTTCCGCCGGGTCGCGGAACAGGTCGATGCCGATAACCATACCATCGTGGCCATTCATTGGCTGGTCGATGTAGGTGCCGAACAAGCGGTCCCACCACGGCAGGTTAAAGCCATAATTGGAGTTGGTTTCGAACGGCTGGACGGAATGATGTACCCGGTGCATATCGGGCGTCACAACAAAAAGTCGCAGCACCCTATCCAGACCCAAGGGTAGCTTGACGTTGGCGTGGTTGAACATGGCGGTGGCGTTGAGCAACACCTCGAAAATCAACACCGCAACCGCCGGTGCGCCCAGCAAGGCGATGACTGCAAACTTGATGCCCAATGATAGTAAAATCTCGATGGGGTGAAAGCGTGCCCCGGTGGTGACGTCATAGTCGAGGTCGGTGTGGTGCATACGGTGTAGCCGCCACAGCGCCGGGATGGCATGCACCATGACGTGTTGCAGCCAGATGGCAAAATCCATCAGCACCACCGTTGCCACCACGGCCACCAGCGGCGCTAAATCGATGACGTTGAACAGGCCCCAGCCCCGGGTTTGGGCGAAGGCCGCGAAGGCCACCGGCGCCATGGGCAGCACGGCACGCGCCAGCACGGTGTTAAGCACCACGATGCCAAGGTTGGACGACCAGCGCAGCCGTTTTGATACCGTCAGCGGGCGCCTCGGCCAGGCCAGCTCGGCCAGGGCCATTGCCGCGAAGACGCCGAAAAAGATACTTAAGCGTATGGCGGGCTCATTGCCCAATAGCAGGCTTTCCAGCTGGTCCATGGCGGCGTCATTCCTTACTTATTAAAGTGTTAAAACCGGAAACGCTAAAGTGGGTCTCCCGACGCCGTCGCACCAGCCCTAACAAAGCAAATCGGGCCAAAAACAGGCCAAAAACACTTTTTTTACATTCGCTCACCACTTTACACCGGAAAACACCCCCCTTAACCTCAATTTTCCGGGAACCCAGACTTCAACAAGGCCTAAATTTTAGGCTCAGGCAGAATATCCATATGGTCGAAAGCCCGCTTTCGCAATACCGCGAGCAGATTGCAACCGGCAAAATGCGCCACGATCCGGTGCAGGCGCTGGCCGTGGAAAAACTGCAAAGTTTACACAATGCCCTTAAATCATATGAGCCGTCCGAAGGCGAAAGCGGCTGGAAGCAACGCTTCGGGTTGGGCCGCCGACGCGAAGACTCGCCCCAGGGGCTTTATATATACGGCGGCGTTGGACGCGGTAAGTCTATGTTAATGGACATGTTTTTTGACTCAGCCCCGGTCATGGAAAAGCGCCGGGTGCATTTTCACGCCTTTATGCAAGAAGTGCACACCCGCATGGCGGGGTTTCGCGCCGCCGAAATCAGGGTCGATGATCCTATCCCGGCGGTCGCCAAAGCCATCGCCAAAGATGCGGTCTTGCTGTGCTTTGATGAACTGCAGATCAAGGACATTACGGACGCCATGATCGTCGGGCGTCTGTTCGAAGGACTGTTCCAGGCCGGGGTTGTGATGGTGGCAACATCGAACCGCCCACCGCGTGATTTATATAAAGATGGCCTGCAAAAAGAACAATTTGATCCATTTATTGCTTTAATTGAGTCAAAAATGGACCTCCTCGAACTTGCCGGCAGAACTGACTATCGCCTTGAGCACATGCGCGCGCTGGACATCTACATCACACCCGACGATGCCATAGCGCGTGGAAAGTTAGAGGCGGCATTTCATCGTTTGACCCACGGCGCGAACGCTCACGAGGCTGTGATATCGGTGCAAGGACGCAAGGTGGAGATTCCAAAGGCCAGCGAAGGCATTGCCATGCTGGCGTTTGACGATATTTGTGGTAAACCGTTGGGGCCTGCGGATTATCTTGAAATATCAAGGCGTTATCATACGCTTATTATTGCAGGAATCCCGCAAATGAGCGCGCAAATGAAAGATGTTGCGCGTCGTTTTGTAACCTTGATCGATGCAATGTACGAAGGGCACGTCAAACTCATCTGTTCATCGGACGTAGAACCGCAGGCGCTATATGTTCAGGGTGAAGGCACTTTCGAGTTTGAAAGAACGGCATCGAGACTTATTGAGATGCAATCTGAATCGTATATCGAGTTGCCGCACGCGAGTCGAAATCGATAAAATTTTTCCAAATTTTAAGAATTAACGAAACAATGCTGTAAGCCCTTGCCGAATCGGGCGAATCAGGGTAAAAAGATTCTTCTTTTTTGCGCACATGAAAAGTCGTCAAGCACTATTAATATTTTGCAGTGTGTTTTGATTTGAAATTTCGGAAGAAAGGACTTCCATGGCCCGCAACAAGATCGCCCTTATAGGCGCAGGCAACATCGGTGGCACACTAGCTCACCTTGCCGGTCTAAAAGAGTTGGGTGATATCGTGCTGTTTGATATTGCGGACAGCATGCCGAAAGGAAAAGCGCTCGACCTTGCGCAGTCCTCTTCTATTGAGGGCTATGACGCCGGTCTGGTGGGCACCAAAAGCTACGCGGGTATCCGTGGGGCTGATGTGGTGATCGTAACCGCTGGTGTGCCCCGTAAGCCGGGCATGAGCCGCGATGATCTTCTTTCCATAAACGTCAGCGTAATGCAGTCGGTTGGCGCCGGCATCAAGAAGTATGCGCCCAAGGCCTTTGTCATCTGCGTGACCAACCCGCTGGATGCCATGGTATGGGCATTGCGCGAGGCCTCTGGCCTGCCGCACCATATGGTGGTGGGTATGGCCGGTGTTTTGGACTCGGCGCGCTTTCGTCATTTTCTGGCTGAAGAATTTGAAGTCTCTGTCGAAGACGTTACCGCTTTTGTCCTTGGCGGCCATGGCGACACCATGGTGCCTTTGGCACGGTATTCCACTGTGGCGGGGATACCCGTTCCCGACCTCATCAAGATGAAGTGGACGACCAAGAAGCGGATTGACGACATTATTCAGAGAACACGAGACGGTGGTGCGGAAATTGTCGGCCTGCTTAAAACAGGCTCGGCTTATTACGCACCAGCTACTGCCGCCATCCAAATGGCGGAATCCTACCTAAAAGATAAAAAACGAGTGTTACCGTGTGCGGCGTATCTTAAAGGAGAGTACGGCGTGAGGGAGGTGTACGTGGGCGTTCCGGTTGTAATCGGCGCCCGCGGGGTTGAGCGGGTTGTCGAGATTAAACTCGACGCTCAAGAGCGGGCCGCCTTTAAAAAGTCGGTCAGCGCGGTTCGAAGCCTTATTAGTACCATACGAAAGATCAAAAAAGACAAGCGGTAGGTTGTCCTTGATCGTGGGGGGTTTCGACCACATATATGGAGAAGAACATGGTTAAAAGAGCTGTGAAAAAGAGAAAGACTACGAAGAAAAAGACCGCTAAGCGCAAGACTGCGAAGCGGAAGACCGTAAAGCGCAAGACCAAGAAGAAAGCCGCCAAGCGTAAGACCGCCAAGCGGAAAACGGCCAAGCGCAAGACCGCTAAGCGCAAGACGAAGAAGAAAGCCGCTAAGCGCAAGACCAAGAAGA
>CBFCYL010000008.1:0-61472 GCA_965602455.1 uncultured Thalassospiraceae bacterium | reverse complement strand
GTGCCCGGTGGTGGTATGTCGCCCCACACCACAACATCAACCTTGTACCTGGCAAGCCATTGAATGGCATCAGCGCAAGCCAGCGGCAATTGTACTGCGCGGTCTTCATCGGGGTTTATTTCCGCCTGCTCGCGCAACAGGCGAGCGCGGATTCCCTTGATGTTAGAAAAAGCGGCTTGCAAGGTGCGTGCATGGTCGACGCCCGCGGCATCAACAAAGCTAGATATGCCGACTTCGATGATGTCGTGGGCGCTGCCGACACTGAACAGCTGGCTGAGGAAGCCCGCTTTCTTTTTTCTAGGCGCCGGCCTTAATGATTCCGTCGGAACACTGGGCAGGGATAAATGATCATTTGTCTTGTCTGACATTATCTTAAACTGGCGGTTACATGTGTATTGGAACCGCCCCCCCCTAATAACTTAGCCTTTTAAAACCTCTGCAAGTGCAAGACGCACCCTGGAGGTTACATCCGGCCATTTTTCGGTTCCGGTCTTCCTGAATATCTGCATGTTGGGATACCACGGACTGTCGTCACGTTCCAATAGCCAACACCATTCCCCGCCCGGCCCGGCCATTAACCACACCGGTTTTCCAAGCGCTGCGGCCAAATGGGCGATGGGGGATTCGGTCGTTATAACCAGGTCCAGCTGTTCGATGACCCCCGCCAGCGCCGCCAGGTCATCCAGCCCGGTGGCGGCGTTTTCAACCAAAACCTCGACCCCCAGCGCGCGAATTTCCGCTTCGCCTTCGCGTTCCAGTGAAAACAGGCGCGCGCCGGGAACGGCAGCAAGTTCCAAAAGGTCTTCCAGGGTGCACGGTGTTTCCCTTAGCGGTGTTTTCTGGCCATCGGGCCCCTTGCCGGTCCACGATATGCCAACGGCCAACCGGCAGGTGGGCTCAACGTTTA
The DNA here is from genome assembly GCA_965602455.1 of uncultured Thalassospiraceae bacterium. Classification (GTDB taxonomy): domain Bacteria; phylum Pseudomonadota; class Alphaproteobacteria; order Rhodospirillales; family Magnetovibrionaceae; genus CBFCYL01. The sequence continues at coordinate 60,565 of CBFCYL010000008.1, read as the reverse complement.
AATCTCGCGGCGGCACAGCAGGCGCGGTTAAATAAGGAACGCGATTGGGCACCGTGCGCACCGTTGTGCCGAGGCGCGCCGGTATAGACAGCAGGGGCACTTGTAAATCGATGCCGTAAACCGGTTCACCCGGTTCGATAACGGCATCGATATCGGGCACAAGGCGGAGCAATTTTTCAACAGACTTAGGCGCCTCGAACATAACCCGCGCGCCCAGTTTTTTTAAAACCGCCGCATAGCGTGCCAACAAGATGATGGTTCCGGCGTTGCCTTCACCGATAATCAATATGGTTTTGCCGCTAATTGCTTCTCCGCCCCACATGGGCATATCCGGGCGTCGGGGGTCCATGCCGGGGCGTTTCAGACGAATATCAAGCGCGTTGAAACCATCTTTCCATTCGCCGCTGACCAGCAAGGTCAGGCCCATTTCGAAACGGGCATCGGGGTGGTTGGGGTTTTTTTCAGTGGTTTCCTTAAGGTAGGAAAGCGCGGTTTTGATGTCGCCCTTGTCGCGATGCGCCAATGCCGCATTGAAAAGGGCGTTGGGTGAACCCGGCACCAGCGCCAGAGCCCGTTTGTGGGCCTGTAATGATTGGTCGGTCAGCCCAAGGTCGCGGAAGGCATTGCCCAGATTGGTCAGCACGCCCGCAACGTTGGGGCGGATGGCCAGCGAGCGGCGATAGCATGCGATGGCGGCGTGTGGTCTGCCCAGGGCGCGCAAAACGACGCCGAAGTTATTGTGCACTTCCGGCAGCAGCGGCCTGAGCCGCAACACCCGCGCATAGGCATTGGCGGCCTCGGTTAGGCTGCCGGCTTCGTGGTGCTTTAACGCCTGATCGTACAGGGTTTCGACATCGCTTTTGGCCGAGGTTTGGTTGGGTTCGCTATCCATAACCCCAAGTATCCGCCGGAGAGGCCGTCACTTCAAGGCCCCCGGAAGGTGCGCGGCACCATGCGGTGTTTGCCAGGTTTCTAGAAAAGCGCGAGCACGCTTTCCGGCGGCCGGCCAATGGCGGCGCCATCTTTGGTGGTGACGATGGGCCGTTCCATAGCGCGCGGGTGCTCAGCCAGGGCTTCCACCAGTGCGTCGCCGTCAAGGTGGATGATACCCTCTTCATTGGCCTCCTTCTTGCGCACAATGTCGCGTGGTTCTTTGCCCAGCTTGGCAAGGATGTCCTTCAACTCGTCTACGCTCGGCGGTGCTTTCAGGTACTCGACAATGTTTGCCGAAATGCCGTTCTCCTCCAGCAGCTCCAGCGTGGCGCGAGACTTGGAGCACTTGGGATTGTGGTAAATGGTCACGGTCATGATGGCATCCTCTGGGCACTGTGATTTTTTGTTTATGATTATTATTTATTTTTTGGCGGCACGAACGGTTCCGGTCGTTCACCGGTAATGCTTTCCACATATATCGATTGCGAGGGGAAGGCAAAGCTTGAGCCGTTATCCTCAACAATCCCCTTAATCATATAGGCAAGCCGTTCCTTGATTTCCAGCCATTCGCCCCAGTTGGTTGTTTTTGTGAAGCAATACAGCATGATATCGATGGATGAGTCGGAGAAGCGGTCAATGCGCACAAACGTCGAAACTTCCGGCGGGTGGGCAAATTCATCGCTTTCCAGCACATAGGCTTCTATGCCATCGCGGATGGCGCGCAGTTGTTCGATGGTGGTGTCGTAGGTTACGCCGATGTGCCAGTAAATGCGGCGATGCGTCATGGCGGAAAAGTTGGTGACGGCGTTATCTGAAAGCTTTGAATTGGGCACATACACAGGTGCCTTGTCGAAACGGCGCACCATGGTGGAACGAAAGCCAATGGTTTCAACCGTGCCTTCGACCACGCCATCAACCCTGATCCAGTCGCCCTTGAAAAAGCGTTTTTCGGCAATAACCAGGATTCCGGCAATCAGGTTCTTGAATAAGTCCTGCGCGCCCAATGCTACCGCCACGCCAAACAGGCCGAGCCCGGCCAAAATTGGCCCCACCTGAATACCCCACAGTTCCAGAATGGTGGCGCCGCCAATTAACGCCACGACGATTTTCACGGCCCTTAACAGCCAGTCGATCATGGTGGGTGTGAAAACGCTTTCCAGTCGCCCGAGCAGGCGGCCCATGGGCTCAACCAGGCGGTGCAACGCCCAGAAAATGGCAAAGGCGATGAGCGAACGCACCACGTTGCGCGCGATATCGCCATAATCATCCGTCAGGTTCAGGTATTCGGTGGCAAAAAACACACCGAGAATAACCGGGATGAACCGCACCGGGCTTTCAAGGACTTCAATGACCTGATCATCTATTTCATTTTGTGATTTACGGGCGCGGATTTTCAACGGCGTCAGCAAAATAGCGGTGATCCATTGGCGAAAAACAAGAAACGCCACCAAAATGGCCAAGGCCCCTAAAATGCCGCCGACATCGATGCCGTATACGCCCGTCTTCCAGACGTCGAGAACCAGTTTCCAGAATTCTTCAAGCGATTGCATTGCCGCTTCCCTGCTCAATAAGCCAAAATGGCGCTATGTGGATGATAGCCGAACGCGCCCGGTTGTAAACGCTTGGCGTTTTGCTTGAGCGTTTAACGGGGTTCACTGGGATATGTCGTGGCTTCCAGTTCGGCCTCCAGCTCGGCGGCGTCCTCGACCTCGACCACACGCCTTGCCATGTCGTATCCAAAACCGGCCCGGGCCATGGTGGCCAGGTCTTTTTCGCGCATGGTGTCGCGTTTTTCAGGGTCGCGGTAAGGGCCGATTCGCCGCCGCCGCGCCAGGTTGCAGGCCGCTTCCAGTTCCGCATCACCGACATCGACCGCCAGCATTTCAAGCGCTGCGGAAATGTCTTCATTGCCGACACCTTTTTGCAACAGCTTCATTTTAATAGCGCGTGGGGCGATGCCCTGGGCCAGCAGTGTCCGGGTGCGGGCTTCGGCAAAGGTCAGGTCATTTAACAGGCCGACCTCGGTATAACGCTCGATCAGCTCGCTGAGCCAGTTTTCGGCCTCCTGGGTGTCAAGGTCAGGGTGGGCGTAGGCAGACTTGGCGATGCGCCGTTGGAGCACACGGCGCAGGTTTTCAGCGCTTGAGGCATAGCGTTCAAGATAATGCAGCGCGATGTTGGCCAGCCGCTGCTGCGTCATTATGCGCGGCTTGCGGCTTTTTTTGGCGCGCTTGTCATCGCGCCTGGGCTTGGGGTCGTCATCCATATTAGGCCTATTGCCTCGTTCAGGGTTGGCGGTTGCGTCGGGGATACTATATTAAGGGTTACCCGCCCATCAGCAAACGGGACTTAACCGACTGACCGGACACCCAATGCCATGCAAAACCTAAGCGGCCATAACCTTCTCGGCGTTCACGCGCTTTATATGCGCGAGGTGCGGCGCTTTCTGAAGGTCTATACCCAGACCATCCTCGGCCCGGTGGTGACCTCGCTGCTGTTTCTGGCGGTCTTTGTGCTGGCCGTGGGTCGTGAAGTCTCCGTGGTCGGTGGGGTGTCATTTATCCAGTTTCTCACGCCCGGCCTGGTCATGATGGTTGTGACCCAGAATGCCTTTGCCAACACATCCAGCTCGCTGATGGTCTCCAAGGTGCAGGGCAACATTGTCGATACCCTGATGCCACCTTTTACCGCCCATGAGCTAACCTTTGCCCATGCGTTTGGCGGCGTGACGCGCGGCGTTTTCGTCGGTGTTGCGGTGGGCTCGGTTATGGCGCTGCTGACACCGATGACCATCCACAATTTCGGCTTTATCGTGTTTCACCTGATTGGCGCTTCGCTGATGCTGTCACTGCTTGGTATTATCGGCGGTATCTGGGCCGACAAGTTCGACCACATTGCCGCCGTTACCAATTTTGTGGTCACGCCATTGTCGTTTCTTTCCGGCACATTCTATTCTATTCACCGCCTGCCGGAAACGGCGCAGAGCATTGCCATGTTCAATCCGTTTTTCTACATGATCGACGGTTTCCGCTACGGTTTCATCGGCTATGCCGATGCCCCCCTATACCAAGGCATGGCGGTTATTGCGTTCGTGGACGTGTTCTTGTGGGCGGTGGTGTGGTGGATGTTCAAGACCGGCTACAAACTAAAACCCTGAGTTGAGGCCCTTTTTGCCCGTTTTAGGCCTGTTCAGGCCTGTTTCGGGGCCTTTTCGTTGACAGAAACACCCCCGATTCCCATAATCCCCGGCTTTCCCGGGCGGTGGCATGAAGTCCAGCCGCCCGGTTGCATTTTGATGAACCCTTGCGTTGAGGAGCACGTCCATGTCTGCGTTGATGCCGACCTATGCGCCGTCAGATCTCGCCTTTGAAAAAGGCGAGGGTGTATATCTGATCACGGCCGATGGACAGCGCTACCTCGACTTTTGTGCCGGCATTGCCGTCAACGCGCTGGGTCATGCCCATCCGCACATGGTTGAGGCCCTGCAGGCACAGGCCGCAAAGCTATGGCACGTTTCCAACCTGTACCAGATTCCCGGACAGGTAGAACTGGCCGAACGGCTCGTCCAGGCTTCGTTCGCCGACAAGGTATTTTTTTCCAACTCCGGCGCCGAGGCCATTGAGGCAGCGCTGAAGATTGCGCGCAAGTATCACGACGATAACGGCAACCCGGATAAATACCGGGTGATTTGCTGCAATAATGCTTTTCACGGTCGCACGCTGGCTACCATTTCCGCCGGTGGTCAGGAAAAACACCTGGCCGGGTTTGGCCCGGCGGTTGATGGCTTCGACCATGTGGCGTTTGGCAACCTCAATGAAATGCGCGCCGCCATTACGCCTGAAACAGCCGCCATGCTGGTGGAACCGGTGCAGGGCGAAGGTGGTCTGCGCGCCGCCGATGCGGACTATCTTAAAGGCCTGCGCGCCATTGCCGATGAGTTCGACATTTTGTTGATGTTTGATGAAGTGCAAAGCGGCATGGGCCGGACCGGTAAGCTGTTCGCCCACGAATGGGCCGACATCAAGCCCGACGTTGTCGCCACGGCCAAGGGTATCGGCGGCGGCTTTCCCTTGGGCGCGTGCCTGACCACGGATAAAGCCGCCGTGCTGGGCGTCGGCAACCACGGCACCACCTATGGCGGTAACCCACTGGCCATGGCCGTTGGTAATGCGCTGCTCGATGTGGTGCTGGAAAAAGGCTTTTTTGAAAACGTTGTGGCTATGGGTAATGCGCTGGCTGGCGCATTAAGTAAACTCATCACCAAATACCCGACATTGTTTGTTGAGCTGCGCGGCCAGGGCCTGATGCAGGGCCTGAAGTGCACGGATGGCGTGGACAACCGGGCCTTCAAGGCCAAGTTAGAAGAAGCGGGCCTGTTGGTGGCACCGGCAGGCGACAACGTGTTGCGCCTGTTGCCGCCGCTGATTATCGAGCAAACACATATTGATGAAGCCGCGGCGATTATCGATAAGGTCGCTGGCGAATGGGAGGCTGTATAAAATGCGCAATCCCAGACATTTCCTTGACCTCGATAAGCTGGATGGCGACACGCTGCGTTCCATCATGAGCCTTGCGGTCGACATCAAGGCCGAGCATATGCCCGATGGCGAGCGCCAACCTTTGGCCGGCAAGACACTGGCGATGATTTTTGAAAAGCCCTCGACCCGCACCCGGGTTTCGTTTGAAGTGGGCATGAAACAACTGGGCGGCGATGTGGTGATCCTGAGCGATAAGGACAGCCAGCTCGGGCGCGGTGAAACCGTGGCCGATACGGCGCGCGTTCTGTCGCGCTATGTGGATGCCATCATGATCCGCACCGATGATCCGGCAAAATTGCTGGAACTGGCGGAATACGCCGAGGTGCCAGTCATTAACGGCCTGACCGACCGTTCGCACCCGTGCCAGTTAATGGCCGACATCATGACGTATGAAGAACATCGCGGCTCCATCGCCGGAAAAACCGTCACCTGGTGTGGCGACGGCAACAACATGGCGGCAAGTTTCGTTCATGCCGCCCGGCAGTTTGGTTTTAGTTTGCGTCTGGCAACACCGGAAGCGTTAAGCCTTGACGACGCCATTATCAACGATGCGCAAACGGCGGGCACGGACATAAGCGTTGTGCGCGATTGTGCCGCAGCCTGCACCGATGCCGACTTGGTGGTGACCGATACCTGGGTTTCCATGGGTGATAAAGATGCCGACAAACGCCAAAAGCTACTTAAGCCCTATCAGGTGGACGAACAGCACATGGCGCTGGCCAAACCGGACGCCCTGTTCATGCATTGCCTTCCCGCCCATCGCGGTGAAGAGGTAACAGCAGGTGTTATTGACGGTGCACAGTCGGTGGTTTGGGATGAAGCTGAAAATCGCCTGCACGCGCAAAAGGGCATCCTGGCGTGGTGTCTTGGCGTGGCTGCTTCCTAACGAATCTTGAACCAGCTTCGATGAACGCACAACAAACGCAAACGGATTTTACCCTCACCTTTGAAATTGAAGGGCTCGACGTGCGCGGGCGTCTGGTGCGTCTCGGCCCGGCGCTGGAAGGTGTTCTGTCCGGCCATGATTACCCGGAACCGGTAGCCGAACTGTTAGGCGAAACCGTTACCCTGGGCGTGGTGCTGGCCAGTGCGCTTAAATATGATGGTGTGTTTTCCCTGCAAACCCAAAGCGACGGCCCGGTGAACACCGTGATTACCGATGTTACATCCGATGGCGCGTTGCGCGGCTATGCGCGTTTTGATGGCGTTGGCGTAAACGAAGCGGCAAAAAAAGATGGCGCACCGGTGCCGCGGTTTCTGGGCTCGGGTCATATGGCGTTTACCGTCGATCAGGGGGAATTTACAGACCGCTACCAGGGCATCACCGAGCTTGATGGGGCAACCCTTTCGGACTGTGCGCATCATTATTTCCGCAATTCCGAGCAACTTGAAACGGCCATTTTCCTGGCTGCCGACATCGGTAATGATGCGCGGGGCTTTTCTTCCGGTGCCCTGATGGTTCAGCGGCTGCCATCCACCGATGGCGCGCTGGTGGGTGCAGACGCCGAAGACGGATGGCGCCGCGCCGTAGCCTTGCTGGCCAGCCTCAGCCGGGCAGAACTGCTTGATGCTACGCTAAGCGCCGAGACGCTGCTCTATCGCTTGTATCACGAAGACGGCGTTCGCGTGTTTGAACCCAAGGCGCTGTTTCATCGCTGCCGTTGTTCTTTGGAAAAAGTAATTTCCACGCTTAAGTCATTTCCCCGCGCCGAAGTCAGCGATGACGATGGCGCCGCCCACATCACGTGCGAGTTCTGCAAGGCCAGCTATGACTTCACGGCTGATGAGGTGACGGCCCTGTTCGAAGGTGTGTCTGCGGGCAAGCAAAGTTAGCTCACCCCGGTGCACACGAGGCCTTTGCTGCTTGAAACTTCACGGTCAGGCGTTCATAGTCGAGACCATGAAAATCATTTTATCGCGTACGCTTATTTCGCTGGCCGTTGGCTTCCTTGCAGTAGCTTGTGCCGAAACCCAGCCCGCGCCGCCCATGGCGGCAGTGGGCTTTGCCCATCTGCAGCCCATTGCCATCAAGGTATCAGCGATTGAAATGGTTTCCCAATACCAGTCGCCTTTGGCCCCGCCCAACGTCGAATACCGTTTCTCCACGCCACCGAGCGAGGCTGTCCTGAGCTGGGCCGAACACCGCCTCAATGCCGTTGGTGGCGGCGGTGATGTTCAGGCTCGCTTCGTCGTCACCGATGCCTCGGTGGTCGAGGTGCCGGTGGAAAAGGAACTCACGGGCATCAGGTCATATTTTACCAGCGAAGTAAGCGTGGATTACCGCGCCCGGCTGGCCGCCCAGCTGATCGTCGAGGTTGCGCCCGGCGGACCCACCGCCATGGCGGACGTTGTTGCCACGCGTAATATGACCGTGCTGGAGAATGCTTCCTTGGCCGAACGCGAAAAAGTCTGGTTCGAAATGACCGAAGCCCTGATGGCTGATTTTGATCGTGAAATGGATCGCCAGAGTCACACCACGCTTACGCGGTGGGTTGGCGAGTAGGGTTTAATCATACCGCAGGGTAGTGGCGGTCTTAATCATGCCGCAGGGTAGTGGCGGTTAGCCGCGCCAGAAAGTTCGTGAGAACAGCACCAGCACCGTAAACAGTTCAAGCCTGCCCATCAGCATGCCCACCGCCATCAACCATTTGGCGGCGTCAGGCAATGACTGGAAGTTGCCCGCCGGCCCGGTTATGGGTCCCAGCGCCGGACCAACGTTGGCAATGGCGGTGGCCGCGCTGGAAACGGCGGTCAGGAAGTCCAGCCCAACGATGCCCAGCCCCAGCGCCAAAGCGGCGAACGTTAACCCGAAGACAAAGAAGAAGCTCAACACCGACGTAATGACCTCATCGGGAACCGGGCGCCGGTTGTAGTAGGGAACAAAAACGCCGTGCGGTTGCAACAGACGTTTGATCTGGACCCCGGCAGCCGCATAAAGCACCTGAAAACGAAACACCTTGATGCCACACGTAGTGGAACCCGCACAGCCGCCAATAAACATAATGAAAAAGAATATGGGTAATGCAAAGCTGCCCCACAGTCCGTAATCGGTGGTGACATAGCCGGTGCCGGTGATAATGGAAACCACATTGAATGCTGAATGGCGCAGCGCCTGCACCGGTTCCATGCCGGTATTCATCATCAACAAGCCGGTCACCAACACAACAACGGCAGAGACGATGCCGATAAACCCGCGCACCTGTTCGTCGCGCCAGACCAGCCACGGCTTGCCGCGTACGGCCTGCAGATACAGAAGGAACGGCAGCGAGCCGACGATCATGCCCAGTGTGATGATGACATCGATGACCCAGTTATTGAAATGGCCCACCGACGCATCCGATGTGGAAAAGCCACCTGTAGCAATGGTGGTCATGGCGTGCACGGTGGCCTCAAGCGGGTTCATGCCCGCCAGCCACAGTGCCGACATCCAAAGGATGGTTAGCGCCAGATAAATAATGACCAGGGCCGCCGATATTTGGGCGGCGCGCGGCAGCACCTTTTCACCGGTGTCAAAGGCCTCAACCTTGAACAGCTGCATACCACCAACGCCCAGCATCGGCAGCACCGCAATGGCCATGACGATAATGCCCAGTCCGCCGAGCCATTGCAGGATACCACGCCACAACACAATGCCCGGCGGCGCGGTGTCGAGACCGGCAATAACGGTCGAGCCGGTGGTGGTGATGCCGCTCATGGATTCGAAAAAAGCATCGGTGAACGACATCTGCAATTCGGAAAACATAAACGGCAACGAAGCAAACAGCGTCATCGACAGCCACGAAAGAAACGTCATGACAAAAGCCTGGCGCACATTCAGGGTAACTTTTCCGCCACCGGAACTGGTCAACACCAGCGAAACCCCGGCAAACAGCGTCAGCCCGGCGGAAACGGCAAATACCTGCCAGTCCGGGTTGCCAGCGGCAGCATCTACCATGGCCGGAATGCACATGGAAACGGCCAGCGTTGCCAACAGCACGCCCTGGATCATTAAGATGGGCCTGAATTCCATCATCGTGTTTGGGTGTTCCCTTAAGCCGGTTGCCGCACATTGCTTCCGCCATTATCACTTCTCGGGGTGAATAAGGGGTAAAGCAGAAACGCCATATAATGCCTTATAAACAAGGCGCGCAATCATCACCGTCCAGCGGGCCGGGTCAAGGGGGAAGGGTCTGAAACGGGGTTTTTTGTGGCTTTTTGCGGGGTTTAGCCGCCTGCCTCATGCCTTTTTAAGGGTCTGACTTAAACGTGCTCATAAGGGGTAGAGGCCGGGGTGCCGACCATGGCCAGGAACTCGCGCCGCGTGCGGTCATCGGCGCGGAAGGCGCCGAGCATCTTGGATGTCACCATGGAAACGCCCGGTTTATGGACGCCACGACACGTCATGCACTGGTGGGCGGCCTCAATAATCACGGCCACGCCAAGGGGCTGCAGGACTTCGTCGATGGCACCGGCAATTTGCGCTGTCATCTTTTCCTGGATTTGCAGGCGCTGGGCGTAAATTTCGACAACGCGCGCCAGCTTGGAAATGCCGACCACGCGGCGCTTCGGCAGGTAGGCAACGTGCGCCTTGCCGATAATCGGTGCCATGTGGTGCTCGCAATGAGATTCAAAGCGAATATCCTTCAGCAGCACCATTTCGTCGTAATCGTCGACCTCTTCAAACGTGCGCTTGAGGATTTCCTCGGGGTCGGCATCGTAACCCTGGAAATATTCCTCATAGGCGCGCACAACGCGACCGGGAGTGTCCAGCAAGCCTTCGCGCGAAGGGTTGTCGCCGGCCCAGCGGATCAGGGTGCGAACGGCGGCCTCGGCCTCGTCGCGTGACGGGCGCTCGGAATCGGCAGGCACAACTTTCAGCGATTTGGATTTAGCCACGAAATTTTCCTAAAACGGGGGTTACCAAACTAATATGGGGTCTCGGCAGCCACCATACCACCTAGTTTATTACCGGTCGAACGGATGGAGAATCCAGCGAAAAAGGCGGGATTTCCACGTCGAAACGCTCGCCCGAAGCCACCTCCATGGTATAGCGTCCCAGCATGAAGCCCGACGCTGTGCTCAGTGGCGTTCCTGATGTGTACTGGAAGCGTTCGCCCGGTTCCAGTAGGGGCTGCTCGCCGACCACGCCTTCGCCTTCGACCTCGTGCTGGGTGCCGTTGGCGTCGGTGATGTGCCAGTAACGCCGACGCAGGCGCACGGCCTCTGTGCCATCGTTTTCAATGCTGACATGATAGGCCCAGACGTAGCGGTCTATTTGAGGTTCCGATTCGCTTTCCAGGTATTGGGGCTGCACGCGAACGGTAATGTCGCGGGTGGTTCGTTGATAGGCCGCGTCATTATCGTGTTGCTGGGGGGGCATGGGGTTACTCCGTTAAGGGTGTGCGTGTTTATCTGGGGTCGCCGGAAAAAAAGTCCAGTTCTGTATTTAGCCACTTGAACATGAAGCCCTTAGCCACTTGAACATGAAGCCCTTAGCCGCTTGAACATGAAGCCCCGCCCAAAACGCAAAACTTGGCGCAGTGGGGGTGGTTAAGCTTTACTGCGCCCAAAGCCCCTTTCAGGGTTTCGCCCATGTCGAAGTTTTCGTCATAGGGCAGCAAGGTGCACGGCACCACGGTAGCGCGGGACGCACCTTTGCGGTGCACCACCATGCGCGCCGTGGCGCACATCATGGAATCGGGGCGCACACCTAAAATGCCCCAACACGCGGTGGTAATTTCAGGAACATCGGCGCGCACATCCATTTCCGGAAACAACACCAGGTGCGCCGGGTCCTGGGCATCCAGCGCCAGGCCAATATCATCAAACAGCATTTGGTAGCCCTTGCGCATTTCGCCTTCGTCTTCGTCCCAGAAGGTGCGCCCGGCAACATCAATCTGGAACCCTTCGCCAACCAGCCACCTGAAGCCCCGCATCATTGGCGCCCATGTTTTTTCGCCGCGCTCCATTTCGTGGCGGGCTTCGAGAAAATGATCAACCGAAACGCGCAGGCGAAGCGCGTTGCCAAAGCGTGCGTTTAGTTTGGCCAACGCCACGCGCTGGTGCCACAACGGTTTCATGGCGTTGGTCAGCACGAGGACGCGAAGACCGCGGCCCAGCGCAGCGCCAAGAATGGCGATGATGTCGGGGTTCATGAACGGCTCACCACCGGTGATGCCGATTTCCGTGGCGCCTAGGTTCTCACCGGCAATTTCGTCGAAAAAGCGTTCCGCCTCACCAAGCGACAGGTAGGCCAGGTCGTCTTTCTTCGGCCCCGATTCCATGTAGCAATGGCCGCATTCGATATTGCAAAGGCTACCGGTGTTCAGCCACACGGTTTCGAGGCGCGCCAGCTCAACCACGGCGCGGGCCTCGCCCTTGGCGGTGGTGTCCGGGTCGGTGAACTTGGCCGGGTCCAGCGGCGCAAAGGCCACCGTATGCTGAGCGCTGTCGTCGGGCATCGAAGCCTCCGTCCTTTTGCCGGTTTGCCCCATATTTCATGGGGTTTTGCTTTTGCCGGTCGGGTCTCTGGGTTATATAGGGCTTAAGCGGGTGTAGCTCAATGGTAGAGCAGAAGCTTCCCAAGCTTACGACGAGGGTTCGATTCCCTTCACCCGCTCCATCATTTTCTTTCAAACTGTTTGTAGGCGTGGAAGCGATAGACCTTCAGCCCGCCGCTATCAATGGCGCTGATGCGCTTGGCCCAGAAGGCACATTCACGGATAACCTCATCGGCAATGAGCGACAACGACTTGCGGTTCTGGGTATTGAGAAAGTTCAGCCATCCCTTGAACACCGCGTTGCGATATTCGTGGGTGATATCATCAAACGGTCGCACATCCATATTCAACGTGCCGAAAAAAGCCTGAATGGCGCCACCAGGCCACAGGTGCGGAAGGTGCGGTTCGCTTTTCATCCACGCCTGCACCGCTTCGTTGGGTGGGTTGGTGTCGGGCAACACCAAATCCGTGTAATACATTTCACCATCGGTGCGCAGCGAACCGGCCATGGCGGTGTAAAGCTCCTTCTTGTTTTGCACTGAAAAAAGGCTCTCAAACGAAAGCAGGACGTCGAATGATTTTTGCTTGATGTCGGGATTTTCCAGGTCGCTGTACTTGACCGGCGCGCGCCGTTGCATGGCCCACAATACGCAGCGCTCTGATGCCAGTTCGGCTAACTCAGCGTCACTTTCCATCGCCGTGACCCAGACGCCGGTTTCCTCAACCAGCGTGCGACCAAAACCGCCAAGGCCACCGCCCATCAGCAACAGGCTTTGTTTTTCGGTCAGCGCCAGCAGGGGTAATAATTCGGCAATCCGTTCCGGGCCGAGGGGCACGATGTAGCCTTCGCCCCATATTTTCTCGATAACGTCGATGCGTCCTAACGGCCAAAGGCGGTTTGGGTCTTCCTCGGGCTCGGGCTCTTCTTCCGGCTCCGGTTCTTCAACTGGCGCTTCCAGCGCCAACGCCAATTCATCAAGCACGTCTTCGCTTGGGGCCCGGCGCCTGAACAGGCCAAAACCCGTAAAAACCCACAACAAAAAACGCAGCACGATGGAGCGTTCCCATATGGGCCGTTTTTCCGATATCTCAACCCGCTCATCCATAAGTGTAGCGCAATCCCATTACCTGATGCTCGTAAACTGCCGTTTCAGGCCCCCCGATTCGCAGGGCTTATCATAACATTTCTGCCCGGTTTGGCCATTGAAGGCCCTTTGCAGGCTTTTACAAATTTGCATGGTGAAACAAAACCCTTTTCGTGGGGCAAACGATTGCCTATGGATGGGCCATGACGAATGACCCCAATAACCACCAGCCGGGAGCCCTTTCAGGCCTGCGTGTGCTGGACCTGACGCGCATTCTGGCCGGGCCGTATTGCACCCAGATGCTCGGCGACATGGGTGCCGACGTGCTGAAGGTGGAACGCCCCGGCAGCGGCGATGATACCCGCCGGTGGGGCCCGCATTATGCCCGCGACAAGGCCGGTAACCCGACCGCGGAAAGTGCGTATTTTCTTTCCGCCAACCGCAACAAGCGCTCGCTGGCGATTGACCTTGCCCACCCCGAAGGGGCTGGGCTGATCCGCCGCCTGGTGGCCGAAAGCGATGTCGTTATCGAGAATTTCAAGGTCGGCGGGCTAAAACAATACGGCCTCGATTATGAAAGCCTGAAGGGAGCAAATCCAAAACTGGTTTATTGCTCCATCACCGGGTTTGGCCAGACCGGCCCTTATGCCGAGCGCGCCGGCTATGATTTCCAGATACAGGCCATGGGCGGCATCATGAGCCTGACCGGAGAGCCAGAAGGCGAGCCGATGAAAACCGGCGTCGCCATTGCCGATGTCATGTGCGGCATGTACGCCGCCACCGCCATCTTGGCGGCGTTGCGCCACCGCGACGTTTCTGGCGAAGGCCAGTGGATTGATATGTCGCTTCTGGACACACAACTGGCGTGGCTGGTGAACCAAGGCTCCAACTTTTTGATGACGGGCGAAACACCCAAACGCCATGGCAACGCGCACCCCAACATCGTGCCCTATCAGGTGTTTGGCGCTAAAGACGGATATTTCGTGCTCGCCGTTGGCAACGATTCCCAGTTCAAACGGTTCTGCACCGTTGCTGGACTGGAGGTATTGGCTGACGACGAACGCTTCACCACCAACGATGCGCGCATTGAAAATCGCGAAACCTTAGCTGGCCTTATCGAAACCGTAACCCACGCCCGCACGGTTGCGGAATGGATGGCTGCGCTGGAAAATGCGGGCGTGCCCGCCGGGCCGGTCAACGACCTTGAAAATGTTTTTGCCGACCCGCAGGTTGTGCATCGTGAAATGGTATTGGAAATGCCCCACCCACCGGCAGGTGGCGCGCCGGTTAACATGGTTGCCAGTCCCATCAAGATGAGCGCCACGCCCCCCGTTTATAGCCGCACGGCGCCGTCGTTAGGCCAGCATACGGATGAAGTATTGCGCGAGGTGCTTGGCCTGGGCGATGATGACCTTGCGGCCCTTCATCAAGGTGGCGCCATCGGCCAGCCACCAGAATAACCCTCCAAGGACTTAACCATGGTTACCACTTACGAAGTCGGGTATTCAGCGCGCTTTCGCCCCGTGCTTTTGCTGGGGCAGGAAAAGTCGAACACCTTTCGTATTGTGCCCGTGCACCATAAGGCAGATGGCACAACCGAAACCGGTATGGCGACCATCAGTCATGACAAAGACCCGGCAATAACCGCAAAACGAAACGCCGCCGTGTTGAAAGATGCCTTCAAGGACTTTGCCGAGGCGCTGCAAAGCGGACACCAATATCGCCTGATTGCACCGGTTAACTCTTATTCGCTGGCCAGCGGCGAAGCGGCAACCCTGATGGTGCAGGCGTTTAAGGTGCTTGATGCGGGTATGCGCAAAAATGTGATTATCGAACTGTTCGATTTCACGCCCAACCTCAACCTACCGATTTTGGAAGACGCCATCGTGCCGGTGTTTCCGTTTTTTGACCATATAACCGCACGTCCGAATCAGGATATGGATGACTTTACCGTTTTTGCGAACTGCAATCTGATGGCCGTGTGCATGAATTTGGGCATTGTTGACCAATCGGTTGACGGTGCTGCCGAGCCGATGAAGAAGTTTTGGGCAAGCGCAACCAAACGGCGCCTGAAAATATTTTTTGAAAACATTGAATCTGCAGAAGCGCTTGATACCGCTAAACGTTATGAGGCGTTGGGTGTAGACGGCCCGCTGATTAGCGAAGACATCGAAACCCTTATGGCATAAATAAGCCACCATCCGCGGTTGTTCGGTGTTGCATATGGGGTTAATGTTTTTTCAAGCGCACGTTATTATTTATTACAGCAGGATTTTTTTGTGAACGACGATTTACCAACACCTGAAAACGATGACGAGGTTCCGGAAAATGCCGAAGCCGTAATCTTTGCCAAGATTGTGCGCTACATGGCGGACCAGCTGGCGGAGGTCGACCCCGAAGCCCTGCCTGAAGACCTTGGCGTAATGGGTGACCTTTACAAGGAAATCGCCGAAGCGTTTGAACAGTCCGGCGGGTTTGAGTTTACGCCCGACCAGGCACTTCCCCTGTCGCACGCTTTTGCCATGTTGGAGGGCGGCATCAGTATTCTTGCCGACCAGGCCACCGGCAGCGGCCACGACAACGCGGCCGCGAAAATGCAATGGGCGGCCATCAAGGCAAAGGCCATGACGGCTGAGCTTGAAACCCGTCACCTTGAAGGGGCGGGCGGTATCATTTCATTTGATTTTGACCTCGGCGACGACCTGCCGCCGGACATCGATGATACCAACAAGAAAAGTATTCACTGATAGCTGATTATTTTTTCTTAGCTTTCGTTAAGCTCACCAGTTTTGCGCATCAGTTCGCTGCGTTCAAATTCAAGGTTTTCCAAATGCGCGGTGTCTGCCGCCTTGTTTCTGCTTTCGCGCTCAAGGGCGGTGCCAAGGTCTTTGGCGATGGCGTGCAGGGCTTGCGCACAGGCGGCGACATGGGCGGGAGCTACGGCTTCAATGACCACGTTTTGGCCCATCATCATGTCGGCGTAGGCTTCAAAATCACTTTCGGATAATTCCGCCAGTTCCGCATCAATGGGTTGCCACAGGTCGCGCCACGCCTCGCCGAGCGCGGGCAGGTCATTGCTACGGCCCAGCCCGGGATGGTTTTCCAGATAAACCATCAGACGGACAAACTGCCAGGTGACTAAAGAGATTTGCATTGTGTGAATTTCATTAGGATTTGGTTGGGGCGGCAGGGATCGAACCTGCGAATGACGGCATCAAAAGCCGTTGCCTTACCACTTGGCGACGCCCCACCAGAAAGCATGGGTGAAAATCGCGCCGAACATAAAAGGTCTTGGCGCTGTGGGCAAGGGGGCTTGGGTTGGGTTTATACATTAGTCCCCAGCACCGCCGCCGCAACGACCCACCACCGGGGCTCGAGGCCAGCCAGTTCCGTTGCCGCACGACTGGCGCCGGCCTCGCCATCAAACAGGGCAAAACCGGTGGCCCCGGAGCCACTCATACGGCTCAATAGCTGGCCATCCAGCGCCTCAAGGCGGCTCAGCACCGCGCGGGCGGCGGGCTCCAGCCGGGTGGCCGGGGCCTCAAGATCATTTTGGCGCGCCGCCAGCTCACGCACCAACTGGCCTATATTGTCCATGGATTGGCTTAAGGGCCGCGCAGTGGAAAAGCCCACGCCGCTTTGCTGGAAATCCTCGAACACACCTGCCGTGGAAACCGCCTGCAATGGGTTGGCCAGCACCACCCACAGCGGCGCTAATGCCGGCGCGGGCGAAAGCCTTTCGCCAATGCCCGCCACCATCTGCGGGTTGGCGCGCAGGCAAACCGGCACATCGGCGCCCAGTTGCGCGGCCAGATCCAGGTGCAGGTGCTCAAGGCCGCCCCAAAGTGTCGTCAGGGTGGTGACGGCATCTCCGTTTTTGCCATCGTCCAAACCCCAAGCCCCGACCAGTGCGCGAAGGGTCGCCGCCGCATCGGCAGAGCCGCCGCCGATGCCGGAAGCGACGGGCAGGTTTTTTTCCAGCGTCAGCCGCCCCCCTGCTGGCATGCCAGCGCGCTCCGCCAGCAGGCGAGCGGCCTTTAGCACCAGGTTATCTTCACCCGCGCTTAGGTCGCCACCAAAGGGCCCGTCGAGGTTCAGGGTCAAGGTGTTGTCGCTGGTCGCCAGCGCCGTAACCCGGTCCGAAATATCGGCAAACACAACCAATGAACTGAGCTCGTGCAAGCCACCTTCACGCACACCCGTTATGTGCAGATAAAGGTTAATCTTGGCCGGTGCAATTTCAACAAAGGTGGGCTGGAGCATGAGGTCGCCTTTTAAAATTCAAGGCTGGTCGCGGAGACCGCTTTTCAGTTTTTCCTCGATGGTCTTTACGGAATCAGCGTCTGGCTTTAACCCCAGTGAGCGCTTCCACTGAAAGCGGGCTTCGCGTTCGCGCCCGATGCGCCACAAGGCATCGCCAAAATGATCATTGATGATGGGGTCCCCCGGGCGCAGTAACACGGCACGTTCCATGTGTTTGGCGGCGCCTTCATAATCGCCCAGCCGGTATAGCCCCCAACCCAGGCTATCGACGATGTAACCATCGCGTGGGCGCAACGACACGGCCTTTTTAATCATATCCACGGCTTCCTTGAGGTTGATTCTTTTTTCAATCCACGAATAGCCAAGATAATTTAAAATCAACGGCTGGTCCGGCTGCATGGACAAGGCTTTCTTAAGGTCGGCCTCTGCCTCGGACCAGCGTTTTGAGCGTTCATAGGCAACACCGCGCGAATAAAAGATTGCCCAATGCCTTTCCTCAACGGTTTTAATGCGCTCAAGCGCCCGTGTGTAAGCTTTGGCCGCGCCTTCGAAAGCTTCATGACGACGAAGGACATCACCCAATTCTATTAATGGTCTGGCCTCTGTTGGGCGTTCATCCGCCAGCGCGTTTAGAATCTTTTCCGCTTTCGCTTGTTGCCCCAGACGGTCCATGTTCTCCGCAGCCTTCAGGCGCACCGACCAGCTCATCACATCGGTTATTGGAATTCGGGCGTAAACCGCGTTCGCTTTTTCGTGTTGGCCGAAGCTTTCATAGGCGCCCGCGACAATAGTCATGGCGGGAGCAAACGCCGGGCGCATATAAAGCGATAACTGCGCCGTCGCCATTGCCGATTCACCGACGCTTTGGTTGGCCAACGATGAAGCAAGGCTGAACAGCGCCTCGGCAACGCCTTCGGCGGCGGTATTAACTTCGCGTTTGTGCTTTCCGCCCTTAGCGATGCGTGCCTTGGCGGTGCTGTAAAGTGTTGTGCTTCCGGTTGCGTTGTCATGTTCGTGGTAAACGCCCAACGCCTTTTCCGACTGGCCATTGCGTTCATAAAGCCCACCCAGGAACAGCGCTAATTTTAGTGAAAGTCCGGATTCTTTTTTTGCCGCCAGGTAGTGTCGTTCGGCAGCATCTACATCGTCGGCGAGGTCGCTTAACAGACCCTCATTCATGTGCATGAACGCAAGGCCGCCGCGCTGGTCCTTTAGGGCGGCGATTGCGTCCATCGCTCCCTTGGCATCGCTTTCACCAAAGCGTGCCCAGGCGCGAAAGGTCGGTGCCAAAAATGCACTGATGCCTGAAGGTTTCTTGCCAAAGGCCTTGTCGACGTCTTTATAGCGCCCGGTCCTGATGGCGTGTGCTGCCACTACAATGTCTTGCAGGGGGGCGGCTGTTTTTAATTTTTTCAGCTTGGCCAGAATTTCAACGGCTTCGACAATGCGTCCGTCGCTGAGTGCCAATACATAGGTGCGGCGCAACAGGTCGGTATTTTTCGGCGCCATTTGGGATGCCATACCCAGCAACGCCGCAGCCGAAATCGTATCGTGGCTTCGCTGGGCGTGACGCCCGGCCAGGTAGTTTCCGGAAAAGGAACTCGTAGGCGTCGCCGCTGCTGTATCACCCGGCGAGGCCCCGGCGGTAGCACCACTGAACGCGAACAGCGCAACCAAGCCCATAAGGTGCAAGGCAAAGCGCGGGGCAAAACGGGAGGTGGGAATCGACATGGCGGCAGTTTACCGGGCGATGGCCCCTTCAGCAAATATCTCGGCTGGCGCCATGGCGTCCAACGCCCTACATGGCGGAATAATGTGGCCCGCTGCCGCCTTCGGGGGGCGTCCAGATGATATTGCCCGTAGGATCTTTGATGTCGCAGGTTTTGCAATGGACGCAGTTTGCGGCGTTGATTTGCAGGCGTTTATTGCCGCCGCTGGCGCCGTTAGTGTCCACGAACTCATAAACCCCGACCGGGCAAAACCGGGCTTCGGGGCCGTCATAAAGCACCAGGTTTGTGCCAAGTGGCACTTCTTCATCCTTGAGCTTCAGGTGGCAAGGCTGGTTTTCATCGTGTTGGGTGGCGGCCAGGTCAACCGAGCTAAGGCGATCGAACGTTACTGTGCCATCGGGTCTGGGGTATTCGATGTGCCGGGGTTTTGTGGCGCGCTTGAGCTGTTTGTGATCGCGGCGATGGCCAAGTGTCCACGGCGCGTGGCCGCGAAAAATAAAAGTATCGATGGCACTATAAACCAGCCCCACCCACAAACCCCAACGAAACGCCGGGCGAATGTTGCGGGCGCGATAAAGTTCTTTCCACGCCCAGCTTTGCTTCAGGGCCTGGGGATAGGCTGTCAGCTCTGGCGGCATTGTATCGTTGTCGGCCAGCGCATTAACCACGGCGTCGGCACAACACAGCGCCGACTTCATGGCCGTGTGCGAACCCTTGATGCGCGGCACGTTCATGAAACCTGCAGCCGCACCAATAAGTGCACCGCCGGGAAACACAAGTTTAGGGATGGACTGGAACCCGCCTTCATTGAGCGCCCGCGCACCAAAGGCGATGCGCCTGGCACCATCAAACAGCGGGCGGATAGCCGGGTGCGTCTTGAAACGCTGCATCTCGTCAAAAGGCGAAAGGTATGGGTTTTCGTAATCAAGGCCGACGATAAAGCCCACCGCCACCTGGTTGTTGTCGAGGTGATAAATAAAAGACCCGCCATAGGTGGTCTTGTCCAGCGGCCAGCCGACGGTATGGACCACGCGCCCGGGTTTGTGTTTTTCGGGCGCAACCTCCCACACTTCCTTGGTGCCGGTTCCATAGGTTTGCGGCTCGACACCATCGCGAAGGCCGAAGCGTTGCATCAGGGTTTCTGAAAGCGATCCGCGGCAGCCCTCGGCAAAAAGTGTTGTGGTGGCGCGCAATTCCACTCCCGGCTGGAAATTGGCCCCCGCCTCACCGTTTTTATCGCGTCCCATGTCGCCGGTGGCGACGCCGACAACCCGTGCATTGGGCCCGTCACCCGCGAACAATACTTCACTGGCGGCGAAACCGGCGAACACCTCGACGCCAACGGCCTCGGCCTCGCGGCCCAGCCAGCGGGTGAACAGGCCGAGGCTAGTGACAAAGTTGCCTTTGTTTCTCATGGCTGGCGGCACGGGAAGCGGGATAACCCGGTTGCGGGTCAGAAAGCCGAAGCGGTCTTCGCTGACCGGTGTGCTCAACGGCGCCCCCCTGTCGCGCCAGTCAGGAAACAGCTCATCAAGGGCGATGGGGTCGATAACGGCGCCGGATAAAATGTGCGCGCCCACTTCGGAGCCTTTTTCGATGACGCAAACGCTGATGTCGCGCCCCGCCCGTTCCCCCTGCTGGCGGATGCGGATGGCCGCCGTCAGGCCGGCCGGGCCGGCGCCGACCACCACCACGTCAAATTCCATGCTTTCGCGGGTTTCGCGCTGGGTCATCCGGGCTCGCTTGTTGCCAACAGGGGCAAAGGTTGTCTTGGTTGTTGTCTTGGCTTCGGCCAATGCTATTGTTGGCTCATGAACGCCGACAAGACAACCATCCAGAAAACCACCCCAAACCCCACCGAAGTGCTGAATTGGCACCTTGGCGCCGGTGTTGACGAAACCATCGGCGAGGCACCGGGCGACCGCTTTGCGTTGCCAAAGGCGCCGGCGGCAATTTCTCCTGTGGTTGTTGCGGCGCCAATTGCCAAGGCGCCCGCGGCGCCAATTGCCAAGGCGCCACCGCCACCAAAAGCACAGCCACCCCAGCCACCGGGCCAGGACCGGGCGGTCAAGTCGGCGGTTGAACTGGCGGGCGCTGCCCAGACCCTCGATGAGCTTAAAAGTGCGCTGGCCGGGTTCGATGGCTGCGCGCTCAGCAAAACCGCCACAAACCTGGTGTTTGGCGATGGCAACCCTGATGCCCGTATCGCCTTCATTGCTGAGGCACCGGGCGCAGACGATGACCGCCATGGCATGGCGTTTGTCGGTGCCAGCGGCAAGCTGCTGGACAAGATGCTGGCCTCCATCGGGCTGGACCGCGAACAGGTATTTATTTCCAATACTGTTTTCTGGCGTCCGCCGGGCAACCGTTCCCCCAATAGCGGGGAAATTGCCGTGTGCATGCCGTTTGTGGAACGCATCATCGAACTGGTGGACCCGGAAATCCTCGTCACCGTGGGCGGCCCGGCAACGCACGCCCTGTTGGCCCAGCAGGGCAGCATCTCGCGCCTGCGCGGGCGCTGGTTCAGTTTCGAGACCCCGCGCATGAGCCGCCCCATTCCGGCGACGGCGATTTACCACCCGGAATATCTGCTGAACTCGCCGGCCATGAAGCGCCCAACGTGGCAGGATCTTTGCCAGATTAGGCAAAAAATGGCTGAATCAAGCGAAAAATAAGCATTTTATCCGGCCCGCTTCGTGTTGCCTCGCGGCCCCGGCTCACGTATAAGGGGCTCAAAGTAGCCCCCTAAACGTTATATCAAGGGGCCATGCGCTAGACTCTGGCCACAAACGAACGGCATCAATGAAAAAAATGATCCTAATCCCTTCACGTTTTAACGGCTTTTTTGCTGCCTTTATGGTGGCGGGGGCGCTGCTGTTCACAGCGCCGGGCGTGGGGGCGGAAACCGTGGTCAGCACCAAAACAGCCGCAAAGGCGACGCAGGACATTCGCCTGCCCAAGGTGCTGAGTTCGGCGGATGAAAAACGCTACCGGAAAATCTTCGCCCTGCAGGAAAAGGGCGCGTGGCCCGAGGTCGATGAACTGATCCACCACCTCGAGGACAAACTGTTGATGGGCCATGTGCAGGCCCAGCGCTTCCTGCACCCGACGAAATACCGCTCCAAGTATGTTGAGCTGAAGGACTGGCTCGACGTTTATGGCGACCACCATTATGCCAGGCAGCTTTACAAGCTGGCCTTGAAGCGCCGTCCAAAAAATTACAAGCACCCCAAGGTTCCGCCCACCGGTCGCGCCCTGAGGGCGGAGGTGGATGAAGCCCGCCCCAAGGACACGCCGCCTTCAAAAAAGCTCACCCGCGCCCAGCGCCAGCAGGCCTATCGTTACAAGGTCAACATCCGTTCACGTTTGCGCAAGGGCCACACAAAGGCGGTCAAGAACCTGCTGACGAACCGCGACGTGCTGAAAGTGTTTAGCAGTTACGATGAGGATTGGGGCCGCGCTCGCCTGGCCAAGGCATATTTCATGGATGGCCGTGATGAATGGGCCGTCGAATGGGCCGACAAGGCGATCCGGCGATCGGGTCGTTACCTGCCCGAAGCCCACTGGACGGCGGGGCTTGCCTCGTGGCGACTGGGCAACCCGGCACAGGCGGCAAACTATTTTGAAAATGCCGCCAAGTATGATGGTGCACCGTGGACACATTCAGCGTCTGCTTTCTGGGCGGCGCGCGCCCATCTGCTGGCCCGCCAGCCACAAAAGGTAACCCGCTTGTTGCAGGAAGCGGCTGAGCACCCGCGCACGTTTTATGGCACGCTGGCCAACCGCCTGCTGGGCGTTGAGCCTGACTTCAACTGGGAAATGCCACCTGTGAACGGTGATGACGTTGCCCAGCTAAAGACGATCTCCGGTGGCCGTCGTGCGCTGGCCCTGTTGCAGGTTGGCGAGAACGTTCGCGCTGAACGTGAACTGCGCCAGGTTGCAAAACTTGCACCGTTGAAAAAAGCCAAGGGCATTATGGCCATTGCATCGCAAACCGGCATGGCCGAACTGACCATGCGCCTTGATGCCATGCTGTATCCGGAAGGCAGTGGCTATGACGGTGCCGCTTATCCCTTGCCCGCATGGGCGCCAGAAGACGGCTTCAAGGTAGACCGCGCCCTGATATATGCGCTGGTG
Source organism: uncultured Thalassospiraceae bacterium (assembly GCA_965602455.1). Lineage (GTDB taxonomy): Bacteria > Pseudomonadota > Alphaproteobacteria > Rhodospirillales > Magnetovibrionaceae > CBFCYL01. The sequence goes on along the minus strand of CBFCYL010000008.1, from coordinate 37,400 downwards.
CGCCAGGAATCACGCTTTAATCCCAAGGCAAAATCAAGCGCCGGTGCGCGTGGGCTGATGCAATTGATGCCCCGCACCGCCGGTTATGTGGCTCGCGACAAACGCTATCGTTGGTCGAAACGTTCAGCATTGTTCGATCCCGAACATAACCTTGCGCTGGGCCAACGCTATATCCAGATTCTGCTGTCGGACAAGAAAATCAACGGCGATTTGTTTCTCATGGCAGCCGCCTGGAACGGCGGCCCCGGTAACCTGAACAAGTGGCGGCGAAAGGGCGACGACCTTGGCGACGCACTGTTCTTTATTGAAAGCCTGCCGGCGCGCGAAACGCGTAATTTTATCGAGCACGTACTGACCAATTTGTGGATTTACCGCCACCGCCTGAACCAGCATACACCGTCTCTTGAGGCGGTTGCTGCCGGCCAGTGGCCGCAATACGAATCCCAGGGCAGCCGCTCTGTGGCATCGACAAAATAAAGACGGAATTATCATGTCGAAAATTGAATCTGAACGCGAATTCAAGCCCGTGCACATTGCGGTGTTAACGGTTTCCGACACCCGCACTCTGGCTGATGATAAATCCGGAAATACGCTGGTTGAGCGCATAGAAGGCGCGGGCCATGTGGTGCAGGCTCGTGAAATCGTCAAGGACGAGCAAAAAGTTGTTGAAGTCATGTTGCGCGGCTGGATTGCTGATGCCGATGTCGACGTGGTTATCGCCACCGGTGGTACCGGCCTGACGGGCCGTGACGTTACGCCGGAAGCGTTTGAAGCGGTTTATGAAAAATCCATTCCCGGTTTTGGTGAGCTGTTTCGCTGGATCAGTTACCAGAAGATCAAGACGTCTACCATTCAGTCGCGCGCCACGGCGGGCCTGGCCGGTGGAACCTACCTGTTCGCGCTGCCCGGTTCGCCCGGCGCATGCCGCGATGCATGGGACGAGATTCTGGTTCATCAGCTTGATGCCAACTTCAGGCCGTGCAACTTTGTCGAGCTGATGGGGCGCCTTAACGAAAAGTAGGTTTTGTTTTCCGCCACGCATGGTAATCGGCGCCCGTATCCACATCCGATAGCAAATCTAACAGCGCTACGCGTACGCGCCGTGGGTCGTTCATAACATTTGCCAAAGTGTCGTCCAGCGCGTGCTCGCTCGACCAGCGCACGCCTTTAAATGGATTTATCAAGCGCGGCCAACGTCGCGCCCCGACCAGCCAGTAGCCGCCGTCCACCGCCGGGCCGAACACCCAGTCGTGGTTGCCCAACGCACGAAAGGCACGCTCGATATGGCGCGCGCTGATGTCGGGGGCATCGCTGCCGACCACCACCACCGGCCCCGGCGGCAGTGTTTTCATCGGCTGAAACATACGTTGGCCCAAATCGCCGCTGCCTTGCTTTCGCTGACACCAGCCGTCGTGGCGGATGCACGCGCGGTCCGGCGTGGCCGCCAGCCAACATTTCCAGCGCCGCGACCGGATGTGCCTCAAGGTGAGTTTCAGGCTTTGGTCATAAAACGCCCATGCGCCAACCTGGCCGATATCGGCGGCCAGCCTTTTTTTGACGCTTCCCAGACGTGGCTCCCGCGCCATGATGACCAGGTGACGGCGCATCAGGCATAAAACCGCTTGATAAGCTTTGGCCCGGCGCCAAGAAAGTAAAGCGCAAGACAAAACAGGTTACGCACAGGCCTGACCCACCAGCCATCCTTGTGGTAACGCGCCGCCGAGGTGGTGACGGTTTCGCCCAGCACCGTCAGCCGCGACCCGCCAATGCGGCGCACCATGTCGACATCTTCCATCAGGTCAAGTTCGGCCCGGTAACCACTAAGGTTGTGGTAAAACGATTTTGAAATCAACAAGCCCTGATCGCCATAGGGCAGACCCAAAATGCGCGTCCGCCAGTTGGCAAGCCGGGCAACGCGCCGGGCACCCGGCGAGGCGTCATCGAAGGCCAGCCGGAAGCAGGCCGCACGTTCGCGGTTGGCGTCTTTGGCAATGAAGCCCGATACCACATTGGCCCAGTCTGCGGGCAGGCGGGTATCGGCATGAAGAAACAGCAGCCAGTCGCCTTTAGCCTCGTTGGCACCGTTCGCCAGTTGTCGCCCGCGTCCGCGCTTGCTTTTGATGACGCGCGCGCCATGATCCAGCGCCACGTGGCGGGTTTCATCGCGGGAGCGGCCATCCACCACCACAAGCTCAACGCCTGCTTCCAGCCCCGCGCCGCCACTGGTGAGTACGGAATCGAGTGTACCGGCCAACGTGGCCTCGGCGTTCATGGTTGGGATGATGATGCTGAGCATAAGGCCAGCCTAGCACGGCCAGCCCGTGGGCTGTGAATACTACCCGCCCGCTGCGTTTCCGGGACTAAGGTCATGCCTCATTAATCAAGGGAGGGATATCATGTTCAATAAAGTCGGCACATCGTTGCGGCTGCTCTTTGGAACCATGAGCAGCGTTATTTTAGTTGGCATCTGGCTTACCGGTTTTGATGTCGTGCACTGGCTTTTATATGCACCGGCCGCCTTCATGGCCTTTGCCGCCATCACCGGCATTTGCCCGGGCCTGAATATCTGGCGCAAGCTGGGCTTCGCATAAGCCACACACCGGGGTATCGTGGACTTGCGCCGGGGCGCAGGAGATAACGATGCCCGATTTTTCCATCGAAGACCGCTTTGAAGGCGTCATTTGCGGCGTTGATGAAGCCGGGCGCGGACCGTGGGCGGGGCCGGTGGTGGCGGGCGCGGTAATTCTTGACCGGGCTGCCATGGCCGATGAGCTGGCTGAGGCACTGGACGATTCCAAAAAACTAAAACCGGCCCGGCGTTCAGAATTATTCGCCGCGCTGGCGGGTTGCGCGATCACCGGGGTCGGCATCGCCGATGTTAATGAGATTGACCAGCACAATATTTTACAGGCCACCATGGTGGCCATGGCGCGCGCGGTGGCGGAACTGGGCGTGGCGCCCGACGTTGCGCTGGTCGATGGCAACCGCGCACCGAAGCTGGGTTGTGCCAATTGTAAAGTGCAGACCGTGGTGAAAGGCGACGGGCTTTCACTTTCCATTGCCGCGGCTTCCATCGTCGCCAAGGTCACGCGCGATGGCATCATGACGCGGCTGGCAGGCGAGCACCCCGGCTATGGCTGGGAAACCAATGCCGGTTATGGCACCAAGGCGCACCAGCAGGGCCTGGCGGCACTGGGCGTGACGGCGCACCACCGCAAAAGTTTTGCCCCCATCCGGAAAATACTGGAAGGGTGATGCACAAGATGTTGTCGCGAGGTGGAATCAGGAGTCCATATATGCCCCGAGATTCACGATAAGCCATTGATTCCATTTATCTTCTTGACCTCGATTCGCCAAGGCGCTTTGATGGCCCGCGATGACCAAGCAACCAACCAAAAAGACAAAACCAGCAGCAAAACCAGACCTGCCCCTGAACAAGGTGCAGGTGGGCGATTGCGTTGCGCTCATGAACAAGCTGCCCGCCGGTAGCGTGGATATGATTTTCGCCGACCCGCCCTACAACCTTCAACTGGAAGGCGATCTGGTGCGCCCCAACAACACCAAGGTCGACGCCGTTGACGACCACTGGGACCAGTTTGACAGTTTTCAGGCCTATGACGATTTCACCAAGGGCTGGCTTAAGGCGGCAAAGCGGTTGCTCAAGCCCAATGGCTCCATCTGGGTTATCGGCAGTTACCACAATATTTTCCGCGTCGGCACGCAGTTGCAGGACCTTGGGTTCTGGATGCTTAATGACGTTATCTGGCGCAAGACCAACCCGATGCCTAATTTTCGCGGTCGGCGCTTTACCAACGCCCATGAAACCCTGATCTGGGCGTCGCGCGACAAGGAATCGCGTTACAAGTTCAATTACGAAAGCATGAAGGCGCTGAACGACGATTTGCAAATGCGTTCCGACTGGACACTGCCGATTTGCTCCGGCGGCGAACGGCTGAAAAAGAACGGCACCAAGGCACACCCGACACAAAAGCCGGAATCCCTGCTTTATCGTGTGGTGTTGTCATCCACCGAGGTGGGCGATGTGGTGCTCGACCCGTTCTTTGGTACCGGCACCACGGGCGCGGTTGCCAAAATGCTGGGCCGGGATTTCATCGGCCTTGAGCGTGAGAAGGAATACGCCGAAATTGCTCGCGCCCGCATTAGTCGGGTCAAGCGGATCGAAGACGACACGCTGGTCAGGAACGAAAGCAAGCGCAACCTGCCGCGCGTTCCCTTCGGCACCGTGGTCGAACGCGGCCTGATCCGCCCCGGCGCGGTGTTGACCGACACCCGTGGTCGTCATTCGGCAAAAGTGCGCGCCGACGGCACACTGATTTCTGCCGATTTCAAGGGCTCCATTCACCAGGTTGGCGCTTTCGTGCAAAAGGCGCCAGCGTGTAATGGCTGGCAGTTCTGGCACACGGAAGTGCGCGGCAAGCGCGTTCCCATTGATGTGTTTCGTGACAAAATAAGGGCGGAGCTGAACTAGGCTTCCATCAGCCGCGGATCGTTTCTTCGCTCAACGCTTCAGCATAGGTCAGCTCGATCTTGGCCTCATCGAACATTTTCTCCGAAAACTGGCCTTTTTCATCCCAGCGTTTCTGGAAGTCCGCGTCTTCGACCGAGGCCTTGTCCACCACTACGCGGCGGATGCCTGATTGCAAAATGGCGCGCGCGCAATCGGGGCACGGCACGTGGGTGACGTAGATGGTGCACCCAGTGAGGATAAAACCGACCCGCGCCGCGTTATAGATGGCGTTGCGTTCGGCGTGCTCCGTCCAGTCGTATTTATCGGGGCGACCGTGGCGTTCTTCCACGGTGTCGTCGATCATGCGCGGAAAACCATTGTAGCCATACGGGCCGGGGGTTTTATCTTCGGTTACGATAACGGCGCCGACCTTGGTCGAGCGGTCTTTCGACCAGCTGGCCACCTCGCGTGCGAGGCGTAAAAACCGGGAATCCCATTTGCTGCTCATTGCGGCCCTACCTTGTTGGCACCGGCGTATCGCCGGAATAATCATAAAAGCCCTTGCCGGTCTTGCGGCCGAGCCAGCCGGCCTCGACATACTTGGCCAACAGCGGGCAGGGGCGGTATTTGGTATCGGCGAGGCCTTCGTAAAGCACGTTCATTACCGCAAGGATGGTATCAAGACCGATGAAATCAGCCAGTTCCAGCGGCCCCATGGGGTGGTGAAGCCCCAGCTTTATGGCTTCATCAATGGCCTTTACCGTGCCGACGCCTTCATAAAGCGTGTAGACCGCTTCGTTGAGCATGGGCATTAACAGGCGGTTGATGATAAACGCCGGAAAATCTTCCGCCGGAACCGGCTTCTTGCCCATTTTTATGGCCAGCGCGGTAACGGTTTCGAAAACTGCTTCGTCTGTGGCGATGCTGCGGATCATCTCCACCAGTTCGATGGCCGGAACCGGGTTCATAAAATGCATGCCAACAAAACGATCTGGGCGGTCGGTCTGGGCGCCGAGGCGGGTAATGGAAATGCTTGATGTGTTGGTGGCGATGATGGCGTCTTTTTTCAGGATTGGGCAAAGGGCGCGCAAAATTTCTTTTTTGACATCTTCGTTTTCGACCGCCGACTCGATGACGATATCGCAATCCTTGACCGCTTCATAAGTGGTGCCCGTGCGTATGCGCTGCTGGGCGACCTTTTGGTCGGCCTTGGTGATCAGGCCTTTTTCGACCTGGCGATCGAGATTGTGCTCGATCTTTGCCGTGGCTTTTTCAAGTTGTTCGGCGTTGATATCCATCAACACCACATCCAGCCCGGACGTGGCGGAAACCGTAGCGATGCCGCTACCCATCTGGCCAGCCCCGATGATGCCGACGGTCTTGATATCATCGATTTTCATCGTGCTTTCCTGGTGCTTTCCTGGCGTTTTAGCGGGCAGTTTGATCACTCAATGGCCTTTTGGCCTATTCGTCAAGGGCGGCGGTCAGTTCCGGCAATACGGTGAACAGGTCGGCGACCAGGCCGTAGTCTGCAACCTGAAAAATAGGGGCGTCTTCATCTTTGTTAATGGCCACGATAACGCGCGAATCCTTCATGCCCGCCAGATGCTGGATGGCGCCGGAAATACCAACGGCGATATACAGCTCCGGGGCGACAATCTTTCCGGTCTGGCCCACCTGGGCATCGTTAGGCGCGTAGCCGGCGTCCACCGCTGCGCGCGATGCACCCAAGGCGGCACCCAGCTTGTCGGCCAATGCCTCCAAAAGCTTGAAGTTTTCGCCAGAGCCCATGCCACGACCACCGGAAACGACCACGCGCGCGGCGGTTAGTTCCGGGCGCTCGGACTGCGTCAGTTCCGCTTTCACAAAATGCGAAAGTTCAGGCGCGACTGCTGGTTCAATTTCGGAAATTGTTGCATTGGCGCTGCCAAGCGGTGGCGCTTCAAACGCCGTGGTGCGCACGGTGATGACCTTTTTTGTTTGGGCGCATTTAACCGTAGCGATGGCGTTGCCGGCGTAAATCGGTCGCTGGAAGGTGTCGGCCGCGACAACCTTGATGATGTCTGAAACCTGCTGCACATCCAGAAGGGCGGCGATGCGCGGCATTACGTTTTTGCCAAACGTGGTGGCGGCGGCCAGCAAAACATCGTGCGCGCCGCCTTCGCGCATCACAAGCGGCGCCAGCACTTCGGCGGTGGGGTGTTCGTAGATGGCGTTATCGGCCAGGCTCACGGCTTCAACGCCTTGTATCTGTGCCACCGCTTCGGCAACGCTGCGGCACTGGTGCCCGGCCACCAGCACCGTTACGGCGCCCAGTTCGCACGCCGCTGCGATGGCGTTAAAAGTCGCCGCCTTTGGCGCGGTGTTGTCGTGTTCGCTCAAGACCAGAACGCCCATCAGATTACCTTTGCTTCGGTCTTGAGCTTATCAACCAGCTCGGCAACGTCGGCAACACGCATACCGGCCTTGCGTTGGGGCGGTTCCTCCACAGCAATAATTTCCAGACGTGGTTGAACATCAACGCCCAGTTCGATCGCACTTATGGGCTCGATGATTTTTTTCTTGGCCTTCATGATGTTGGGTAGCGTCGCATAGCGCGGTTCATTAAGGCGCAAATCTGTTGTGATGATGCAGGGCTTCTGTAACGCCAGCGTTTCAAGGCCGCCGTCAACTTCACGGGTTACCTCAATAGTTTTACCATTATCCGTGACCCGGGAAGCAAACGTGCCCTGCGCCCAACCCAGTAGCGCCGAAAGCATCTGTCCGGTCTGGTTGGCATCGTCGTCAATGGCCTGCTTGCCGAGCATGATGAGGTCCGGCGCTTCGCGTTCCGCCACCGCCTTTAACAGCTTGGCTACGCCAAGTGGCTCCACTTCTGCAATGCCATCTATCCAAATGGCGCGGTCGGCACCCATGGCCAATGCCGTGCGCAGGGTTTCCTGTGTTTCAGCAGGTCCGATGGAAACAACGATGACTTCCGTTGCCGCGCCCGCTTCTTTCAGGCGAAGGGCTTCCTCGATGGCAATTTCATCAAACGGGTTCATGGACATTTTAACGTTACTGGTTTCAACGCCCGTACCATCCGTTTTGACCCGGATTTTAACGTTGTAATCAATAACCCGTTTTATGGCGACGAGGACTTTCATTTGGTGTTGCCGCCCGGACGCCACAGAACATCGCTTGCGCCGTCATCATTTTCTGCCCGCGCCATCTGGAACAACAGGTCCGAAAGCCGGTTGAGATATTTCAGCGGCTCAGCACTGATGGATGTTTCCGCCATCAACTGGCTGACGCAGCGCTCGGCTCGCCGGGTAATGGTGCGCGCCAGATGCAGCCGCGCCGCCGCTTCCGAACCACCGGGTAACACGAAAGATTCCAGGGCCTGAAGGTTTTCACCCAAGCGGTCCAGTTCCGTTTCCAGCTGAGCAGTTTGCTCAGCCGTGATGCGCAGGGCTTCGCCCTCAATATCAATTGGTGTCGCCAGGTCGGCGCCGAGGTCGAACAGGTCATTTTGAATGCGTTCCAGCAGGCCCCGGACATCGGGGCGCACGGCAATTGCCGCCAGCCCGATGGCGGCGTTGGCTTCGTCCACCGTACCGATGGCCTCAAACCGGGTGTCGTGCTTGAGCACGCGTGAACCATCCACCAGAGAGCTTTCGCCACCGTCGCCACCACGTGTGTATATTTTGGTTAATTTTACCATGGACATAGCCTGCTTTGGGTCAAGAAGGCCAAAGGTTAGCGGCAAACGCCCACCGGGGAAAGGGTCAACGCACCATCAGGTGCGTTCAATTTTGACATCAGCTCGTGGGTTACAGGCCTTAGGGATCCAGGGGTTAGGCCTTTGAATCTATTTTAGCATCCTTGGGGTCTTCAGGTAGGTAGTATGTGTTCCCGCCCGCAGTCTTGGCGTGATACATGGCGCGGTCAGCGCGGGAAATAACCGAATGAACGGGGTTTTCTTCTTCATCGCCATCAAAAATTGTAACACCAACACTGGCATGAACGTATACCTTGTTGCCGGCAATAATGATGGGTGGCGACATTGAATCAATAGCCTTAGTAGCAAACTTGCAGACATCATCCCTGCCGTGCACCATTTCAATAATGGCACAAAACTCATCACCGCCAATGCGGGCAACAAAATCGGTTTCGCGGGAGATGGACTTGAGTCGCTTGGCAGTTATTTTTAACGCTGTATCGCCAGCATCATGACCGTATTTATCGTTAATTTCCTTGAAGCCATCGAGGTCAAAAAACAAAACCGCGCCATTGTCTCCGCTGCGCCGGGAACGAGCCAGGGCCTCTTCAAGGTGCAGTTCAAGATTTCGGCGATTGGCCAGGCCGGTCAGCACATCGTGCATGGCCATATGTTCCAGTACGTCACGTGCTTCTACCGATGACGACACATCGCGCACCGTGCCTTCAACACCAATTATATCGCCGTTGGCATTGCGTAGGAAGCGGGCGTTTATCGAAAGCCAGCCGCGGCTGCCATCCTTGTGCAACATTAGCGATTCAAAGTTGCGCACAACCCCACCGCCTGCTTCCAGCGCTTTCAATAGATTTTCACGGCCATCAGGGTCGACGTAGCGGTCATTAATATTTACGCCGACCAGCCCACTTGCCGACCAGCCGGTTATATCCTTAGCTGCACCAGCGGCAAAAGTGATGATGCCATCCAGGTCGGCGCGATAATAAAGTTCATCCATATTGTCGAGGATACCGCGCAGCTCCTGTTCGGATTCCGCCAACGCAGCCTCAACCTTACGACGATTGGTGATGTCGTGGATCAGCCACATGATCCATTCCTCGCCACTATGGGCAATACGGCTGCCAGAGAGAAGAAAGTCGCGCGGCTTGCCGGACTTCGTCAGCAGCTGTGCCTCAAAGCCGTGCAAGGTACCGTCAATGCCAAACGATGAGAGCGTGCGATCTCTGTCAGCAAGCGATGGCCAAAGGTTCAGTTCAATTGCGGTTTTGCCGATGACCTCTTCGCGCTTATAACCCATAGTGGTAAGCCACGATTCATTAACGTCCATGATTTTACCATCACTGACGTTAACAAAGGCGACCAGGTTAGGGCTGGACTGCAATGCGCTGAAAAGCGCACTTTCCTGTTTGTTTGTTTTGGTGTTGGCGTTCGATTTTCTTAACTCCTCGACCATCGATATCCAGGAAATAAAACCGAAAAACATAAAGACAAAACCACCGATATAGCCGACGAAGATTTTTAATATGGACTGCGCTTCCATACTGCCAATGGCTGTGTGAAATGTAAGTTCCGGGAAATTATCAAGGACGTCTAGAAAACAGCCGAACGTCAGCAGGCCGACGCTAAAAAGGATATTGCTCCAGCCCTTTTGGCGGCCCAACCGTTCGCGGTGCCCCAGAAATATCAGGAACACGAGCATGGACGCGACAACGGTGGCGCGAACCACCTCCATCAGGGCGTCAAACGAAAGGTTAATGACCTCGGTCATGGATTATAGGCTTCCCTAGCAAAGCACTGTTTTTTCATATGAAAAAGCAGGTATTTACTCATGTCTTTGCGCCCTAGAGAAATCTACACAAGGTGAGGCTGAATAAAAAGCCGCAAACACCGACTGAAGGGCAAGAAATGTAGTCTTTTATGGTGATTTTTGGCCAAATTGGGTGATTTTTGGCCAGATTCGTCGCTGGACGACGCCGTGGCCGCGCAAGCCACGCGTGCTACCGGGAGCGGCGTGCAGGCTTTAGGTTGTGGATTCTGGTCCGCCGGGCGGTTGTGGCTTGGGTTCCTTGCCCGGCGAGAAAACGGGAACCGGAGACGTGTCCTCGGGGTAGGGGCTGGCCGTTTCGATCAAGGTGGGCAGGTTTTCCTGTAAAAAACGAACCACGCCAGCACGGTATTCCTCAATAACAAAGGCCCAGGTGACATACAGCCCGCCGGAGGATTCAAAATAGTTGATCTCTTTGTTGTTGCCGACTTCATGCAGGGTCTTGGCCAGGTCTGTGGAGTGCTCCACATAAACCCATTCTGGACGAATGCCGCCATGCCAAACCAACACAACGCCGCCCTTTCCGGAAAGGCCTGCTTCCTCGGGATCCAGAATTAACAGCTCCGGAAACTTTCCACGGTTATTGCGATACCAGCCGGGGTCAACTGGGTCTGATATAACCGTAGGTGTGCTGGTCTTTGAACCGCCAAACAGGCCCATTTGTGATCAGCCTTTCAATTGCAACCGAATCGCATAGTGACGAATGGCATAATATGTCAGTCATGCGTTGTAACGCAACCAGTATGCAATCGGGCGGCCAGCAGCATCCCAGCATTCCATCGCGATTTTGCCTTATTCGGCCTTATGGTGTGCCCAGCGCCCGGGTAGCGGCTGCGAGCCATGCCCGTTCACCATCGTCAAGGTGTGCCCCGGAGGCAAGGGTATCCGCCACGCGAGCATGATAGGTGTCCACCCAGGCAACTTCCTGAGCCGTCATCAGGCTTGCGTCAATCAGGCGCCGGTCAATGGGCGCCAGCGTCAGGGGTTCGAACGCCAACAACGTGCGCCCCTCATTATTGGCGGAAGGGGAAGACGGCGCCGCCACAACCCGAACCAGATTTTCAATGCGGATGCCGTAGGCCCCTTCCTTGTAGTAGCCGGGCTCCACCGACACCACCATGCCGGGCGCCAGGGCCACCGGTTGGCCGCGTTTGGCAATGCGCTGCGGGCCTTCGTGCACCGAAAGATAAGCGCCGACACCGTGGCCTGTGCCGTGGTCGTAATCAAGGCCCACTTCCCATAACGCAAGGCGTGCCAACGCGTCCAGTTCCTGCCCAGCGGTGCCAACCGGGAACACCCGCGACGCAACGCCGATATGCCCCTTGAGCACGCGGGTGAAACGGTCTTTCATTTCGGCCAATTGGCTTGGCTTTGGCGTGCCAATTAAAACGGTGCGGGTTACGTCCGTGGTGCCGTCCAGATACTGGCCGCCGGAATCAACCAGGTACAATTCGCCATTTTCAAGTTTGCGGCTGCTTTTGGGTGTGACGCGGTAATGAACGATGGCGCCGTTGGGGCCGGCACCGGAAATGGTCGGAAAGCTGAGACCCTGAAACCGCTCTCCCGTGGCCCGATAAGATTCCAGCTGCTCGGTAGCCGAAAGTTCGTCCACGGTTCCGGGGGGCTGGCCATCCAGCCATGCCAGGAAACGGGTTAATGCCACGCCGTCGCGTTCGTGGGCGGCGATCATGCCGTCAATTTCGGGCGCCGACTTGATGGCCTTGGGCAGCTGGCAGGGGTCAACACCGCCGAGCACCTTTCCGCCCGCAGCCTCAAGGCGATGAAGCAACGCCATGGGTGCCGTGTCCTCGGCCAGGCGAACTTTAATTCCTTTTTTACCCAAAGCGCCAAGGGCTGCATCAAACCCATTCGGTGCCAGCACTTCAACATCGCGCTCAAGGCTGGCCATGGCATCCGGGTTCAAGCGCGCCTGCTCAACGAACAACTTTGCCGCGCCCGCAGCGTCAACAATAGCGTAGGCCAGCATGAACGGCGTATAAGGAACATCATTGGCCCGCAGGTTAAACAGCCATGAAACGCTATCGCCTGTACTCAGGACAACGGCGTCGCATCCGGCCAGGGCGATGGCTTCACCGACGGCCTTGCGTTTTTGGGCGCTGCTTAACCCGGCGAGCGCGGGGTCGTGGGTCCGCACTTTCGATGATGGTGGGGCTGGCCGGTCCGGCCATAGCGCCGCGATGGGGTCTTCGTCAAGCCACACCAACGCCGCATCACGCTCTTCGAGAACGGTTTTATAAGGCCCGATGCCGGCACGGGTAAACAGCCATGGATCAAACCCAATTCTTGCCCCGACGGTGATGTTTTCCCCCAGCCACTTAGCCGGGCCTTTAGTGGCGCTGTGGCAAATTTCAAACTGCTTTGCATCAGCTTCACCTTGCGCCTGCAAGACGTAGCGGCCATCGACAAACAAGGCCGCCTTATCGGCCAGCACAATGGCTTTGCCGGCGGAACCAGCGAACCCGGTCAGGCGCAACAGGTATTCTGAATCGGGTGCCAGATATTCGCCCTGATAGCGGTCGGCATGCGGCACCACCATGCCATCAAGGCCCAGTTCGCCCAGACGGATGCGCAACCGCGACAGCAGGCTGGGGTCGTGCATCACGGCGGGGACGACGTCAGTGGCAATGTTGTGTTTCGGATTATTTGGCAATGGTTCCTCTGCGATGCGTCTTGTGCGGTTTATGTCATGAGGCTAGGGGTGAGGAGGTGGGGTGGCAAGGGCGGGTTGTGATTTAGGCCAGATTTTGTTCATTGCGGTATCGTGAAATTCGCAACCACCGCAGCATGATACGATTCAGGCGCCTCGCGCACTGCCGCTGGTGATGCCACCTCGTCACCCAGGGCTTCGTTGTGGATTTCGATGCGGTCAAACCAGGCCAGCATTTGGCTGGACCCGAGTATATGGTCAACCATTTCTCGCCTACCGCGGTGAATAACCGAAAAACGTTGCGATTGCGGCAAGCTTTTTTCCATCGCCACCAACATGCGGGTTGCAAATTCGCCACTGCCGGCATCATCTTCGTCGCCGCGAATAATCCTGACCGGTGCTTCGTGGTCTTCGGCGTTGAAGTCGCCGACGACACAAACAAGAGCCTGTGGGTCACGATCAAATATTTCATCAATCAGCAAGCGGACCTCTAGCGCCTGCCCGGAACGCTTAATGGCGGCAATAAAAAATCCTTCAGCCCAGCCTTGCATCGAATTCCATGTATGGCTGTCGCGTTTCTGTCCGGGAATGTAAGCCGCACGCGGGGCACGCAAATGAACATTAATGACGCTCAGCGGTTTTCCGGTTCCGATATTCAGTTCGCTCAACAAAACAGGACGCTCCCATTCAATGGCGCTGGCTTCAGATTGCGGCGGGTCTGCGGTAGCGCTTTGGTATTGCGGCGCCTGAACACGCGAATGAAAAACTTCTTCGTGGCGGTCTATCGGAAATTTGGAAAGGGTAACCAGGTTGTGTTTGTCGCGCGCGCCTTTTCCAGACGGGCTTTTTGTAAAGGCACGGTAAAACTTTTCGTATGGCGTTTGTTGTAATACACGGTCCAGTGCCGCCAACGTTCTTTCGACGGCTTTTCCCGGCTCTTGCGTTAACTGCCCGTTGACCTCCTGAAGACACAGGACATCAGCGCGCAGGCGTATAAGTTGGGGGCGCAAAATTTCAATGCGCTTTTCAAGAGAAACGCGCGCCCGTGGCGGTTCGTCCAGGCTTTCCAGATTAAACGTTGCAATGCGTATGGACTGCGAGGGCATGGTTATTTCCCCCTTTGTTATGTTTTGTTTAGTGCTTCACCCGTGATGCCGGTAGCGTTACGGTAACGCTTGTTCCTTTGCCGGGTTTGCTGGCGATAGAAAGCTCGGCATCATGCAATTCTACCAGATTTTTGGTCAAAGGTAGCCCCAGGCCGGTTCCTTCATATTTGCGCACCAGGCGACTATCCGCCTGGCCAAACGGCGTTAGTGCTATTTCAATATCCTTCTTATTCATGCCGATACCGGTGTCCTTGACGGTGATCAGCATTTGCTTTTTCTTGTTCATTTTGGCGCTGATGGTCACCGCGCCGCCATTGGGCGTGAACTTAACGGCATTGGCCAGGATATTCAGGATGATCTGTTTCATGCGTTGTGAATCAACCCGTATCAACGGTAGGTCTTTTTCCACATTCTTGCGGAGCTTCAATTTTGCTTTTTCGCCACGTTCCTGAATTAAAAGCATAGCCGAATTAATCAGTTCAGTAATCGCAATATATTCGTCTCGAAGCTGCATTTGTCCGGCTTCAATACGTGAAACATCAAGAATGTCATTAATGATGGACAGAAGGTGTGTGCCGGAATCACGGATGTTGGTCAGGTATTCTGTTTTTCGGGAATCAACTTCACCAAAAACACCGGAAAGAATAACATCTGAAAACCCGATGATGGCGTTGAGTGGTGTGCGCAATTCATGCGACATGTTAGCCAGGAACTCGCTCTTGACCCGGTTAGCCACCTCGGCGCGTTCCTTGGCTTCAATAATGTCATTCTCAAACGTGATGCGTTGTGTAATATCGCCGATGGAACCTGCCATGCGAAACGCCCAGCCGTTTGAATCGCGAAGCGCAAGACCGGTTATGCGCACCCACCGATATTCCTTTTGAGCATTACGCATCCGGCATTCTGCGTTGATTGTCGGCGTCAGGCCCTTCAGAAGCTGTATCAGTTTATCCCTGTAAGGCCCCCGGTCATCGGGATGAATGTGGTTTCTAAGGGTTCTTGATTTTATGATGTCCTTTTTAATGCCCGTCATTTCGCGAATTTTTGGCGAAATGTAAACCTCATCACTTCTTGCATTCCAATCCCAGATGCCTTCACCAGAACCCTCAATGGCAAGCGCCAGGCGCTCTTCACTATCGCGAAGGGCTTCCTCTGCTTTTTTGCGTTCGGTGATGTCACGCACCACACCGATATAGACAGAACGGTCTTGCTGCCGAAGCTCTGAAATCGCAAGGTCTATCGGGAATGTAGAACCATCCTTGCGTAGGCCTTCAACGGCGCGGCCGATACCAATGATACGCGCCTCGCGTGTTTTTTTATAGCGCGCTAAATGCTTGTCGTGATTAACGGCGAAGTGCTCCGGCATCAGCATGGAAACGTTTTGTCCCAGAACCTCCCTTGGCATATAGCCAAAAATGGTTCCGGCAGATTTATTGAAAGACTTGATGATGCCGCGTTCATCAATCGTAATAATGCCATCAGCTACCGTGTCCACAATACCTTGCAGGTGTTCGTCGCGGCTGATCAGGGCTTCAACGGCGCGTTTGCGTTCGGATGTATCGCGCGCAACCAACATAACGGTTTTGGTTGAATGTTCGCTCAGCGGCATGGCCGCCAGTTCTGCATCAAGGATAACGCCATCAACACGCTTCAGGCGAATGGGCATCCATGTTTCTTCAATCAGTGATTCCAGCTCTTCGCGAATAACATCGCGAAAATCATCCTGCACGAAGGTGTAAAAAGGCTTGCCGATCATTTCATCGGGAGACTGGAACCCCAGGACCTCTGATCCAGCAGAGTTCATCAGGGTGATAATGCCGTCAGAAACTACACACGTCAGGTCCGGCGCCAACTCAACCAGCTTGCGATAGCGCGTTTCGGCATCAAGCAACGAGCTTTCCATCTCGCGATGTTCCGTGATGTCGAGGTGCATGCTGAGGATGCTGCCGTCATTGATGCGCTGTTCGTGTATTCGCCACCAACAACCATTACGGAAAATTTCATGAGCCTCACTGGATGGGTTCAGGCGTTCTGCCAGTTTATTTTTTACCCAGTTTTCCAGGTTGCCATCTTTGCCCTTGATTCCAGACAGCATGGCCGATTCGGTAATAATATCCTTCAGGGACGTGCCCGGAACCAGCATGTCGCGGATTTCCGGATAAAGTTCTGCATAGGCCTTGCTGGCACCGGTGATGTTGCCTTCCTTGTCGTATATGACGAAGGCTTCGCCGCCAAGACCCTTGCCGGCAATGCGCTCCATGGCATTCTCAGGTTTTTCTTCGGCGATGTGTGCCCTGGTTTCCTTTCCGGGTTTTGCCTTGGTGTCCTTACCCTGCATCCCCGAAACATTATGGGCCGAGCCCCGGTAACCCTGAAAAGTCATGTCACTGGAATATATGGGCGTTCCCGAAAGGGTAAACCTGATGACGCGTTCTTCACCGCCCTTGATAGCGCAGGCTAATTTATGAAACGGCTTTTGCTCCTTGAGGGCGCCGAGTAAGGTTTTAGAGTTCTTGGCGCCGTCATCCTTATCCGTGGCACAAAGCCGATCAAGGAATTTGCCGATGATGGCTTCGTTGGCAAGGCCCGTCGTTTCCCTGAAGCGCTCGGAAACGAATTTCAGCTCCAGGCTTTCATTGACTTCCCATATCCAGTCGCCGGTTGTTTCATTTGAAACCTTTGGCGATGGCGAAACACCCCCCGAGGCACCCTTGGGCCGCGGCGGCATTTTGATGCGCGCACCCTGCAGGGCCTTGCCTTTGGCTATAATAGGCTTTCTTTTTCCGGGCATTTTCTGCCATTCCTTTGGGCTGGGCCGCTAAATGTAATTATTGCAGGGCATTATCAGCATTTTGGCCGCTAATACCAACTGGATTGTGCCTGTAGGATTGAAAAACCATATTATTTTCGGGGGTTTGTGGGTTAAATCGATTAGGGGGCGGGTCCCAGGACGCGCTTGATATAGGCCATCACTGCCGTTTCATCCCAAGGTGCAATGCCGACCACCCGGCCCAGTTCAACGCCGTCAGCGTTAATCAAAAGCGTGTTCGGCAACCCCGTAACGCCCAGCCCCCGCGAAAGGATGCCGCGCTCGTCGTAATAGATTTTCAGGTTACGAATGCCAATTTCCTCATAAAACGCCTTTACCTTGGGCACCGCCTTGCGATCCACCGAAATGGCCACCACCGCGGTTCCGCTGCCTTCAAGCTGGCCGGCGAGGGTGTCTAAAGCCGGCATTTCCTTAATGCAGGGCGCGCACCATGTGGCCCAGAAATTGACCACCAGACCCTTGCCCTTGAGCGCGCTCAGGGTGATTTTCTCGCCGGTTTCATCAAAGAAGGGAATGGCCAGCGATTCTGCCGTCGCCTTCGGAGCCGAGATCCTGCCTTTAAGGATGGGTGGCGGCGTCAGCTCTCCGCTCAGTTCCAATGGCTGGCCAATAACGCCAGTGATGAAAGGGGCCGTTGGTGCGGGTGTATCCACACTTGCAAGATTTAGCGATATCCCCACAATGAGTCCAACAGCGCCGACGGCGCTAAAAATGGCGGCAATAACAAGGGCAAGGCCATGTCGGGACTTAAAAAACTGCTTGCGGGTATCGGGTTTTAGGTTCATCACCGGGCCTTGTTGTTGAGCCGTTTTTTACCCGATTTAAGCTGATATCGGAACCGTGTAGTTATGAGCGATCAAGACACCAAGACCAGCGCCATGTGGGGCGGGCGTTTTGCCCAAGGCCCATCGGCGGTGATGGAAGAAATCAACGCCTCCATTGGCTTTGATCAGCGCTTGGCTGCCCAGGATATCCGGGCATCCACGGCGCATTGCCGCATGCTCAAAGCCCAGGGCATCATAGCTGATGGTGACGCCGACGCCATCATCGATGGCCTGGCCAAGATCGAGGCGGAAATCAGCACCGGCACCTTTACCTTCTCGCGCGCGCTGGAAGACATTCATATGAATGTTGAGGCCCGCTTGGGCGAACTGATCGGCGACGGGGCCGGTCGGTTGCACACGGCACGTTCGCGTAATGATCAGGTCGCCACTGATTTTAAACTATGGGTGCGCGATGCTATTGATGGCATGGATGGCGCGCTGCAGGAACTTCAGGGCGCGTTGATTGACCGCGCCGAGGAACACACCGGTGCCATCGTGCCGGGCTTTACCCATTTACAAACCGCACAGCCGGTAAGCCTTGGCCATTACCTGCTGGCCTATGTGGAAATGCTGGGCCGGGATCGTTCGCGTTTGGCTGATTGCCGGGCGCGGCTAAACGAATGTCCACTGGGCTCGGCGGCACTTGCCGGAACGTCTTTCCCCATTGATCGGGAAATGACGGCGGCTGAGCTCGGCTTTGACGCACCAACGCAAAACTCGCTTGATAGCGTTTCCGATCGCGACTTCGCGCTCGAATACCTTTCTGCGCTTTCCATTCTTTCGACCCACCTTTCGCGGATGGCGGAAGAAATTGTCATTTGGACGTCGGCGCCGTTCGGTTTCATGAAACTGTCTGATAACTATTCCACCGGCAGTTCCATCATGCCGCAAAAGCGCAACCCCGATGCCGCCGAACTGGTACGTGCCAAGGCGGGCCGGGTGTTCGGCGCGCTTTTAGGTCTTTTGAGCGTGATGAAGGGCCTGCCCCTGGCGTACGGAAAAGACATGCAGGAAGACAAAGAGCCTGTGTTCGATGCCACGGACACGGCCGAGCTGTGCATTGCCGCCATGACCGGCATGATCAAGACCGCAACGTTTGATACCGGGCGCATGTTATCGGCTGCCGGTGATGGCTTTAGCACCGCCACCGACCTGGCCGACTGGCTGGTACGCGATCTCGGCATGGCGTTCAGGAAAGCGCACCACGTTACGGGGCAAATCGTCAAACTGGCCGAGGAAAAGGGCACCGGCCTTGAAGACCTCAGCCTTGATGACCTGCAAGGCATTGAAGCCGCCATCACGGACGGCGTGTTTGCCGTTCTCGGCGTTGAAAACTCAGCCGCCAGCCGCACCTCGCTCGGCGGTACCGCGCCCGCGAACGTGGCCGACCAGGTCAAGGCGGCACGCAAAAGGTTCCTTAAATGAATGGCGCAGCACCTGCGCGCCGGTCGCGAGCGTTATTGTTGACACTGGTGGTGCTGGCGCTGGTGGTTTCGGTTTCGGCCTGTGGGCGCAAGGGTGCGCCGGAGGCACCGCCGGGCTCAACCTACCCGCAGCAATATCCGCAGTATTAATGAGTATTGAAGAGCAGACCCGATGGATCATTTTGAATACAAGCAAGGGCGTTTGTTTGCCGAAGGTGTAGACCTTGCCGATGTCGCAGCTGATGTCGGCACGCCGTTCTATGTTTACTCGACGGCAACACTGGTGCGCCATTTCCAGGTGTTCGCTGATGCCCTTCGCGGCACGAACGCGCTGGTGTGCTTTGCTGTTAAGGCCAACTCAAACATTGCGGTTGTGCGCACGTTGGCACAGTTGGGCGCCGGGGCCGATGTGGTTTCCGGTGGTGAATTGACGCGTGCGTTAACGGCTGGGGTTCCGGCTTCAAAAATTGTTTTTTCCGGCGTCGGCAAGACCGATGCCGAGATTGAACAGGCGCTCGATGTGGGCGTCCGTCAGATCAACGTGGAATCCGAACCCGAGCTGGAAGCCATCAGCCGCATTGCGACCGAGAAGGGCGTTAGCGCTTCTGTGGCGCTTCGCATCAACCCCGATGTCGACGCCGGAACCCATGCCAAAATCAGCACCGGTACGCTGGAAACGAAGTTCGGCATTGAATGGACCCGCGCCCACCAGGTTTACGCTCGGGCCACAAGCCTGCCCGGCTTGTCGGTTAAGGGATTGGCCGTGCATATTGGCTCACAACTTCATGACCTGGAGCCGTTCCGCCGCGCTTATGAGCGCATGCGTGATCTTGTCGCGATGATACAAAAAGACGGCCTGACGGTTGAGAGCCTCGACCTCGGTGGTGGCTTTGGTATTCCGTATGGCAACGAGGATCACCCCGTGCCCAACGTGGAAGATTATGCCCAAATCGTGCGTGAAACCGTGGGCGGGCTTGGTCTGGACCTTATTTTTGAGCCCGGCCGCCTGATTGCAGGCAATGCCGGGTTGCTGGTCAGTCGCGTGCTTTATGTCAAGGAAGGCGCTACGCGAACGTTTTTGGTGGTTGATGCCGCCATGAACGACCTGATCCGCCCGACCTTATATAATGCTCACCACGATATTCAGCCGTTGGTCGAAACGGATGCTGGCGCCCCCACCGTTGAAGTTGATGTGGTCGGCCCCGTTTGCGAAACCGGCGACACGTTTGCCACCGCGCGGCGACTACCGGTCATGAAAGCTGGTGACGTTTTGGTGTTTCGCACCGCAGGCGCCTATGGCGCGGTGCAGGCATCGAGCTATAACACTCGCCCGCTGGTGCCCGAGGTGCTGGTTGACGGGCCGCGTTATGCGGTGGTTCGTCCACGGCTTTCAGCCGAAGACATTATCCGCCGCGAGTCCATGCCCGAATGGCTGGCCTGAACGCCTGTCCGATAGCTTAAAATTAATGGAACGGGTTATTTGTTGGGGTCAACAAACGTTACTTCGAGCGAACGCGCCGTTGCCGGCGGGTTTTCGAACTCGGCCCTGAAGGGAACGCTGTCGGCGGCTGGAAGTTCGCGCATGGGTGGCTCAACGATGGTTGAAACGACAACCTTCTTTAGCGGATTGAGCAACGACACCCTGATTTGCGGCACCGGGCGCGGCAGGTCAGTCACGTTGGTAATCTTGCCCTCAATCACCATGTAGGCGATGCCGTTGCGCGTATCGCGGCGTGCGGTGTAGTCACGAATGGAAAGCCCCTCACCGGCGAAAGACACATCCAGTCCGGCCATAGCATAGTATTCACGCGCCGGTGGCCACGCCTCGATCACATATTCGCGACCGACAAACGCGCCGCCGCCGAGACCGATGAAAAGGACGGCAAGCAAAATGGCGATTATCTTGCCTTTGCCACCACCGCTTTCTTCTTCTGTTTCCGGCTCGGGCCCGGTAAAGACCCCGGGAATGGGATCGGGGTCCGGCAGGTCTTCCGGCATCAGGGCATCATCATCCCCGCCGGTGTTATCCATGGCGCCGTCAATCATGGACTCGACATTGACTTCCGTATCCCCGTCTTCACCAAACAGGCTATCGAGATCATCCTGCGAAAGATCGACAACTTCATCACCGTCTGCTTCTGCGCTTTCATCTGCGGCGGCTTCAGCAGCGGGCTCGGGCTCGGGCTCGGGCTCCGGCTCAGGCTCAGGCTCAGGCTCTGGTTCGGGCTCCGGCTCGGGCATTGGCTCCGGCTCAGGTGGTGGTGGCGGCGCGGCGGCAACAGCTGGCGCGGCGGCAACGGCCGGGGCGGCGGCAACGGCTACGCCGGCACCAGCTTGGCCGTTAATAACGTGCAGCACGGCCTGCTGCCACTGATGACCGCAGGATGCACAACGCATCATCGAACCCGTGGGTTTAATGGCTTCGGGCGGGACATCGTAGTGTGTTCCGCAGTTGGGACAGGCAATAATCATGGCACGCCGAGTTTGTTGTAACGCCTTGTCGTTATAGGCGTTTGACCGGGTGAACGCAAGCAAGGGCCGGGCCGGGCCTAGACGCAACGCCCCTTACCGTGGCATCGTAATGGCCTTGAGCAGGGCTTGTCACAAGGCCTAATAATATAAGGAAAAACACCCTTGGAACTTGACCCAACCGCCCCCATTGCCCGGTTTGATAACGTCGGTTTGCGCTACGGTCTGGGCCCGGAGGTGCTGCAGGACGTATCGCTGACGCTGGCGCCGGGGTCGTACCATTTTCTGGTTGGCCCTTCCGGTGCCGGTAAGTCATCGCTGTTGAAATTGCTATACCTTGCCATGCGCCCGTCGCGCGGCATGGTGCATTTGTTCGGTCGCGATATCGCCACCACCGCACGCGGTGAACTGCCGGCGTTGCGCCGCGCCATTGGCGTTGTGTTTCAGGATTATCGTTTGCTGGACCATCTTTCCACGTTTGACAACGTGGCGTTACCGTTGCGCGTGGCCAGGGTTAAGGAAGATGACGTGCAACGCCATGTGGTTGAACTGTTGGCATGGGTGGGGCTTGAAAACCATATGCACGCCCGCCCACCAACGCTATCAGGTGGCCAGAAACAGCGTGCCTCCATCGCCCGCGCCGTGATTGCGCGCCCCAAACTGCTATTGGCTGATGAACCGACCGGTAACGTAGATGACCGTATGGGATTTCGCCTGATGCACCTGCTTGAAGAACTGAACAAGCTGGGCACCGCCATCGTGGTTGCTACCCATAACGAACACATTGTTGAACAGCTGGGCCACCCGGTTATGGCGCTAACGGATGGCAACCTTTCCATTACCCCCGGCACCGCACCGGCAAGAACGGTATAGGGGGCAGGGGGGAACGATGCTTAACCGCCGCACCGACCTGCCGCTTGATAAGGATGCGTTCAGCCGGTTTTTACCGTGGCTGATTGCCTTCATGGTGTTTTTGGCCGCCATGGCGCAGGCGGGCATCATCAGCCTTGATGACATGGCCGGGCGCTGGGACAAGGGGCTGGACGATGCCATTACGGTACAGGTCCCCCCCGCATCCGGCGCCGACCGGAAGGAAAATGCCAGAAGGGTGCAAACCACCTTGAACCAGCTTTCGGAAGTTCGCGCCATCAGGCGATCCACGGTTGTCAGCGAGACGCAGGTGCTGGCGCTTCTGGAGCCCTGGCTGGGTAACGCGGCGGCGGGCAATATTCCGTTGCCGGTGATTATTGACGTTGAAACCGAACCCGGTGTTGAGCTGGACGTGCGTGTGTTGCGCCAGAAGCTGACGTCTGCCGTTCCCGGCGTCATTGTTGATGATCACGGCGAATGGCTTTCCAGGTTGGTGCAATTGGTGCGCACGCTGGAAGGCCTTGCCGCGATGGTGCTGGCTTTTATTTTGCTGGCTACTGCCGGTACCGTCATTTTTACCACGCGCACCAGCCTTGCCGTGCATAAAGAAGCGATTGAGGTTTTGCACCTGACCGGTGCGCAGGACGATTATATTGCCGGCCAGTTTGCATGGCGCGCCATGGCGTTGGGCCTGAAGGGCGGTTTGCTGGGCCTGATGTTGGTGGCACCGATCCTGTTTGGGTTAGGGTTTATTGCCGGGCGCATTGAAGGCGGCTTGTTGCCGGAGTTTTCACTGGCCCTGGGCGGCTGGCTTTCTTTGCTGGCGCTGCCGTTCGCCACCGCGTTTCTGGCCTGGGTTACGGCGCGAACCACGGTGATGCGCAACCTGGCGAGGATGCTGTGATGGCCCGTGCGCCCGCTTTCAGGCGAGATGAAAAATCTTGGCCCCGCGTGCTGTTTTACACGTTAGCGGTCGCGCTTGTTCTGTGGGCTATCGGGTTGTTTGAATTTGCCGGTGCCATACCAAACTCCATTGCCAGCCTCGAGGTAAAAACCGATGCTATTGTGGTATTGACCGGCGGCAGCGGCCGGGTACAGGAAGGCATAGACCTGATGGATCAGGGCCGGTCTAAAAAATTATTTGTTTCCGGCGTTTATAAAGGGCTGGATGTCGCCAGTTTGCTGGAGCTTTCTAAAAAGAACCCCGGGGAACTCAGTTGCTGTATTGGCATTGGTTACGCCGAAGATACGATCACCAACGCCTTAGAGACCCGCGACTGGGCGCGTGATAATGCGGTAAAAAGTATTCGCCTGGTTACGTCGGCCTACCATATGCCGCGCGCTATGCTGGAATTCAAGAACGTGCTTGTCGATATAACCGTTATCAAGCACCCGGTCTTTACCGACCATGTTAAACAGGAACGCTGGTGGTCATACCCCGGCACGACCATGTTGATTATTTCTGAATACAACAAGTTTATTTTGGCGTGGTTGCGCCATCGGATGCGCGATGTGTTAATCGAACCGCCGCTGATTAAATGACAAGATAAAACGATAAAGTTAAAAGGTAGAAACCGCGACATGATTGCCCTGAGGTCCATTGCTTTTAACATTTTGTTCTTTTCCGTCACAGCGGCCATAGCCATCGCCTTGTTGCCGCTGCTGCTGTTTCCCGAACGACTGGTGCGCAAGGTCTTGCAACGTTGGACCGGGCTGCTGGTGGCGTTGACCAAGTGGGTGGCGGGCGTGGATTACGAAGTCCGGGGGCTGGAAAACCTGCCACCGGGTCCGGTTATTGTTGCTGCCAAGCACCAGTCAGCATGGGAAACGGGCGTGCTTTACCAACTGCTGGAAAGCCCCACCTTCGTGCTCAAACGCGAATTGACGGCCATTCCTTTTTTCGGCTGGCTGCTGAAAAAGGGTGGCGCCATCGACATTGACCGCTCGGCAGGCGCCAGCGCGCTGAAGAACATGGTGCGCCAGACCAAGGCCATAACCGAAGGCGGCGGAACGGTGGTTATTTTTCCCGAAGGCACGCGGCGCTTGCCCGACGACCCGCCTGCCTATCACCCCGGTGTGGCGGCCATCTACAAGGCGACGGGTGCGCCGGTGGTGCCGGTGGCGGTGAACTCTGGCCTGTATTGGCAACGGCGCAGTTTTTTCAAACATCCCGGCATCATCACGGTGGAGTTCCTGCCCGTCATTCAGCCGGGGCTGGGGCGCAAGGCCTTCATGGCCGAGCTCGAAGAGCGCATCGAAACGGCGTGCCGGCGCATCAATACCGAGGCCCGCGCCACCTATCCCCACGCCCTGCCGGCCCCGCTGTCTCCCCCTGTGAAAACCGGGGAGTAAGCCCACAAAGGCGCTGTCACCGGGGCTTTCAGGGGGCCGATGACGGGGATAAGACCGTGGAAACATAACAGGAACATTTCCTTGTTTCCCGGCGCCCGGAGGCCTAAAATCGGCCTGAGTAACCCCTTGAAACCCATAAAAAACGGAATCGCTCACTATGGTGCAGCGTGCTTCGGTGTCGCAAAACATCTGGGATATGAAATACCGCCTCAAAACGGCGGATGGAAAGCCCGTCGACAAAACCATCAACGACACATGGGCGCGGGTGGCGCGGGCCTGCGCCGCCAATGAGGCTGATCCCGAGGCCTGGGCGGCAACATTCCTTGAAGCCATGGAAGATTTCAAGTTCCTGCCTGCCGGGCGCATCTTTTCCGGTGCGGGGGCCGAGCGCAAGGTTACGCTGTTTAACTGTTTCGTCATGGGCGAAGTGCCCGACGCCATGGAAGGCATTTTTGAAAGCCTGAAAGAAGCGGCGCTGACCATGCAGCAGGGCGGCGGCATTGGTTATGACTTCTCGACCTTGCGTCCCAAGGGCGCGCTGGTGAAAAAAATTGGCGCCGATGCATCCGGGCCGCTCAGTTTTATGGATGTGTGGGATTCCATGTGCCGCACCATCATGAGCGCGGGCTCACGCCGCGGCGCCATGATGGGGGTCATGCGTTGCGACCACCCGGATATTGAAGCCTTTATCGAAGCCAAGCAGGAACCGGGACGGTTGCGCATGTTCAACCTGTCGGTGCTGATAACCGATGATTTCATGGACGCGGTCAAAACCGACAATGGATGGGATCTGGTTTTTGATGGCACGGTTTTCAAAACCGTTCCGGCGCGCGAGCTGTGGGATAAAATCATGCGCGCCACCTATGCCTATGCGGAACCGGGCGTTATTTTCATCGACCGCATCAACCGGCTGAACAACCTGAATTATTGCGAAACCATCCACGCCACCAACCCGTGCGGCGAACAGCCGTTGCCGCCCTATGGCGCATGCCTGCTGGGTTCGGTCAACCTGGCACGGCTGGTGGAAAACCCGTTCGAGGAAACCGCCGTTATTAACGAAGCCGCACTGGCAAAATTGGTCGCAACCGCGGTGCGTATGATGGACAACGTCATCGATGTTTCAAACTTTCCGCTCGAGCAACAGGAACATGAAGCCAAGGCAAAACGCCGTATCGGCCTTGGCGTTACCGGGCTTGCCGATGCGCTGATCATGTGCGGGGTGCGTTATGGCTCGGCCAGCGCGGTGCGACTGACCGAAAGCTGGATGCGCGCCATTGAGCGCGCGGCTTATATGGCATCAACGGAACTGGCGCGCGAAAAAGGTGCGTTCCCGCTTTACGATGCGGAACAATACCTCAAGGGTGAAATGATCCAGCGCCTTGATACGGACGTCCGCGAAGCCATTACTGAGCACGGTATCCGCAACGCGCTGATTACATCCATTGCGCCAACGGGCACCATTTCGCTTTTTGCTGATAACGTTTCCGGTGGGCTGGAACCGGTGTTCAGTTTCAAATACACACGCCACGTTTTACAGCCCGATGGCACGCGCAAGGAAGAAAGCGTGACGGATTATGCCTACCGTCTTTACAAGCGCCTGCGCGGAGAAGACGCAAAGCTGACCGATGCCTTTGTTGATTCCCAGTCGCTCAGCCCCAATGATCACCTGGTCATGCAGGCAGCGGTGCAGAAATATGTCGACAGTTCCATTTCCAAGACCATCAATTGCCCGGAAGAAATCGCCTTTGATGATTTCAAGGGCATTTATATGGAAGCCTATGACCTGGGGTTGAAGGGCTGCACCACCTACCGCCCTAACGATGTAACCGGCGCCGTGCTGGTGCTGGATTCCAAAAAAGCCAAAACCAAAACCGCCGCTAATTCAAATGCTGGTAATTCCGACCCCGAACAGGCGGCATTGCCGTTTGACAAGCCGGCCCAGCGCGCGACCCCGAAGGATGAGGGTGATGGCGGGGGTCTGGTCTACCTGACCCAGCCGCTGGAGCGGGCCGAACAGCTGGAAGGGCGCACCTACAAGCTGCGCTGGCCGGAATCTGACCACGCGCTTTACATCACCATCAATGACATCATCGACGACCATCAGCGTGTGCGTCCGTTTGAGGTGTTCATCAACACCAAGAACACTGAGCATTACGCCTGGGTGGTGGCATTAACGCGCATGATATCCGCCGTTTTCCGCCGTGGCGGAGACGTCTCGTTCGTGGTCGAGGAATTAAAAGCGGTGTTCGACCCGCGCGGCGGCCACTGGATGGGCGGCAAGTATGTGCCGTCGTTGCTGGCTGCCATCGGTGGTGTTATCGAGCAGCACATGGTGACCATCGGCTTCATCAAGCAGGAGCCGCGCCCCGGGTATCCCGAAACCGAGGCAGAGGAAATGCCCAAGGTGGTCAACCTAGAAGGCAATGAGCCAACACAGCCGCGCATGGCCCAGTGCCCCAAGTGCGGCCAGCCTTCGTTGATTCGCCAGGAAGGCTGCGATGTGTGCACGTCTTGCGGCTATTCGAAGTGCGGCTAGGGGCTTAAAGCGCCTTTTTTAACGTTTGCGCCAGCTCCAGAACCCTGTGCAGTTCGGTATCCTTGATGCCCAGTTCGTCAAGGTGGGCGACCGTATTGGCGACGTAATCCAGCGACCGACCGCGTTCGCCCTTGCCATTGACGATCATGCGGGCGGTTTCCTCGCGGCTGAGGTTGCCGGCATACTGGTCGTGGTCATGGCGCACAACGAAGGTATAGGCGCGCACCTTGCGCCCGTCTTTTAAGTGCGCGCAGGCGAAATGCGGGCAATAAACCTTGGTAATCTGCTCGCGGTCATCCAGGTAAGCCAGTGTTTCGTTGATGTGTTCGTCGGCCACCAGAAAGGCAAGCCCGTCGGTGGAGCCGCCATTATCCAGTCCCAGCACCAGTCCGGGGTTTTGTTCGGTGCCACGGTAGTTCGTTGAAATGACACAAAGCGAACGGCGAAAACCGAAAATTCGCGCCGGTGCGGCTTCCAGGTTTGGAAAGCCGGGGTTCCACATCAAAGACCCGTAGCCGAAGACCCAGAACCCGTCTTGGCCACCCTCACCGGTATCCGGTTTTTTTGTTGGCGTCTTAACCGTTTTGCCCATGGCACCATGTTAGTCTGGCGCCCGTTCGGTTGGCAATCGGCCTTTCGCGGCCTCAGCAACATTTGGAAAGCGTCATGCGTTTTAGTTCAGGGTCGAGGTCACGGTTCAGGGTCAAGCACAAGCCAAGGCTTGGCTCCCGGCTCAGGCCCCGGTTCCGGATAAAGCGCAAAAAGGAAGACTTCGGTGACTTTTCCCACCCGTCGTTGAACTACCGCGCGCCGCGTTCGCTTAAAGTTTTTCGCTTCGGCACGGCAACGATTTTAAGCATCGCCCTCGTGGTCGGCGGCTGGACGCTCTATTGGTCGGTGCTGGCGAACGTGGTCAAGAAACAGGCCACCCGCTGGGTTGCAAGCCAAAATGCCAACGGTGGCGAGGCTGGCTACAGCGACCTTTCGCTGGGCGGCTTTCCAACCCGTGTCAACATCACGTTCAAGGAACCCGCCTTCGCCACCCCCGCCGGAAAAAAAAGCAGCCTTCGCTGGTCGTCCGAACGCCTGAGCCTGAGCGTCGGCATCTTTAGCCCATTGACCATATACCTCGAGGGCGCCGGGCGCTTTCGCCTGACGGCTCGTTTTCCCGGCAATGATGGCGCACCGCGCGTCCAGCACTATCGGGGTCGTGCCAAAACGCTGGCGGCCGAGCTTGAGCCGGGCTCTGCGTGGCCCGGGCGGCTGGTGCTTAACGTCGCCGGGCTTAGCCTTCGCGACAACGCTGGCGGGCGCATTGCCGCCGAGCAGTTGAATTTGGAACTCAGCACCGACACCGACGCTGCGCCCAACGCCGAAGCATTGAACCTGCACTTTGCCGGCCGGGATCTCGTGCTGCCGTGGGCGACAACGGCACCGCTGGCACCCAACATGCAACGCCTTGAGTTTGCGCTGGGGTTGAGCGGGCCCATTACGGATGGCCTTAAGGCATGGCAGGCAGCGGACGGCAAGGCAAAGGTAAAAAACCTGGTTGTGGAAACCGAAGGCGCAACGTTAGCGGCGATGGGCGATGCCGTGCTGGACGATCACTTGCAGCCCCACTTCCAGCTGGCGGCCAAGGTCGGCGGCCTGTTGCCGATGCTGAACCGCTTGCGCGATCAGGGCTACATTCGCGACAGTGACGCGGTTTTGGTGAAAATGACGTTGGCCGCCCTTTCCCGGCGCGGTGCCGATGGCCGAACGGTATTGAACCTCAGCATCGAGGCGCGCGATGGTGAGCTTTACCTCGGCCCCGTGCGCGTCGGCCCGATGCCGATGGTGGACTGGTCAATCATAGAATAAGCGGTCATTTATATAATCAGGAAAACCCGGTCGCGATCAGTCTTCGTCCTCGGGCTTGATATCGGGTTTGTCCTGACGCAATTCGATGATGCCGCGGCGAATGTCGCGGGTGCGGGTGAAGATATCAAACATGCGTTCGCCCTCTGCATTCACGATTGCGCTGCGCAGGTCATCAAGACTCGCCGTGAAGCGATCAAGCACGTCAAGCATGGCATCCTTGTTGTTCAGGTATACATCGCGCCACATAACCGGGTCGGACGCCGCAATGCGGGTAAAATCCCGGAACCCACTGGCGGAAAACTTCATCACCTCGCGCTTGGTGTCGTCTTCAAGATCAGTCGCTGTGCTGACAATGGTGTAGGCAATCAACTGCGGCATATGCGACGTAATTGCCATCACCCGGTCGTGGTGTTCGGCGTCCATAATTTCAATTTCCATGCCGATGGCGCGCCACAGGTTGGCAACACGTTCGACCGCCTGGCTGTCGGCGCTGGCATCCGGCGTTAGAATGCACCAATGCCCTTCAAACAACGATGCATACCCGGCTTCCGGCCCGGAATGCTCGGTCCCGGCAACGGGATGGCCCGGCACCAGGTGCACGCCCGCAGGCAGGCTTGGGGCGATGTTTTCAAACGCGGCTTGCTTGACCGAGCCAACATCGCTGACAATGGCGCCCGCCTTCAGGGAACCGGCAATGGCCCCAGCCACCGTCTTGTAGGCACCCAGTGGCGTACAGATGACCACCAGGTCGGCACCCGCCACCGCTGTGGCGGCGTCGGTGGTGTAACTGTCGCCAAGGTTCAGGGCTTTTGCTTTCGACAGTGTTTCGTCAGATCGCGTCTGCACCGCAACATGGCCGGCAAGCTTGCCCTTTTTCAATGCGCGCGCGAGGGAAGAGCCGATCAGGCCAATGCCGATCAGGGCTACGCGGTCGAACAACGGGGTGCTTTGTGGCGTCATAACCTTCTTAATAACCCATGCCTTATTTCATAAATTTCCGGATAACATCCAGGAACGTCTGCATTTGTGTTTTCGTGCCAATGGTAATGCGCAGGCTGTCGGCCAGTCCATAAGCTTCCATGCGTCGGACGATAATACCGTTTTCACGCAAAAATTCATCCGCCGCCTTGGCGGTCTTGTTGTTTTTACCGTCAAAGCGCGCCAGCACGAAATTACCCACGCTGGTGGTGGTTTTGATTCCCATGGCGCTTAATGCTGCTTCTGTTTGCTTGACCCAGTCGAGGTTATGTTCAAAGGCGCGTTCGGTAAAGGCCGTGTCTTCCAGTGCCGCAATCGCTGCGGCTTGCGCAACGGAAGAAACATTGAACGGCCCGCGCACCCGGTTGAAAACATCGGCGACTTCTGCCGGCATGTATGCCCAGCCCAGCCTGAGCCCACCGAGGGCAAAAAGTTTTGAGAAGGTGCGGGTCATAACCGTGTTCTGGCCCTGGTCAACCAGCTCAAAGCCCGGCGTGTAGTCGCTTCTGGATACAAACTCGGCGTAGGCTGCATCAATGACCAGCAGCACGGGTTCGGGCAGGGCGGCGCGCAGGCGCTGCAATTCAACTGCCGTCAGGTAGGTTCCCGTCGGGTTGTTGGGGTTGGCCAGAAATACAATGCGGGTTCTGTCCGTAACTGCCGCGAGCAGGTTATCTATATCTGCCTTGAGGTTCGTTTCCTTTGCTGCTACCGGGGTGGCACCCGCCGCCAGCGCCGAAATGCGATACATCAAAAAACCGTGCTCGGTATATAAAACCTCGTCACCTTCTCCGGCGTAGGCATAACAAAGCAGGCTGATAATTTCGTCTGAACCGGCGCCGCAAACAATGCGTTCCACGGGCAGGCCGAAGCGCTTGGCAATGGCTTCGCGCAGGCTGGCTGTGGTGCCATCGGGGTAGCGGTGCATGGTTTTTGCCGCCGCTTGTGCCGCCGCCAACGCCTTGGGGCTTGGCCCGAAGGCGCCTTCGTTGGAAGACAACTTGATGATACTTTCCTGTCCGGCAACTTTTGACTCGCCGCCGATATAGGGCGCGATGTCCAGAACACCGGGACGCGGCGTTATTTTCGGGCTCATGGCTGCGCCTTTTTCTTGGTCGCGTCCGTTTTAGCCAAAGCGTTTTCATCAAGGGGCAGGGCATAACCACCAAGTCCAATGATGCGGCTGATGGCGCCATCCAGTGATTCGTTCATGCGGGCAAGGCGATCATCATCCTCGGTCACAAAGCCTTCCACTTCCACCAGCTTCAGCCAGATTTGCGGACGTGATGGATCTGACCAGTCAAATGTTGAGACCACTTCCAGTCCGGCCGCTTCTGCCGCGCGCCCAAAGGCGGCGGGTTTTAATTCGCCCGTGCTTTCAAACGCCAGGTAGGTGCGGTCCGATCCGGTCGGTTCCTGCGGCACGGGACAAATAACCAGGGCTTCCTGTCCGGGCGCACGCGTGTTTCCCCAGCCGGCAAAAGGCAGCCGGGCGATGATGCGCGGTGCACCTTCGTTGGTTGTGACCAGGCGCCGCCACCACGGTTTTTCAGCGCCACGCACCGGCACCGGCAAAACGCCGACGGTAACATCTAGGTTGCTGACCACTTCGATCAGGCGCCGCGTGGAAGGGTAGGCCGTTATGGGTGTGAAGCTGCCGAAATGATCACGCGCCATATCCCAATAACCTTCGGCATCATCGCCGGTGTAAACGCCAGCCGAAAACGGGCCTTCGGCACCCAGCGTGGCGACGATAATCTCGCGCCAGATGCGCACCAGTTCGCGCTTGGGAAAGGCGCCTTTGTGCCGCGCCAGCAGGCGGTACACGATCTTGGCCTCGCGGGCGGGGCGAATTTTGATGGCATCGCCTTGTTTGGCCGCAGTGACCCCCTCGACGATTTCGGTGCGCCGCATGAGCAGGTCATGGAGCTGATCGTCGATGGCGTCAATCTCGCGGCGCAGTTCTTCAAGGGTCTTCATCGAATCGATACCTTATAATTGCACCCAATGGGCTGGGTATTTCAGGGCCTTAAAAGCCCCAGAGTGATAATACCACTGGCGGTGGAAATCAAAGAAAACATTGACACTTTCCCATGTGAAACCTAGCAATAGGCACAGCTTTGCACGATTAATATTGAGGCGCACCATGACGACAGGCCATGGCCACGATGAGCGCGGCGTTACGACGCCGGGCAGCGAAAAAGCGGGCGGCGACCAGCCGTTTCCCGGCCTTCGCGTGCGTCTGGCCACCAAAGCGCCGCTGAAGCTCGATTGCGGGGTATCGCTCGATGGTGTCGATATCGCCTATCAGACCTATGGCCAGCTTAATGACGACAAAAGCAATGCCATCCTCATCTGCCATGCCCTGACCGGCGATCATTTCGTTGCCGATACACACCCCGTCAGCGGAAAGCCCGGCTGGTGGTCGGGCGTGGTCGGGCCCGGCCTGACCATCGATACCGAACGTTATTTTGTCATCTGCGCTAATATTCTGGGCGGCTGTAATGGGTCAACTGGGCCGAAGGAAGCCAACCCCGAGACTGGCAAGCCATGGGCGCTGGATTTCCCCGTCATTTCCATTGCCGACATGGTGCGGGCGCAAAAACTGCTCATCGACCATATGGGCATTACGCAGCTTTTTGCCGTTATCGGTGGTTCCATGGGCGGCATGCAGGTGCTGGAATGGGCATCGCAATTTCCCGAAAATGTTTTTGCCGCCGTTCCCATTGCCACCGCAGCGCGCCATTCGGCACAGAACATCGCGTTCCATGAAGTTGGCCGGCAGGCCATTATGGCCGACCCCGACTGGTGCGCCGGCGCCTATCAGAACGAAAGCAAGAACCCGCACCGTGGTTTGGCCGTGGCGCGCATGGCTGCGCACATTACATACTTGTCCGAAACGGCGTTGACCCGAAAGTTTGGCCGCCGGTTGCAGAACCGCGACCACGTGACGTGGGGTTTCGATGCCGATTTTCAGGTGGAAAGTTACCTGCGCCATCAGGGCAGCACGTTTGTGGATCGTTTTGACGCGAACTCATATTTATACATCACGCGGGCGATGGATTACTTCGACATCGCCGAGCGGTTTGACAATGTGCTGGCCAAGGCGTTCTGGAAGACCCCGGTTCGGTTTTGCGTTATTTCGTTTACTTCAGACTGGTTGTATCCAACGCGTGAAAACCGCGAAATTGTGCACGCGCTTACCGGCGCGGGCGCCAATGTCAGCTTTGTCGAAATTGATTCCGATAAGGGCCATGATGCATTTTTGCTGGACGAGCCGGAGTTCCATAAGGTGTTTGAAGGTTTTCTTGAAGGCTGTGCCGAGCACCGGGGCCTGAACAGGAAAGCGCCATGAACCCGCATGACCGTAAATCTATCCGTGTCGACCTTCAGCTTATCGCCGATATGATTGAGCCGGATACCCGCGTGTTGGATGCCGGTTGCGGCAATGGTGCGTTGCTGGATTACCTGGTGCATTTCAAACAGGTTGACGGCCGCGGCATCGAAATTAGCACCGATGGCGTTAAAGCCTGTGTTTCGGCGGGACTTTCGGCCATTCAGGGAGACGTTGAAACCGACCTCAAGGATTATCCGGACGGTGCGTTTGACTATGTGGTGTTAAGCCAAACCCTGCAGGCCATGCACGAGCCGAAGGAAGTGTTGGCCCAGCTTTTGCGCATCGGCAAGCGGGCGATTGTGTCATTTCCTAATTTCGGACACTGGCAATACCGGCTTTATATTCTGCAAAAAGGCCGCATGCCGGTTAACGACGCGTTGCCTTACCAGTGGTATGACACACCCAACATTCACTTTTGCACCATTCGGGATTTTGTCTCGTTGGCTGATGAGATGGGCTTGAACATTGAAAAAAGTCTGTTTCTGAACGCATCGGGTGATGCCAGGACCATTAGCAGCAGCCTGTCCATGGCCAACTGGTTTGGTTCGCAAGCCGTATTCCTGCTTAGTAAATAGATTCTGGAAAATTATCCGCTGCTGCCCGGTCGCGCCAGCGCCAGGTTGGCTCGTGGTTTTCGTTCGACAGCCAGTTCACCGGCATAGATTTCCTTGCCCGATTCAACCATGGCAAGACCACCAAACGCCGGCATTAGCCGTCGGCCAACGCCTTCCCATGCGCGCGCGGAACTTAACACCATGCGCGAGTTGGTCGGTGGCACATAAAGAATGGACCGCGACTGGATGGGCGTGAACATGTTGTCACGCAACAAACGCGAAAGCTGGCGCGTTGAATACGGCTGGCCGTGAGCAAAGGGGGTGGATTCCAGCCGGGCCCAGATTCCGCGCCGGTTGGGCGTGATGATAATCAACCGGCCGCTTTCCGTCAGCACGCGCCATACCTCGCGCAGCAAGGGGCGCAGTTGTTCGGTGCATTCCAGTGCGTGGACAAGAATAACCCTGTCCTGGCTCAGGTCAGGAAAGGGAAGCTCGGCTTCATCAACCAATGCGGTCAACCCGTTTTCATTGGGCGGCCAGTGCAACACACCTTGTTGCGCCGGCATGGCGGCGATCACGCGCCGGGCATCGGGGCGGAAAACGCCGAGCAACGGCGTTGTGTAGCCAATACCCAGAACATCCATGCCTGTGACGTCAGGCCACAAGCTCTTCAGGTGCAGCCGGATGACCCGCCCGGCAACCCGGCCGAGGTTGGTCGCATAAAAATCACGTAAATCAACGGCATCGTTCCACATGGACAGATTGTAGCAAAGTGCCGCCCTTACGCCATCCCCGCACTTTATGAACTGGTAATTATCACTACTGGGCCCATTGTTGAGCCTTGGCGAGGGTGTTACGCTTTTGGCTTAAATGAGGCGGGAGGCAGTATGTCCGATCTGGATATCCGGCAGGTGCCGGTTTTGAATGACAATTATGTCTATCTGGTGCGCGATGCCTCATCCGGCGCCGTTGCGGTGGTCGACCCGGCGGTGGGCCCACCGGTGCTGGCGGTGGCCAAAAAACTTGGCTGGACGATTACCCATATCCTGATTACCCACCCCCATGGCGACCATGTGGGCGGCGTTGCCGACATCAAGGCCGCAACGGGTGCGCGCGTTTATGGCGCCACCGGCGACGAGAACACCATTCCCGGTTTCGACGAAGGGCTCAGCGATGGCGATGTGGTTATGGTGGGCGATGCCAAGGCCCGCGTGCTGGATATTCCCGGCCACACGGCCAACCATGTGGCTTATTGGTTTGATGGTGGCGGGGCGCTGTTTTGCGGCGATACACTTTTTTCGCTGGGTTGCGGTCGGCTGTTTGGCGGCACGGCGGAGCAGATGTGGGAATCACTTCGCAAGCTTCGAAACCTGCCCACCGCAACGCAAGTATACCCGGCCCATGAATATACCAACGCTAATGCTGATTTTGCCCTGACCATCGAAAAAGGGAACGTTGATTTAAAAGCGCGGGCAAAAGAAGTTAGCCAGTTGCGCGAAGCGGGCAAGCCAACCGTGCCGGTGACGTTGGAAAGCGAGATCAAGTGCAACCCCTTTCTGCGAGCGGATATTCCGGCGGTGCAGGAGGCGGTTAACATGGCCGGGCAGGACAGCACGGCTGTGTTTGCGGAAATCCGCTTTCGCAAGGATCGTTTCTAGCCTCCAAGGAGAAGATGCATGAAGCTTCGTTATTCACCGACATCACCATACGTTCGCAAGGTTTTGGTCGCGGCCATCGAGCTGGGTCAGTCCGAGAACATAGAGTTGATCCCCACCAACCCGTGGGATCCCGATAGCGACATTGCAGTTCATAACCCGTTGGGCAAGGTTCCGGCGTTGCTGACCGAAGGCAACGAGGTGCTGTATGATTCCAACGTCATAACCGAATACCTCGACACCATGAACCCAAACATGGCGCTCTTTCCCCAGGAGGGACGCACCCGGTGGAACGTGCTTCGCCGTCGTGCGCTGGCCGATGGCATTCTCGATGCGGCTATCCTGAGGCTTCTTGAAAGCCGCCGCGGCGATGACGAACGCTCACAGGGCTGGATGGACCGCCAGCATGCCGCCTATGGCCGCGCACTGGACCAACTGGAAACGGAAGCCGATATGCTGGGACAGGACGTTAATGTCGGTACCATCGCCATCGCCGTGGCGCTGGGGTATCTCGATTTTCGTTTTGGCGATGAAGATTGGCGCGGCGACCATCCGGCACTGGCAGACTGGTACGACCTGTTTGCCGAACGCCGGTCCATGGAACAAACGGTGCCGAAAGACCCCAGCTAAAGCCGCGCTATCGTTCCACACACATGGCTATACCCATGCCGCCGCCGATGCACAGGGTGGCCAAACCCTTGTGAGCGCTGCGACGTTTCATTTCATGGAGCAAGGTCACCAGGACACGCGCGCCGCTGGCACCAATGGGATGGCCCAGCGCGATGGACCCGCCGTTGACGTTAACGATTTCCGGGTCCAGCCCCAGTTCCTGATTGACCGCGCAGGCCTGGGCAGCAAACGCTTCGTTGGCTTCCACTAGGTCGAGGTCACCCACGTTCCAGCCCGCTTTTTCCAACGCCTTTTTGGATGCCGGGATCGGCCCGGTGCCCATCAGCGCCGGTGCCACGCCAACGGTTGCCCATGAAACGATGCGCGCCAACGGTTCCACACCGTGCGCTTTTGCGTCATCGTCGCGCATGACCACCACGCAGGCGGCGCCATCATTAAGGCCCGATGCGTTGCCCGCGCTTACCGTGCCGTCTTTTGCAAACGCCGGTTTTAGTTTGCCAAGGCTTTCGGCTGTGACCCCGGCGCGGGGGTATTCATCTGCGTCCACCACGGTTTCGCCCTTGCGGTGCTTTACGCTAACGGGGGCAATCTCGTCATTAAACCGTCCGGCCTTGATGGCGGCTTCGGTGCGCTGTTGTGAGGTGGCGGCGAAGGCATCCTGCGCCGCACGGCTGATGCCAAATTTTTTGGCCACGTTTTCCGCCGTGACGCCCATGTGATAACCGTGAAAGGCATCCCACAGGCCGTCTTTAATCATGGTGTCGGTCAGTTCCGTATCGCCCATTTTGGTGCCTTCGCGCAGGTGGGTGCAATGGGGCGAAAGGCTCATGTTCTCCTGCCCCCCCGCGACCACAATATCGGCGTCGCCCAACTCGATGGCCTGAAACGCTAGCGCCACGGCGCGCAGGCCCGA
Source organism: uncultured Thalassospiraceae bacterium (assembly GCA_965602455.1). Taxonomy (GTDB): domain Bacteria; phylum Pseudomonadota; class Alphaproteobacteria; order Rhodospirillales; family Magnetovibrionaceae; genus CBFCYL01. The sequence continues at coordinate 326 of CBFCYL010000008.1, read as the reverse complement.
ACCGCAAACCTGGTTAATGCCGTAAGCCGTTTTTTCCACGCCGATGCCCGCCGCCATGGCGGCCTGGCGGGCCGGGTTCTGGCCTTGCCCGGCCGACAGCACTTGACCCAGCACCACTTCGTCGACCTCGTTGGCGTCACATCTGGCGTCCTTCAGGGCGGCGGTAATGGCGACCCGGCCCAGTTCATGGGCGGGCATGGTGGCAAAGGCGCCGCCGAACGCACCAATGGGGGTGCGCCGGGCGCTGGCGATAACAATGTCGGGACGGGGGGTGTTCATGGGGATGGAGTCCCTTCTTGTTTTATTTGCTTATTTTATTTCTCGCA